>NZ_JCACKQ010000009.1:0-85245 GCF_059505465.1 Symplocastrum torsivum | reverse complement strand
AGCGGTTCCGGGTAAAGCAAGCACTAGCGCCAGAGCAAGCCAAGCGCGTCTCATCTGTTTCATATGTTTTGTCAAGGATATTTTAATTCTTATTAATTAATATAAAACTATATAATTTCATGAATAAAATTTGTCATGAAAACTACTTTTCCCTCTTTTTAAATGGATACAGACAATTCAAATTCAATCCTTATGATTTAGGCATAGAAAGGATTTTGGGCTTTAGATGTTCTTGGTATTCAATCACAGCACACTTAATTTATACCGAAAGAAATAGGAGTAGTCTATCTAAAGAAATAGCAAAATATTTAAGTTTTTTGACATTATCAAGGTAGCGCAAGTGTTCATGCAAATGAAGATTTGGCTAGTCTGAATAAAATACCAAAACGAAAAAACTTGCAGTTCTAAACATCATTACAAAGTCTACGCAGCGTTAACAAATGCTTCCTTGATTTCATGCAAGTTCAGAGTATATAAAGCAAGCAAAAAAATTAGTAGTAAGTAGCATGGCAACAGCTTTAATAACGGGTGCCTCTGCTGGAATTGGTGCAGTCTTTGCCCAAGAACTAGCTGCCCGTCAAACAAATCTTGTTTTACTGGCGCGTTCAGAAGCCAAACTTCAACAGATAGCTCAACAGTTGCAGGAGCAACACAAGATTCAAGTAGACTGTTTAATTCAAGATCTTACGGCACCAACAGCGGCAACAGATGTATTCGATGCCGTGAGTCAGAAGGGACTGACGATTGACTTGCTAGTTAACAATGCAGGTTTTGGGGAGTATGGTTCCTTTGCAGAACTGGATGGGGAACAGCAACTCAAGATGATTCAGTTAAACATCCTCGCTTCAGTAGCTCTAACGCATAAATTTTTGCCAGGAATGCGGCAACGCCGTCATGGTGGCATTATCAATATGTCCTCGGTTGCAGCGTTTCAACCGATGCCTTACTTTTCCGTCTACGCTGCTACTAAAGCTTTTGTTCTCAGTTTCAGCGAGGCGCTAGCGGCAGAAAACAAAAGCTATGGAGTTCATGTCCTAGCCGTTTGTCCTGGCCCAACGGATACAAATTTTTTCCAAGAAGCTGATTTTCCTTCAATGTTGGCAGATGTGGCGGCTCAAAACTATACTCCTTCAGAAGTGGTGGTGCGTGAAGCGCTCAAAGGTTTGGACAACAAGCAGACTACGGTTGTCCCTGGGGCGCTGGGAAATCAATTGATTGCGAATTTGCCCCGGTTCTTGCCGCGAGAAGGTGTGCTGAGCCTATGGAAAAATATTTTAGGAGCCTCGAAAAGTAAGAAGTAAAGATTCCCTAACTCTAACGAGCGGTGGAAGCAGCTACCTATTAGTTATGCGAACCTTATCGTCAGTATCACAAAGCTGGGGTGAGGTTCTGTATGGAGTCTAAGATTGAGCAACGTAATCACAGTGGATTATTGGTTGCTGCTGGTATCTTGATTGGTGCAGGTCTTTTGGCAGGATTTGTGGATGGCATCTTGCTGCACGAAATTCTCCAATGGCATCACATGGTAACAAGCGTTCGACCTGCAACGAATCTATCTAATCTCGAAGCGAACACACTAGCGGATGGTCTTTTTCATTTAGGAACTTGGACGCTAACGGTTATTGGTGGTGTGTTGCTGTGGCGTGCGGGTGGACGTGATGACGTACCTTGGTCACCCAAAATCTTTGGTGGGTCTTTACTCTTCGGTGCTGGATTATTTAACTTTATTGAAGGTATCATTGACCATCAAATTCTAGGAATTCATCATGTTAAACCAGGCCCCAATCAGTTGGCTTGGGATGTTGGCTTTCTGATTTTCGGTGCAGGGCTTGCGTTAGTGGGTTGGATTTTATTGCGAAGTGGACAAAAGGAAAGCTAGAGACGTGCCAACAGCGCTTCGCAATCTTACGGTAAAAACGTCTTTGAGAATTCTGGAATCAATAGTTAGTGTTCCCTATGCTTTGTAGAGACGTTCCGCCGGAACGTCTCTACGACTTTGGTTTGGTGCTGGGAGTACGTCAAGAGAGGATATAAATACTAGCGTTTTTTAGGGCAAGTTCTGTTGATAAGGTAACTACTTGCACCTGTTCAGTTGCACCTGTACCATCCGCATCAAAGAACAAACCACCTGTCGTGTTGTCGTAGATGAAGCGAGTTGTGGTATCGGCTGCACTTGTACCAAGAGAAAACTGAGTTTCGGGAAGCACGGAACCGCTGACTAGTTCACCACCAAAACCACTGGCAGAGAAACCAAGACGATCAACACCTACCTGGAAATCAGTAATGGTGTCGAGTCCTATGTTATTAATACTCAAGAACAAGAAACGGTCACGTCCAGCCCCACCAGTCAGTGTGTCATCACCGAAACCACCGACGAGGCGATCGCGTCCTGCACCACCATCAATAGTATCGTTGTCATTACCTCCATACAAAAGATCGACGCCACCGTTACCAATGATGGTGTCATCGCCATCTAAACCGTAGGCAAAATTGTCTAGATCGTCACCAAGTAGATAATTATCTTGAGACGGGTCTAGAGTCCTGAGAATCTCAGCTACTCCGAGTACAAAAGATAGTCCGCTTTGTCGAAATTCCTCAGTTCCTGCCCTTGTTGTTAATGCCGTTGCTAATTCTGGGTTGTTGGCACCGACAGCCGCCAGAAACTCTGCATAATCAGAATCATTATAGTAACCAAAGCTTGGGCTATTTAATTCCTCAACAGAAATTTCTTGCTGAGTAAACCCTAGTGGAGGATTGGTTAAAAGGTCTTTTGGTTCTACATGCTTAGAAGAGGCAGCAAGAGGGTTGATTTGAGGGTCTCTAAATGACTGGAGAAAGACTGTTCCTGGCAAAAACGCATCCCCAGCTAAGCTCACATAGTCTCCACTAACAACATAGTGAGTTATCTGTATCGCCGTGCTGCTTGGGTCAAAACTATCAGCAGTTAGTTGGTCAATTCCTGTTGAATTGAAGGTAACAGCTTCTCTAATCAAGTTGGAAAATTCAGCGGCAGCCCGTTGTGTCAATGCCCCACCCAAACTGTGACCCGTAACATCAGGAAGAAAACCGTTCGGGTTGTTAATAGTATCTTGGCTAATTTGTGCCAACCAATTGCCGATCTCCTCCTGATTGGCTTCAAATTGGTCAAAACCTACGCCCTCTGAATCTATATCAGCGCTATAGTCTACGACAGAGTCTGTACCCCGAAAGACTAGAACAGGTGGGTTATCTGGATTGAGTGAGACTAGTCCCCAAGCTTGTAAATCAGTTACTACGTCATCGAAGACTGTATTAATGGTGTAGCCTGTAGCACTCAGGAAATCGACAACTAAATCGTCTGTTGGGGAGGAATAAACGATTGACTTAGAAAGAACTTCATAAACTGGGTCTTGTACGCTCATAAATCAGCCTTTATCAAAAAGTAATGCTATCAAGAGTGGAGGTATACCGTAACGAGTTACCTCTCTAATCTCCAACTAACATTTGATATATTTATGAGTAGTACTCTTTCTATCGCTCAATAGGCTCATCCGTTTGGACGATTCTCTTATTAAGCCTATCAACCCGATCAGAAGGTTCAAACTCCCTCTGACTAGAGAGATAAAGCCTTTACATTTTTGCTAATCAAGGGCAGGATTACAGTAAATGTCGTGTTAACTTCTTCAACGCTATCGACCGTAATCTGACCTCCGTGCAAGTCCACACATTTTTTGACGATCGCTAATCCTAACCCAGTACCAGGAATCGCACCGACGTTACTAGCGCGATGGAATGAATCAAATAATCTTGGCAGGTCTTCTGCTGGAATACCAATGCCAGAGTTTTTTATCCTCAAAGTAACGACCCCTTCAATGCATTCCAGGTCGAAGCAAACCGTGCTACCTCTAGGTGAATACTTAATGGCATTAGATAGAAGATTAGTGAGGATTTGTCGTAGCAATCTTTCATCAAGACTTGCGTTGGTACAGTTGCCGCGACTATAGAAAGCGATCGCAATCTCGTTCGTTACACCCAGAAGTTGCATCTGTTCCACCAGTTCCTGGCAGAATTGTTCTAAATCCAAATGCACAGGGTTAAATTCGAGTTTACCTGCCTCAGCTTTACCAACAAACAGCACATCACTAACAAGATCACTCAGATGTTTGGTAGTTGCTTGAATTCGCTGGAGATGAGTGAGTTTTTTTTCCTCTGTCCATTTGTGGCTGTAATGTTCAAGTAATTCAGCAGAAGACTGGATGGTGGTTAGTGGGGTACGGTACTCGTGAGAAATCGTGGCAACGAGGCGGGATTTTAGCGAACTAAGTTCTTTTTCTCTTTCCAATGCCTGCTCTAGCTCGGATGTACGCTCTCTGACTCGATTTTCTAGATCTTTATTCATTTGTGCCATAGCAATAGCACGTTGACGCAAGGCGTTCTCCGCCTTTATCCGTGCTGCGTTGAGGTAGCTAACCAGCAACGCTGTTGACGTAAACACGGCTAGCACTAAGATATCAGCCGTAGCATAGCTCAGCGCAAAGTAAGGAGCCAGAAAAAAGTAGTTTATACACGAGACAGACAAGATAGTAGCGAGTACACCAGGTCTAAAACCGCCATACCAAGAGCTAAGCATCACGGCAGCAAAAAACAACACGCCAGGGGTCTTGTGTAATAGCGGATATAGTAGCAGCGTTAACAGCAACGCCAGAGTAACCATCGCTACAGCAAAACCGTAGCGCAACTGCCAAATGTACTTTCTGTTGTCGTTACTCATCAAGTTAATTATCAGCAAGCGTTGATTCAATGTTTTGCCGTACTTGGTGGGTATGAGCTACCCACTTAGCTGTTTCTCGATTCTTGTTAAAGCTCCCGTAGGAGAGTGCATTGATAGCAACCAGAACCGCTGTGGCTAAGCCAAATCCGACTAGACTTTTCTTCTCAAGAGAAATTTTCATAGGACGTATTGTTTCGTGCAACGTTCGACCTCGCCAGTAAAACTGCTGTATCACTTGCTAAACTAGCGGAACTTTGCGGCGCTCGGATTCGTATATTTACGGAAATTAAAACTGAACGTGAGGACGACGTTAATCAAGGATACAGAACATCACCCGTATTGGGGTCAAAGACAAATAGCTTGTCGAGGTCAAGTTGAACGCTAATGCGATCGCCTGGATGTCCACGCCAATTTGCAGGTGCTTGGACATTTAAAACGATATCCGAGGCAATGAGATTGCTACGAACCAACGTCTCGCGTCCGAGTGGTTCTACTACACTCACCTCTAGCACTAATTGATTATTCTTGTTGTCCTCAATGCCTTCACTGTCAATTAATCCGTTAATTTCTATATGTTCCGGGCGAATTCCTAAATCAATGGTTTGTGCCGGGGTAAGTTGCAACTGAGTTTGAAGGGCGATTGGACAAGGCAACACTTGACCACTCACCTGAAAAACCTCACCTGTGTAGGTTGCAGGAAAAACATTCATCGAGGGATTGCCCAAGAAGGTGGCTACCATTCGGTTTGCAGGTTTTGCATAAATGTCTTGGGGTTCACCGATTTGTTGAATCCGACCGCGATTGAGTACCACAATTTGATCAGCGAGTGTCATTGCCTCTACCTGATCGTGAGTAACGTAGATGGTGGTGATGCCGACACGCTGGTGCAACTGTTTTAATTCTGCTCTAGTACCGTCCCGTAACTGGGCATCTAGATTGGATAGAGGTTCGTCGAGTAAGAAAACTTTGGGTTCACGCGCGATCGCTCTTCCCAATGCAACCCGTTGCTGTTGCCCTCCAGATAGTTGCTTGGGTTTACGATCTAGCAAGTGGGAGATATCAAGCGATCGCGCCACGGTTTCCACTCGTTCTTTAATCGTCGTCGAGTCAGCCTTCCGCATCCGTAACCCGAAAGATAGATTATCAGCTACCGTCATATGAGGGTAGAGGGCATAGTTCTGAAACACCATCGCCACATCTCGCTGCCGTGCTGGGACACCATTCACCAAAGCATCTCCAATATAGAGATTGCCGTCTGTTGCGGATTCCAAACCAGCAATCATCCGCAGAATCGTTGACTTGCCGCAACCCGATGGGCCAACTAAAACCCAAAATTGCCCATCCGGCACCTCAAAGGTAATGCCCTCAATCGCGGTGACATCTTCAAACTTGCGGGTAATCCCTTCTAAGCGAACGTTTGCCATTTGTAGCTATCAGTAATGGGGTGGGTGAGATGCAGTATTCGCTTTAGAGCGATCGCATAAAAAATAGCTTAGACGACAACAAAAACGCCGTCTAAGCCATATTCACACAAGTAATATTCTTTTACCTCTTTTGAAAAACATCAACATTAAGCAAGCCAATTGGTAACAAGCTGTTCCAAGTTCAGGCTTTTTGTTTACCTCCTTTACCTAATTTCAGTACTTTTATTGGTACAGTGAATGAGGTTGCGTTCTTGACGAAAGTTACGCGAAAATTCAATTAAAAAAAGGTTGACTGGCTTCCCTCACTGTGTTTATTGAAGCGAGGTAGAGAAGGTGTCGAATTAAACTAAAGAATAGGAATTTACAGCCTTATGCCAGAAAACTGACTAAGTATTCCCCCTCGCGATCGCTGCGAAAAGCGAGGGATAATCTACAGAGCAACATTACTCATAAAAGCTATGAGGGCTGCTATTAGAGATGGGTAGCGTATAAACTTGTCAGGATGACGCACTGCTCTAGGCTGCGGCTGTTGAAGCCTTCCTCTCACCACAAGCTGTAACTGGAAGTGCTGTTCGCGAGTCCTTAGTCTTAGGATACTACACTTTTTAGTACAACTGTATTGCTCAAAAATAGAAAAAGCCGAACCTAGAGGTACGGCGATGACTATAGCACTCTAATTAATGTCCACTAATGCAGAAAACAAATGGGGATCAAGCAGCTATTGCATTGATCTCAATATTGTGTAGCTAAATTTACTAAACGCCTCTAAAAACTCTTATAGGAATGGTTTAGATAACTGAGGCATAGGATTTATAGAGGTTTATGACAGCCAAAAAAAATCTCATTGTGATTGGCAACGGCATGGTAGGACACAAGTTCTTAGAACTAATGATTGCTAAAGGAGCAACTGAGCAATGGAACTTGATTACCTTCTGTGAAGAACCGCGTGTTGCCTACGATCGCGTTAACCTCAGTGGCTACTTTTCTGGTAAAACAGCAGCAGATTTATCGTTAGTTGAGCCGGGATTATATCAAGAGAATGGTGTTCAGATTCATATCGGTGATAAAGCTGTTGCTGTTAATCGAGACCAAAAAACAGTCACATCAGCCAATGGTTTAACAGTTACCTACGACAAGATTGTCCTAGCAACGGGTTCCTATCCCTTTGTGCCACCGATTAAGGGGAATGACGCTACAGGTACCTTTGTCTACCGGACAATTGACGATCTAGAGGCGATGTCGGCATACGCTAAAAATTGTAAGGTTGGTGTGGTTGTTGGGGGTGGTTTACTCGGTTTAGAATGTGCGAATGCTCTCAAAAGTATGGGATTGCAAACCCATGTCGTTGAATTTGCTCCACGACTGATGCCAGTGCAAATTGATGAGGCGGGTGGAACGATTCTTCGTAAGAAAATCGAAGAACTTGGAGTTACGATTCATACTAGCAAATCAACAACTGAAATTGTTAGCGAAAATGGCAAAGTTGCTAAGATGACATTTGCGGATGGTTCTGAGTTGGAAACAGACATGATTGTCTTTTCTGCTGGAATTCGCCCCCGTGATGAAGTTGCAAGAAGCTGTGGATTAGAAGTCGGGGAACGCGGTGGGATTGTCATCAATGATTATTGCGAAACGTCCGATCCAGATATTTATGCGATCGGTGAATGCGCCCTGTACCAGAATCGCATCTATGGCTTAGTCGCTCCTGGCTATACAATGGCAGGAGTAGTGGCAGATGTCTTGAATAACATCACCAACAGCAGCTTTACTGGCGCAGATATGTCTACCAAACTCAAACTTTTGGGAGTGGATGTTGCTAGTTTTGGTGATAACTTTGCTAAGACTCCAGGTGCTAGAGAAATTGCGATTAGCGATACCGTTCAGGGTGTGTACAAAAAGCTGGTTCTGAATGAGGATGGTAGTCGTCTGCTTGGTGGAATTTTAGTCGGAGATGCTTCGGCATACGGCACATTATTGCAGTTTGTACAGAATGCGATCGCCTTACCACCCCATCCAGAAGATTTGCTGTTGCCGCCACGGGAAGGTAAAGCAGCTACGGTTGGCATGGGAGTAGAAAGCCTGCCAGAGACCGCCCAGATTTGCTCCTGCAATAATGTAAGTAAAGAGCAGATTTGTACAGCTATCCAAGAGAACAATTTTACTGATATTGCCAGTGTCAAAAAATGTACGAAAGCCGGAACAGGCTGTGGTGGTTGCGTACCATTAGTAACAGATTTGCTCAAGTATGAGATGAAGAAAGCGGGGATAGAGGTGAAGAATCATCTCTGCGAACACTTCGCCTATTCCCGTCAAGAACTTTATCATTTAGTGCGAACCCAAAAAATCCAGACGTTTGATGAGTTAATTCAAAAACATGGTCAAGGTAAGGGGTGTGAGATTTGTAAGCCTGCTGTCGCTTCGATTCTCGCCTCCACTTGGAATGAGCATATTTTGGAGACACCTCATGTTAGTCTTCAGGATACCAATGATTACTACTTAGCTAACATTCAGCGTGATGGTACTTATTCGGTAGTGCCACGAGTTCCAGGTGGCGAAATTACGCCCGATAAACTGATTGTGTTAGGGGAAGTTGCTAAAGAATTTGGGCTTTACACCAAAATTACAGGCGGACAACGAATTGATTTATTTGGGGCGCGAGTCGATCAATTACCGCATATTTGGAAGCGATTGATCGATGCTGGATTTGAATCGGGTCATGCTTATGGTAAGGCACTTCGCACGGTGAAGTCCTGCGTGGGTAGTACCTGGTGCCGCTTTGGGGTGCAGGATTCTACCAGTTTGGCGATTGAGTTAGAACTACGTTATCGTGGTTTGCGATCGCCTCACAAACTAAAATCGGCTGTATCGGGTTGCACCCGCGAGTGTGCCGAAGCACAAAGTAAGGATTTTGGGATAATCGCGACTGAAAAAGGCTGGAATTTGTATGTGTGTGGCAATGGTGGAATGAAGCCGCAACACGCGATACTGCTAGCCGAGGATATTGACAAAGAAACCTTGCTCAAATATTTGGATCGGTTCTTGATGTTCTATATCCGCACCGCAAATCGCCTGGAACGCACAGCAACTTGGTTCAACAAGCTTGAAGGTGGAATTGATTACCTCAAGCAGGTGATTATTCACGATTCCCTTGGAATTTGTGCTGAGTTGGAAGCAGAGATGGCACACCTTGTCAGCACCTATCAATGTGAATGGAAAGCCACAATTGAAGACCCAGAAAAAGTACAACGCTTCCGGCATTTTGTGAACTCTGATGATTCCGATCCAAGTCTTGTTCATGTAGAGGAACGGGGTCAAAAACGCCCAGCTTACGAACAGGAGAAATCCTTAGTGGGGCTTTCACAATAGCCTGCCCCCCCTGCCCCTCTTGTTAAGGGGGGAGATAGTAAAATGCCCCCCTTATATCAATTTCCTAAAAGCTTGCTACAAACACTTTTCTTGTTCCCCTCTTTATAAGGGGGGTTAGGGGGGTCTTAACTGTGGCATCAAAAAGTCAAATTGGTACTACAAGAAAATCGCAACACATAATTAAGAGGAAAACACAATGGTTCAAGCATTAGTTCGTGAAACAAACGCAACCTGGGTCGATATTTGCTCACTAGAAGCGATCGCACCGAATACAGGAGTATGTGCCTTGGTTGAAGGTCAACAGGTGGCGATTTTCCGACTAGGAACAGAGAATGAGGTTTTTGCCCTTAGTAATTACGACCCATTTAGCAAGGCGTTTGTTTTATCGAGGGGAATTGTAGGCGATCGCAATGGTATCCCGAAAGTTGCTTCCCCAATTTATAAGCAAAACTTCAACCTGAGTACCGGACAGTGCCTCGATGATGAAACAGTGAGCCTCCCTACTTACAACGTTAGGGTGGTTGAAGGTAGAGTGCAGGTAGCTGCTGGCGAAGCGGCGTAAACTCGGACGCGAATAATTGCTGCTATACGTCCTTAGAAACCCGTTATCTCTGTGATAACGGGTTTTTCAATGAATTTGAGGATGTGGACTTTCGCCAAAAAGCTACACTTGACCCAAAGATGCTGAGCGGGTGTGAGTGCTAGTGACGAACAAGTACACAGTTATGAGGTTTCCCGATGACAAACGCAGAACTGCTCGACATTATTGAACAAGCAGCCAAGGATGGGGTAACCTCCCTTAACCTCTCAGAGAAGAAACTGACGGCGCTGCCAGCAGAAATCGGAAATCTCACCAATCTGACAGAGCTATTCCTTGATAGCAATCAACTGACAGCACTGCCAGCAGAAATCGGGAATCTCACTAATCTGACAGAGCTATCCCTCTACACCAATCAACTAACGGCGCTGCCAGCAGAAATCGGGAATCTCACGAATCTGATAGAGCTAAACCTCGGCAGCAATCAACTGACAGCGCTGCCAAAAGAATTTAGTAGTCTCACTAATCTGACGTGGCTAAACCTCCATGACAATCAACTGACAGCGCTGCCACCTGAAATCAGTCAGCTCACCAATCTGGCATGGCTATCCCTTAGCAATAATCAACTAACAGTGCTGCCAGCAGAAATCAGTCAGCTCACTAATCTGGCATGGCTATCCCTCAGCAGCAATCAACTGACGGCGCTCCTTCCCGAAATTGAGAATCTCACCAATCTGACAGAGCTAAACCTTAGCAACAATCAACTAACAGTGCTGCCACCTCAAATTGGGAATCTCACCAACCTGACATGGCTAAACCTCCATGACAATCAACTGGTAGTGCTGCCCGCTGAAATCGGTAGTCTCACCAATCTGAAATGGCTAAACCTCTACGACAATCAACTAGCGGTGCTGCCAGCAGAAATCACTCAGCTTACCAAATTAATATGGCTATCCCTGAACAATAATCAACTAACGGTGCTGCCAGGAGAAATCCTTCAGATTACCAATTTGATAAGGCTATCCTTCCGCAGCAATCAACTGACGGCGCTTCCTCCTGAAATTGGGAATCTCACCAATCTGACACACCTAGCCCTCTGTGACAATCAACTGACGGCGCTGCCAAATGAAATTGGGAATCTCACTAATCTCACACAGCTATCCCTCAGCAATAATCAACTAACGGCGCTACCAGATGAAATCGCTAATCTCACCAATCTGACAGAGCTATGCCTCGATTGCAATCCACTGACTTCGCCGCCCTCTGAGATTGTCGAGCAAGGAACGCAGGCAATTTTGGCATATCTTCGGGAGCATAGGAGAAGTTGATGCTGGCTATCGTTTCTTGTGTGCAAGAGTTGCTTAAAGATGCAATCATCCCATTGTTTTACAAAGCCCATCCTACTGACTTTCTATCGAATCACTTGCAGATTCTCAATTGTAAGATATATTTCTTCATCAGCCATCTGAGCGTCTTTATCAATGTTAATTTGGGTTGGGTAGCCTAGAGTACGGTGGTAGGTAATCTGCATACTAGCTGCCTTATTCGCGATCGCATTTTGTACGATATTAAAAAGCTTTGGAACAGAATTGTACTGTCTGAAGTACTCCTGATTCACTGGCTTTCCGGTATTCGCAGCAGTGATCGACGTGACTCTGTTATTACGAACTTCAACAACCACTGGTTGAGTAACTTCAGGTGTACAGAAGCAACTTACTCGTAGCGTGTAGCGGTAACTGGAGATGTTTTGATTTCTCCATAATTGTCTGTGTTGCTGTAACTGCGCGGCATTTAATCTGTAATTAACTGGTGTTTCTCCCTCACCCAACACAGCTAAATCAGCTCGTGCATCAGAAAGGCGTTTTGTTCCACTGCATAACCCAGTTTTTAATTGAGCGTCTTCATCAGAAGCATAAACAAGATACTCCTGACCTTCTTGAAACGAATACCCACAACTAGCACTAGAATCAGAGGTCGTTACAACAAGCCGTCGCTCACTGTTTCCCTTCCAAACTTCTGAAACTTCAAACGTTACCTTGACCCCATTTAAAAAATTTGGATCTTCATTGCGTCTACCAGGGCGTCGCTCAGCCGGACTCTGCTCAGTAACATCAACAACTCGTCCAGAAAAAACTGCCTCAGAGTTTTGAAGACTCTGTTGAGGCGTCGTTGGAAGACAACTACAGGCACTTGCCGCATTTGCACTTAAAACAAACAAGCTCGTAGCAATAACTAATATCTTTTTCATGGCTCACACCTCAGAATAATTTTGCCTAATTGTAGTTAATCTTCACAGTTTGTTGAGTTCGTTTAAACTGTAACTGACCCAACTCTGCTCAAATCCCTGACCTAAAGTTATGAGCAAAAGTTCCACAACTTTAATCCGTTACAGATTGCGTTACAGCCATAATTGATGAGCTTTCAAATGGTAATAATGAATTATTATTTCCGGGTAAAAGGAAGCAGAAGCGCTTAATTAGAATTCGCGTTCACTGCTGACTTATCTGGAAAATTCCTTGCGTCAAAACTCCAAGCAACCCAGGTACTTGCATATAACACGCATCGCCTTTCCTAAAAAGCCTCAACCTCGCCAAGCATTTCGTATAGTTTTCTAGTTAATGCGGTTCGCGATCGCGTAAAGTCATTGTTTGAAAAACCAAACCAGAAACCCTAATAAATTGCCTGTTGGGTTAGGGAAAAGGGCGACACGCCAATCTCTCCCCTTCTCAACAGGGGTAACTTACTTTTTCGTGCCCTTGTGCCTTGTGCCTTCTGCCATGCTTGACCCAACAGGAAAATCAATAGCTCATAATGGTGATTGTACTTATCCTGCAAGTAACTGCCGTTTGGGGTGTGGATTGCTGAATAAAAAAACCTCAATAAACCCGATCTTTTCACCTGTCCAACAGTCTTTGATCACTTGGCTGCTGATCTTAGTGACGGGTTGGATTACAGTGAGTGCGTTGAGTTACGTTGGTGAACTCATTAGTATTTTGCTGACGGCATCTCTGATTGCCTTTTTGCTCAACTATCCTGTTGCAGTGGTTCAACGTGTTTTACCACGGAGTGTCGCTGCCGGACTCGTCTATCTTGTCGCTGGCTTCGTCGTTGTAATCCTTGCCCTGACGCTGGTACCGCCAGTGTTTAACCAAGGACGGCAACTAGTGACTAATTTACCCACTTTCTTGGAAGAAGGTCAGCAGCAGTTAGCTAGCTTCCAAACTTGGAGTGTGGAACACAATTTGCCCTTTGATGTCAGGATTCTTGCCTCTCAACTCTTGGCACGAGTGCAAACCCAGGCAGAAGCGATCGCATCTACGGGTTTAGGCTTGGTGGTAGGTACCTTTAACTGGTTTTTGGACTTAATTTTAGTTTTAGTCATTGCCTTTTATATGCTCATCGATGGTGAGCGAGTTTGGCGGGGAATGACGGGGATTTTTTCCCAAAAAATCCGAGATGGCTTAACCCAATCACTGCAACGTAATCTACAACGATTTGTTACAGGTCAGCTTTTGTTGGGTTTATTCATGGCGGCTACCCTCTCGCTTGCCTTTTGGCTGTTAAAAGTGCCGTTTTTCCTACTGTTTGCCGTCTTTATTGGGTTGATGGAGGTAATCCCATTTATTGGTGCAACCTTGGGGATTGCAACAGTCGTGACTATCGTAGCCTTTATTGATTGGTGGCTGGCGCTGGAAGTATTGGGAGTTGCGATCGCATTACAACAAGTCAAGGATAATTTGATTGCTCCCCGCATCATGGGCAATTTGACGGGTTTATCACCTGTAGTTATCTTTGTCTCTCTACTTCTAGGCGCTAAATTAGGTGGATTATTGGGTGTTATTTTGGCAATTCCCCTAACTGGTGTGGTCAAGAGTCTGACAGAGATTGTTCTCGACCCAACGCTGCCCCCTCAAACCGGAGCATTCTTTCACAACCCTCTCCTTACCAGAAATAATTTTAAGTCTGCACTCTCTTCAGATTCTGCTGCTGAGGCAGATGGGAGGACGGAGACTAAGGTAGCCGGAGTAGGAAATCGGCAAACTTAGGGAGGAAAAACACTTCAGCTATCAACGGTAAATCACCCAGGAAGTAAACGCGATCGCTTCTGTGTTTCACTGGGAATAAGAGACTTGCAAGCGACTCAGTAAATAGTCACCTGCTGATATAGGGGGATAAAGTGGAGGATGATTGGGTTCTTTGCAACTCTCAAGACAACTAATTTCTGTATCGTCGTTCGGATGGCAGAAAAATGCGATTGAATAACGAGAACGCTGTACTTGCTCATCTGAGGGAATCAAGACTCGATGCGGAGTGGAACAGAAAACATGGTTTGTCCAGCGCTGCATCAAATCCCCCGTATTGACGATGATTGTACCCGGAATGTACGGCGCAGTAATCCATTCCCCCTGTGCTGTACAAACTTCCAACCCTCCAATTTCATCCTGAAATAGTAGGGTGAAACTTCCATAATCAGAATGTTCACCTGCACGGATTTGTCCGAGTTTCGGGGCTTGGTCTAAGCGTGGGTAGTGAAGTAAGCGGAGTGTATGATTTTGATGAGTATGCCTGTCTAAGAAAAAAGACTCAGGTAGGTGAAGCGCGATCGCAAAAGAGTGACAGATTCGATTAGCCGATTCAGTGCAAGCTTGATAAAACTCTAAAACGATTTGGCGAAAATCATCTTGTCCTGTCGGCCATTGATTCAAAATCAGAGAACTTTTATCCTCTAGATTACTTCCATCAGGATTAACCTCCTTGCCAACATTAAAAGCTTCTTTTAAATCTCCCGGTTTATCCGGTGCAAGGCGTTCTCGTTCAATACCCACATATCCACGATTGCTAATTTCATCAGACCAAGCGAGTTGATTTTTTACGGCTAAGGGCAGGTCGAAAAACTGCTTAGTTCGAGAAAAAATTTGGTCAAGTAAGGTTACAGAAATACCTGGATTTTTTAGGTACATGAACCCAATTTCATGACAAGCCTGATAAATTTGATTAGCAATGGCTTGTTGCTGAGTAATGTCGCCTTTAATAAAGGATTCAAAATTGATGATAGGTATTTTAGTTGGAATCGTAGACATACTGAGCCTCTCTTAAAGAACAGTTTTCGATTTTGTGCAATATTGATTACATCAACTGTTTTCCTTAACAAAATTCTCATCAAGCATCGTGAGCGGCGATCTGCTCAAAAAGCTTGCTTATTTGCCGATCGGCAAAGTTACGGTGAACGTTGTCCCAACATTAACCTCACTACTCACTGAGATCGTTCCACCCGCTTGCTCAACCACCTGTTTCACAATTGCCAACCCTAAGCCAGTTCCTGGAATCTTACCGACATTGCTGGCACGGTAGAAGGATTCAAACAACCGTACTTGATCGGTTGGGGAAATGCCAATGCCCTCATCCTGCACTTGAAAGATTGCCACCTCGGCTTGACACTGGAATTTAAGCCGGACGGTGCTTTGGGGAGCTGAATATTTGATCGCGTTAGATAGTAGATTCGTCAGAACCTGTCGCAGTAGTGCTTCATTGACGAGAGCCGTAAAGCATTCATCTTCACAGTCAACCTGAACAGTGTGATTGCTTCCCATGCCGACTTTAATTTCTTCAATCAATTTGCGGCAGAACGGCTCGATCGCCAGCACCGTAGCATTAGCAGCTAATACACTCGTTTCAACTTTGCCAAACGCCAGGACATCATCGAGTAAAGCCGTCATGGATTTAACCGCCGTTTGAATCCGTTGGGAAAAGTCGGCTCGCCGTTCGGATGGCAAGTCGCGCTGCTCTAACAGGCGAGTAAATCCAGAAATGATATTGAGCGGATTGCGAAATTCATGAGAAACCATTGAGACGAAACGAGATTTTAGTTCTTTGAGTTCGCGTTCTTGCTCCAGTGCAGCTTGAAGCTCAAGGGAAAGCCGTCGCGATCGCAGCAGCATTTCCACCCGTGCCTGCAACTCTAACTTTTCGATCGGTTTGCTAATGAGTTCATCAACGGTTTGCCAGAGATGTCGCGTCAACAGTTTGACATCAGAATGGAGTGTAATCAGCAGGACGGGCAAAAATACAGGCTGCTCTGCCTGTTTTCTTGCCTGTACCCATTCCCATGAATGATGCAAGGCTGGACCATCTAGAATGCACAGGTCAAACGGTTCGTTTAGCAGTGGGACGGCTTTGCCTGCTTGCACCACAGATTCTCCTACCACCACCTCGTAAGATCGTCCAAGCCACTCTGCTAGGATGCGGCGGTTTTCCGTCTGCTCAATAAAGATCAAAATTCGGTTCATCGCTTACTCATCTTCCAGCAATTCGGGGACACCCGTGAGGATACCTCGAAGCTGTTTGAGTGGACTACCAACCTTAATCCCGTAGCGACTGATTTGAAATTCGCGCAGGTTTTTCTCAAAATCGCTCATACGCTTCTTGAGAACGCCAATCACTCGTCGCAGTTCGCCGCGTATTTCCAGGTAGCGCAGAAAGATAATGGTGTCTGCTAAATAGCTAATGCCAATTTCGGTTGCCCGAAATTCTCCTGTAATCGATTCAACCTCGTTGATCAGCAGGACAGCGACTCCCATATTTTGCAGATACTTACAGAGGGCATGGAGGTGAGGTGTTAAGTCTTCGCCTCGAACCGAGAGTCGATAGCCAGACACACTATCAATCATGACAATCTGTGCCTGCTGGTGTTCTACTTCCCGCCGCACGAGGTTGGCAAATTCGTCCGGGGTGTAGTGAAGTGGTTCGATTGGCACGATCGAGAGGGTGCCGCGCTCCTGCATCGCGTGAACCGGAACATTGACTCCTTCAGCCCGGTGCAACAGCGTTTCCTTGTTTTCCTCAAAGGTGTAAATCACCGATCGCTCTCCCCGTCCGGCTGCCTCTTTCATAAACTGAAGCCCCAGCGTACTCTTTCCCACGCCGCTAGGCCCGCTGATGATCGTGATCGTGCTGCGCTCAATGCCACCATGCAGCAGTTCGTCAATTTCTGGAATCCCAGAAGAAATGGTTTCCGTGGTAATCGCTCGTTCAAACACTTGGGGTATCAATTTTGGGAAAAGCTGCATTCCGTTACTGGTGAGGCGAAGGCTGTGGTTGCCGTTCTGAAAACCACTGCCTCGAAACTTGGAGACATATAGGGTGCGATCGCCCTCATTAAAGTTCAAATTGAGTACTCCATCACTCATGAACTGTAAATCATCGTCGGGAGATTCGATGCTATGTTCTGAAGTAAATAGAACCGTGGTGTCTTGCTCTGTCAAAAATCGCAGAAACGACAGCACCTGTTTGCGAAACTGGAAGGTATCTGTCGCTAGATAGCGAAACTGCGTCATCGAGTCAATGAAAATTCGCTGCGGCTTCAGGGTTTCGACTTGCTCCACAATGCGATGGGTCGTCGGTTCGCGCTCTACTTCAGCAGGTGAGAAAATATCATAGGTCTGCACTTGAGCAAAAAATTCGGAGGTAGGGCTAAGGTCAAGAAAAGTAATGCCCTGAGTGTCAAACTTCAATCCTTCAGCCGTTCTTTGGAGTTGGGCAACCGTTTCTGCCAGCGTAATGAACAAAACGGGTTCGCCGTTTGCGGCTCCCAACGTTAAAAAATGCATTCCCAACGTTGTTTTGCCGGTGCCCGGTCCCCCTCGAACCAGGTAAGCACGACCAGGAATATAGCCGCCGAACAGAACTTCGTTGAGTCCCGAAATTCCTGTAGACAAACGATCGATAGACATCTGCAAGCCGCCTCCTCGCCTCCACTGACCCTACAAAACGGTGATGTAGCGTGTCCTTCCTGCTGCGTCGGAGTTGACCGTCCGTTGAGAGCCAGAAAGTTCAGGCTTCATTGGGTTGAGACAGCTTTTCTGCGGAAGAATGAAGGCACTTATCGCAAGATAGAAATTTAAAGCTATGTCTTCCAAGCTTGAGAATACCATTAAGAAGCCGTTTCTAAAGATTGCTTAGTTCTCATGATCGGGGCTTTCAGAGCTACTCATGACTAGAACGGGCAGATTCACAGTTGGCTGTTGTAATTCCTAATTCTTCTAGTACAGCAGCAACTCGTAGAATTAGTGCTTCATTGTAAGGGGCGGCAATAATTTGTACTCCCAGTGGCAAGCGATTGGGATGATGGACTGGGACAGATAATACAGGCAAACCGATAAACGATAAGGGTTGAGTGAATAGTCCTAAATTAGGGCGAACTAGCACTTCTTCTCCGGCAATTAGCATCTTTTCTACTCCCAGTGGAGGTGCAACACAAGGCGTTGTGGGAGCAAGAATAATATCAACCGTCTCAAAAATTTCTCGAACCCGATCGCGATACCATTGCCGGAATCGTTGCGCTTGAATGTACCAGGTAGCAGGAATCATTGCACCTGCTAAAAAGCGATCGCGTGTGGCGGGGTCAAAATCTTGAGGACGCGATCGCAAATTGGCAAAATGTAGATTGGCTCCCTCCGATGCTGTGATAATATACGCTGCCGCCCTCGCACGATGCGGTTCCGGTAGCGTAACTGATGCCGTGACATCCAATGCCTGAGCAACTTTCGCTACCGCGTCCATCACTTCGGGTTCTGCGCCTTTAGCAAAATAATCACCAGCAACGGCAATTCGTAACCCCTCAATCCCTTGTTTTAGTTGAGGTAAGCACAGTTCTGGGGGACGAGTGGTGCAAATTGGATCACTAGCATCTACTCCCTGAAGAACATCAAAAGTGGTTGCAATATCCTGCACAGAACGCGCAAATGGCCCAATATGGTCGAAGCTACTAGCAAATAAGAAAGCACCGGAACGTGATAAACGTCCATAGGTAGGCTTCAAGCCAAAAATTCCGCATAGGGATGCGGGAACTCGGATAGAACCATTAGTATCAGAACCGAGAGTAAGAGGAACTAATCCTGCTGCTACTGCTGCGGCTGAACCGCCAGAGGAACCGCCAGCAACGCGAGTCAAATCGTGAGGGTTGCGAGTAGAACCGTAATGGCTATTTTCTGTCACGAAGCCATAGGCGTATTCATCCATATTCAACGCCCCAACTAGCACTGCACCCGCTTGTTTCAGTCGAGTGATAGCTGTAGCGTCTTGGATAGCTGGCGGATTTTCGGCGTTAATTTTTGACCCTGCGAGAGTTGTTAAACCCGCAATATCAAATAGATTTTTTACAGCAAAAGGAACGCCTGCGAGAGAACCAGGATTTTCACCTTTGGCAATTGCCTGATCGATTTCCTCAGCATCTTCCACTGCTGTCTCTGCTGTGACAGCAGTGAAACAATTAAAGGTTTCGTTATGAGTAGAAATTCGTTCTAATGCCGCGCTAACAGCAGCTTTAGCAGTAATTTCACCTGCTTTGATAGCTTTAGCAGTGGTAACGGCATCAGTGTTTTGTAAGTCCATTATTTCATGGTTCAAATACAGGGGCAGCTTCTATATCTTCAGGGATGGGAAAGTCTGTTACCGAAGTAGCGATCGCACAAATGCTTGCAAAGTTTTTGATAACACCAGGGCGATATTCTGGGTTAATTGGCAAATCAAGTATTTCACTCATTTGCTCAATATAAGCAGCCGGATTAATGTTTTTTTCCATTAGGAATTACTAGCTCTCCTTTGTGCCGTTTGGGGAATAACTTTGCTCAGAATAAAGTAGAGGACAACAGCAGCAATAATGCCATTAACAGGCTTAATCCCAGGGGAGAAATAAGCGATCGCTGAAGCAACAATATAAGCAATCACACCAGCCCAGTTAAACGCTGGTTGCCGTTCTTCTAAAGCAGGAAACTCACCTCTACGATATAACCAGTAATCAGCCATGATTACACCGCCAATTGGGGGAATAAAAGTACCCAGCAAAATTAAGTAAGGAACCAACATATCGTAAATGCCGCCCCAAGCTAAAACGAGAGCAACCGTTGCTCCACCCAGCACAAAGGCAGTGCGCTTGCTTGTGCGGAACATATGAGCACCTGCAACGGAGAAAGCATAGATGGTGTTATCTTGCGTTGTCCACATATTGAGGAACAACAGCACCAAACCCCAGAATAGTAATCCTTGCTGTGCCATCACTTGCACAACGTCTTCGTTGCCGTAGACTAAGGAGCAGAAAGCACCGCAAAAGATTAAAAAGCCGTTGGCAAAAAAGAATGCCGCCATCGTGCTGATTGCCCCGATTTTCCCAGTCTTTGCAAAACGACTCCAGTTAGTCGCTTGGGTGCCTCCTGAGACAAACGTGCCAACAATAATCGTCAAAGCCTCACCCCAGCCCAAGGCTTTGCTGGGGGCAATCGCTTGTAATCCCTCAAAGCCACCGACTTTCCCTAAAGCGATCGCTAAACTCCAGAACATGAGAATCAGCATCGCCGGAACAGCAATCCGACTCAGCCAATCCATCGCGCGATAACCAATGTAAGCGGTAGAGCAGAAGAAATAGGTAAAAAATAGAATCGTCAGCCAGTTCCAAGACGGCGGAACTCCTGCCAACTTATTGAGCAAATCAGCGATTAACGCTGAACCCCAGGCATACCAGCCAATTTGAGTGAAACCGAGGATAAAATCAACCCAACGGGAGCCAACACTGCCGAAACTGAAACGTGCCATCAAAACTGTAGAAAGTCCTGTATTGGCAGCAATATAGCCAAGTGCAGAGGCATAGACACCCAGGATTAAGTTACCAAGAATAATCAAGCCAACCAAATCTGGAAAAAAGCGATAAGCTGGGCCAACTAACCCACCTGCAAACAGTGTCCCTGAATAAAGGGTAAAACCCATCAGCAACGGAGCGAGGGACAAAATGGACTTCCGGGCACTTAAGGGAACAGCACTGAGAGGATAGTCTTCACCTGCCTGTGACTGTTGCACCAACTCTGGATCGGAGGTTGTACTCATGAGATGTTGTTATAGCAATTTAGATGCAGACATTTTGAAGGCGATCGCGCCGACTGAACGGTATCGTAGTTAACTTTGCCCAATCTGTTGCAGGGATGTTAGTTGTTACCTGCAGCGGACAACTGACTACTGACAAAAAGCGCCAACTTGATCTACAAAACAATCAAACTATAACAATCCATGACAATCGCTGAAAGCAAAAGCTAAGATATGGGCGAAAATTGTCCCCTATCCTGAGGAAGACTTTGCTAAACCAGTCAGCACGTACACTTGGCATGAGCTTCCTACTGCTAGGGGCGTTAATCTCTCCTCTATCTGCCCAAACCGTAGAAGAATCCTCTCCTCCCTCACCCACAGGTTCAGCGGCTGACTTAACAATCCGTCCTCGCTTCGGAGTTGGCTACAGTACCTCTGGTGCAAGTTATGATGCCTTTACCTCCTTTGAGGGCTTTGTTCCCCTACTCCAAACTCCCGGTAGCACCCTCACCTTTTTAGAAGGACGACTGCTTCTAGACAACAATGCCAATCTTGGCGGTAATCTCCTTTTGGGACACAGAGTTTATAACCCAACCAGTAACCGTGTTCTTGGTGCTTATCTCGCCTATGACAATCGAAATACAGGTAGCAGCACCTTTAACCAAGTTAGTGCTGGATTTGAAAGTTTAGGCGAAATCTTGGACTTTCGAGGTAATGTCTACGTTCCGATTGGTGATACGCGCCGCTTGGTGGAAGAAACGGGTTTTGATACTGGATTGTTGGTTTCAGACGCTGGGTTCTCTGGCAATTTTTTGACGATTACGGGAAGCCGAGAGGGGCAAATCAACCGTCGCTTTGAAGCAGCAATGACAGGCGTTGATGTTGAGGGAGGTGCGCGGCTAGTTCGGATCGGGACAACGGGTGATATTCGGGGCTACGTCGGGGGATACTTCTATGATGCTCCCGGTAGTGATGAGATTTTGGGCTGGAAGGCACGCTTGGAGGTTCGCCCGACTGATTACTTCCGCTTTGGGTTGTCTGTGCAAGATGACGATACCTTTGGCACGAATTTCATTTTCAATGTAGCCGCGAATTTCCCCGGAACTCGCCCTAGAGGTAGCACACAAAGCCAAGAAGTTCTGGCACGATTGGGAGAATCCGTTGCCCGTCAAAACAACATCATTGTGGATGAACAGGTTGAATTCGAGTCATTCAACGAGAACTTCACAACCTTGGTAACGAACCCTGCAACTGGACAGCCGTGGCAATTCCGACACGTCAACCCAAATGGGGGGGCAGGTGACGGTACGTTTGAAAATCCGGCTGGGACAATTGCAACGGCTGTGGGTGTCGCGCAAGCAGGTGATATCGTTTATGTGCAAGCTGGGACGAGTCCAGGTGGGTTTACCATTCCGGATGGCGTGCAACTGTGGTCAACTGGGCCAGAGCAACAGATTAACACGGTAGAACTGGGAACAGTTCAGTTGGCGGGTTCGGGTAGTGGAGTGCGAACGACGATTACAGATACTGTGACGCTGGGGAACAATACTCTTCTTTCTGGGTTTGCGGTTACGGGTGTGACGGGTGCTGGAATTGTCGCAACGAACATCAGCAATGCTGAGATTCGAGACAGTACTATCACCAGTTCAAGCGAAGCAGGTATCTTCTTGGGAACAACGACGGGAACTGTTACCGTAACGAACAGTAGCATTACAGGTGAGGGAGTTGCCGCGATCGCAGGTACAAACATCAACAATGTTGCGATCGCAAATACCACTATTACAAGCCGCAACTCTACAACGAACGGCATTTCACTCGACACGCTTACTGGGACACTCACATTTACAAACAGTCCGATTATCATCACTACGCCTACAGTTAATGGCATCTCTGTTGTTAATGCCACTGGTTCAATCAGCACGGATAGTGCAATTACGATTACCAACCCTGCGGCTATTGGCATCTCCGTCGCCAATACCACTGGTTCAATCAGCTTTGCTGGGAACAATGAAAGTGAGATTACGAATGCAGGGAGTTTCGGTGTTTCACTATCCAATTCTCCAGGCGCGATCGCACTTTCTGGTTTTCAAATTAGCGATTCTGGCGATAGCGGGATTTCCGGTGAGAACCTGAGTAATCTGACGCTTAGCGGCAATGCGATCACAAATGCCCGTAATGAAGGGATTGCACTGAGTAACACGGCTGGAACAGTTGCGATCGACAACAACACCATTACCGATACCATTGGTGTTAATGCTGCTCTACTTCCCTCTGGACAAGGCATCTCCCTGCAAAATGTTACTGGTACGGTTGCGATTACCAATAACACTGTCAGTGGTACAACAGGTTTTATTCCTGGTGGTTTGCTTCCTTTACCTCCGAGTGGACAAGGAATTAGTTTATTAAATACTGCTGGAGATGTTGAGCTGACAATTTCCGGAAATCGAGCAGAGAATAACTTTGAAGATGCGATCGCGATCGCGCTAACTGGAACTGCTCAAGGAGAGTTAACGATTACCAATAACATCATTACTGGTAATGGCACAACTCCCGGTACTCCAATCCGTGGGGATGGTATTTTTGTCAGTCTCGATAACGCTGCTGAAGCTGACTTAACAATTTCTGATAATCAGATTACAAACAACAATGATGACGGAATTGATATCCGTATGGCTCCTGTTGTGCCTCCTTTTTTCCCTGTAAGCGGTCGTACTCCTGTCTTGAGGGCAACAATTAGTAATAACACTATTGAGGGGCAGACTAATGGTTCAGGAATCAACCTCATCATTGATGATAATGCTCGCTTCGATACTAGTATTCGGTTGAACAGCTTGACCAATAACTCAGCCACACTTCCCGGTTTGAATGCAGTAACGCGAAGTACTGCTAACCTCTGCTTGGGGCTGAACGGTAACATCAGTACCACTGGCTTCCAACTAACGCAAACAGCCGGAACATTACGATTGGAAGATACTCAGCAACCAAATAATGGTACGGTCACACAGACAGGAACAATTACCAACGTACCAGCCGGGACTTGTAATGAGCCGTAATGCTTTCATGAGATGGTAGTTACAGAAACATTAAGACTGCTTCTGAGATATTTTACCTGGGATGACTTGAACGACATGGCAACCATTTATGCCGACCCTGTTGGGATGGCGTTCAGGGGGAGTCCTCGAACATTTGAAGAGACGCAGCAGTTATTCAAGTGGATATTTGATAACGACTCCCAAGTTGGCTTTGAGATGTGGGCAATTATTCACAAAGCTGACAATCGATTGATTGGTAGTTGTGGGTTGATTCCGCAGGAGGTAGAAGGACAGCCGGAAACTGAAATGGGCTATGTCCTTGCCAAAGAGTATTGGGGGCAAGGACTAGCAACAGAAGCCGCCTTTGCCGTTCGGGATTATGGCTTTGAGCAACTAGGATGCGATCGCATTGTTGCGCTGATTAACCCTAAAAACATCGCCTCTCAGAACGTTGCACGGAAAATTGGCTTAATCTACGAAAGGGACATAACCCATTTGGAAAAGATTGTTCGCCTCTACGTCATCCACAAATCTTCCTTACCGAGCTGACAAAATATTAAATTCAAACAAAACCTAGACCATTTCAAATTCTATTTGATGACTTTCTAGAAAACTGTGTGTGAAATGGTCAACGACATTCGTATCACTCAGTTCTAAATTATAGAAATCCACAAATTCATGCTCAAAATAAGGCCCAGCGTGCCAAGTTCCTACCTCTAATTTAATAAAACAATCGCCTGGAATTCGGAAAGCAGCAATGTCCTCTAATGCTGGTTGTTCAGTCTCCTGATTAGGTGGTGCAACAGCAATTAACCAATCTTTTCCTTCCAAGGAGCCTAAACATTGAGTGCATTGGACATGACGAGTGATTTTATTAAAATTGCGACCTTTTTTATAGAGCCGCATGATGTAAAACCGGGGTGTTCCGTTCTGGAGATTTAACTGAGCATCTTCTGCATCAAAGAATTTGCCATCTTCACTAGCCGAAATAACTTGCCCGTAAGGACGAAAGTTTTCTGCTGTCACCCATTTAGCTTGCAGTTGTTGAATTGTCTTTGCTGTACTCATCAGTTACTCCTACGACTAGATTTTCTAATACACTAAGAGCCTAGCGGAAAAGCCTTTTAACTGAACATCTGCATTCACCTATATGTCTCTTTACAGCGACACTAGTCGTCATGGTAGAGTACAACTCGTTGCAATACCTGCCCACAGAAGAAGATCTGCCTGAAACTGACAATACCCCTGTGGATAATGAGCTGCAAATCCTCATCCCTAATCTGCTACGAGCAATCCTGGCTTGTATTATGTCTGTAGCATAAATTAGGTGAAGGGCGATTGTACTTGCAACTTGGTTGGTAGGCAAAATGTCAGAATTTGGGGGGTGAAGATGTTTCTTGATGAAGATTTGGTTGGGCGGCAAGAAGATATAGAGTTATTTAACAACATCGGTTGTTTAGATACTTTTGAAGGGCGTCTAACAGTTTGGCTTAGCATTAATCAAACTCCAAGAGTACGTTGGGAATTTGAGGTAGCTAGAGGAGACTACACATTTGATGCACTATCCCTTGATACTCCTCCTAATAAACTCACTTCTTGGGACGGCTCTAATCCTCAACTTGTAGTAGAAAATCCTACATTTACATACCGAGGTGGGCGTCGCCGTCAAAGTATTGGTTATGCCAAGCAAGTATTGTATGGGGATGTCGGTGCCAATGCTCACTATTTTGACTTTTACATTCCTAACACGGACTTTATTAGAGAAGCTACAGGTGATGACCTTAAAGCTATTACTGAAGCTCTAAAGAATGAATCTTTCAAAGTAGAAATTGGAAATGATTGGAGTATTGAAATTTTTACAGCTCAGGAGGTTTTGAATTGGTTGAAGCCAGAAAAACAGAATAGAGGTTCAATGATTACACTAAAGATTCGCCTCTTTCAGACGAAACAAGCCTTTACAAGTGTTCAAGACCTAGCCGTTAAGTCTCTCATCGAAGCCAAGCAACTTATTTCAGATTTGTTCCTAATGCTTTCATATGCGAATGGTGGTCATGTTAAGCCCGTTTATGTAATAGCTAATAAATTTGTAAAGAGTAGCACAAACCAAATAAGAATAGAGAATGTGGCAGCGTTAGCGGAAGCTCCTCTAATATCTCCGCAAGAGGAACTTGAACAAGGATTTATAAGGTCTTATGGCATAAAAGACTTGTTAGATTTTATTAAATGTTTTCCAAGTTTTCAGCGAATGCTTCAGACTCCTCATTGGCGTGAAAAGTGCCTTGTGATTCTGGAATGGTACTTTCAGGCAACTCCAAGACTGTCTGGGCGTAGAAGAAATGCTTTGCTGCCTGTTGTGGCTAACGCGCTTGGAACTCTATTAGAGAACATAGCTAAACTAATTTTAGTAGATGAAGAACCTAATCCTATCCAACGAAAGAACAATGAAAGTTTAAGCGCAAAGCCGCGTATTAAGGAACTTCTTAATCGTATAGGCATATCAGGGGAAGATACAGTAGTGGAAAATTTTGTAGATATCCGTAATAACTCAACTCATGCAAAGACAAAGCTTATTCCATTAACTGAAATTCAACAATGGGAAGTAGTTTTAAGAGCAGTTCAATGGGTAGATGAGGTGCTTTTATGGAGGCTTGGCTATGGAGGTCAATATCGACAGAGAAACTTAAGATCGGATCATGGAATTCAACCACGTTACGACCTCTCCCGTCGCGACTCAAGCTGGTAAGCTTATTCCCTCAACCTCCCTGCACCGAACGGACGGGAGATTGTTAGCTATGTTGCAAGTCCTTCTGCCGCAGAGACGCTTTGCCTCGGAGCAGGGGCACCTCGTAACATACCTTCTGTACTGAGATCCTCATCTATCTCCTCCCAGTGAATGCCGTAGCCCCCGCCGCTTACTTTCCACTGCGATCGCTGTTCAGGTGTAGCGTTAAGCAATCTTGGATACCAAACCAGAGGCACGGTAATCGTTCGACCATCCATCAAATCGACACTAATTGTCTCTTCGGTAAAGCGAACATCCTTAACTCTCTCGTCCGCTCGAATCGCCAAAATACCCATACCAAGCCTCCAATAGCTTTTCTCGATTCTCCTGTACCATCGACTGCAATTTCCGAAGCTCTTTGGCACTAAAACCAATATTATTTGCCAAACTAACTGACTCTAACCAAAATTTAGCCGATGAGTCATCGCGGTCAACGTGTATATGCGGTGGCTCATTTGGTTCATGACTGTAGAAGTAGAAACGGTACGCACCTATCCTTAAAACTGTTGGCATATCTCAAGATTACATAAAAACCCCAGAATCTAATGCATAATCTATCGCCCCTCCTAGCCAGCAGAGTGTTAGTGGAGCGATTGCCTAGTGCACCAGCAAAGCTGATCGCACAATAGTATAGAGGTATTTCCAGAGCATATTTTTCTCTATGACGACTCTGCTAGAAATCGAAGCAGCCATTAAACAGCTTCCAGAAAGTGATTTTCATCAACTTGCAGCATGGCTTCAGACCTATTTGGATGAAACGTGGGATCGGCAAATCGAGGAAGATTTGACCTCAGGAAAATTAAATAACCTTATTGCTCAAGCAGAAGCAGATATTGCCGCGAATAACGTGAGGGATATTGATGAAGGGCGATTGTCCCTACCGAGTATTTATTGAGCTACCCGAAGAGGAGTTGCCAACTGACGATCGCGATCGCTAACTCTGCAAGAACATGGCTGAAGTAACTATGCCAGATCGAACCATCGAACGATCTGCTGGTACAGTTTAATGCTGTTTCACTAGAACAGTTGACCGATTTAACAACTGTTCTAGTAAAAGTTTAAAAGACTGTACCTTTTCAGATTAGTAGCTTTTAGATGACAGTAGGAATACGGGTTGAGTGAGCTTGCCAACTAAGAGTCTGAGCTAGTCGGCAACAATCTATCTAATTTATTCATAGTTATCATTCAACCTATGATTAGGTTCTTAAGAGGAGAACCAATACCTTAAAGACATCAGCTAAGAAATACTACCTAAAACAAAGAGAGGTTGGGACTCATGCGTTTAGTTATGAGTAATACTTTAGTGAACACTTTTTCCCTATCAACACTATTAAGTTATTTAGGTTCTGGCTCAAACCGATTTGGAGTTTTAACAAATCTGTTTAAGAGCAATCTAGAGCTTTTAGTACCCTGCCAGTTTACCCTTGAAAAAAGCGAGGTGTTCCGGATTCCCTCAGCCTGCAAAGAGCTACATATTTTGGCTGGCACTGCTTGGATTACCGTTGCCGGAAGAGACATTGTTTTAACTACTGGAGAAAAAGTGTCGCTTGAAACTAATAAAGATCGTGCCATTTTGTCAGCTTTAGGTAACAAATCAGTGAGTGTAGAATTTCTTCTAACTGCTCATTCTTCAGGCTGAATTGTTCCTGGAAAGTGACTTTCTTTAGATATTAGGAAAGAAGCAAGGTAGTTTGTAAATTATCAATATAAATTACCTCTTCGTTTGTGTAGTAGTAATGATAAAATCAGGCTCGACATCCAGGCAGCAATTCATAAAGGCTACTCACAGAAATATCATGAAAGTTTTTCTAGAAACACAAAGATTAATTCTACGTCAGTTTACTGAAGATGATGCTGACCACTTATTTGAGTTAGATAGCGATCGCGAAGTCATTCGCTTCACCAATATAGGACTTATTAATGGAGGAGACCCTATAGATACAGACTATGAAGCTATTAAAAGCAAAATCTTGCCTAAATTTATTAATTACTATGAAAACTATGAGGGGTATGGATTTTGGGCAGTCATTGAAAAGCCGAGTAATGAGTTTATCGGTTGGTTCCATCTCAGACCAGCATTAGACAACATTACAGTGCACGTTAATAACGAGAATGAAATTGAGCTGGGATATCGTTTGCGAAAAGTTGCCTGGGGTAAAGGCTATGCAACAGAAGGTTCCCGCTCATTAATAGTTAAAGGCTGTTGTGAGTTAGATACTCAACGAATAGTATCCACGGCTTTAGCAAGTAATGCTGCCTCCATCCGTGTTATGGAAAAAGCAGGATTGAAATTTGAGCAGACGTTTATTCATCAGGTAACCAATCAAGAGGCGGTCAAGTATGCTTTAAACAAAGATGAGTTTGAGCCTGAAAAATATAGGCAATAACCTGATTTATGTGCCAAAGTAGGAGGTTGCCTATAGAGCCTGATTGCTGATGAGTAATACCCTTAGCATGACAACCTTGATCTTTAGGATTTTTCTATCCAGCCTGTTAATAACTGTATTGACCACTGTGCCTAGCAAGGGCGTTACTCAAGCAAAAAATGATTTAGGGTTTCGAGGCTCGAAGTCTGGTTCCCAATCAAGTCTTACTTCAATACGGCTGAGTAACAGGGACAATCAAGACGGTTTACAAGCGATTCTTGAAGATAATACGCAGGTAGAAAAGGTAGCTTCTGGCTTCGAGTTTACAGAGGGACCACTGTGGCACCCACAAGGATTTCTACTTTTTAGCGATATTCCTGCCAATACTATCTACCGATGGACACCGAATAGACAACCTAGTACATTTCGTCGCCCTTCTGGAAATGCCAATGGCAACACACTAGATCGGGAAGGACGCTTGATTACGGCAGAACATGGTAATCGCCGTGTATCCCGTACTGAAAAAGATGGCACGGTAGTTACGTTAGCGAGTCAGTACGAGGGGAAGCGGCTCAACAGCCCAAATGATCTGGTAGTTAAATCAGATGGAAACATTTACTTCACTGACCCTCCTTATGGTATTAATTCGGAGCAGGAAGAACTAGGCTTCTACGGTGTCTATCGACTAGCACCAGATGGGACAGTGACATTGTTGGTTAAAGACTTTGTACGCCCGAATGGCATTGCCTTTTCACCGGATGAGAAAAAACTATACGTGAATGATACGGACAAAGGTCACATTCGTGTCTTCGATGTGAAGCCAGACGGCACCCTGGAAAACGGGCGGATTTTTGCAGAATTGAAAGACCCTAGTCAAAAAGGTGTGCCCGATGGCATGAAGGTAGACGAAGCGGGTAATGTTTACAGCACTGGGCCAGGGGGCGTATGGATTTTCTCTCGTTCAGGCAACCTTTTGGGCAAGATTGAAGTGCCTGAGGTAGCTGCTAACATTGGCTGGGGCAATCGTAATTACAAAACTCTCTACATCACTGCAAGTAATAGCCTTTACCGTATCCGCCTCAAAATTCCAGGCGTGCGAGTGGGCAAAATATAGGGTGGCTGATCAACTTGGGATTGGCGCTTGACGGGAAGTAACTTTGTTTTATGTCGTTATGTAGCTTGTCGTACCACCTCAACCTCGCCAATAACTGCCTGAGAGCCTTGAGCATTCCCTGCTGCATCGCGTGCTTCCAGTGCTTGTCCCTTGTTAGGCGAAAACCATCCTACTTCAAGGCGGTAATGCCCAGGTAGTACACCAGGCACAGTTGTTAACTTATGGACATCTCGCACAACTGTACCTGGCGCGATTTGATCGAGAGGCAAATAGCTAGCTAGCAGAGGCGCATCGGAACGGTTCTGAAAATTTCCATCTTGATTACGGAGGCTCACGTTTATGTTGAAATCTGGCGGAAGTGGTTCTAGAAATTTCCAGTAGAACGTAACTAGAAGCTCATCACCTGGTTTTAGCTCTGAGCTATTGAGGTCATATCCTAGCAAGCGTATCTGCTTACCAAAAGATAGAGAGAGGGGAACCTGGATGTTTTTTAAATCTTCAGGTAGAGGTACAGAGCCTGGATAGACTCGCACATAGTCAACTCCGTGTAGCTGTACCGTGTACAACGGTTGCTGTGCTGTAAGGTAAGCGAATAGCGGTGGATCTGGCTTCTGGCGCTGTATCCCGTTGATGTAAAATACAACTCGATTAGCTGAGTTCCACGTATTTAGTTCTACAGTTCGACCCTGAAAATAGGGGACAAACGCTGAGGCGTACCATACAGCAGCGGTGATTTCTTTAGCATTGGGTGACTGGTTTAACCAGTGAGCAGCTCGATCTAGACCCTCTCCTTGACCTATCATCAACAGGTTTTGAGCGGTACGTGAACCCCCCAACAAGGGGTTGTAGTAAGTCAAATAGTAGGGATAGTGAGGTAAAAGGACAACTATTTGAGCTAGTGCTAGCAAGATCCCAGTCTTTACGCCTCGGTTAGTCCTCCATCTACCAACCCAGTTATCATACAAGCGAGGTTGTAGTGATACCCCCCAGTGTTTAACCCAAACTCCTATTGTTCTCCATCCAACCCCAGCCAGCAAAGCTAGCTCTGGCCAAGCGAGAATGAAGTAGCGATCGTACTTCCTTTTGATAGTAGATAAGAAGACTAGGACACACAAAGGGATTAAGAACAGGGCAATTAGCTCAGGGATTTTCTTGCAAGCACGACGCAACTTGGGAATGAGCAGTAAGACTAAACAAGCTAGCAACCCAGCTTGCATAGCGGGTGATAGACGATAGGCTAAGGCTAACGGATAGAAAGTAAGCCCTAATGAATCCGTTACCTGTCCTAAGAAGAAAAGACCACCCTTATCAGCTTCTTCTTCAAGACCCTCAAAGAGCTTGCCAAATGTTTGTAGAGGTGCCACCCACAATGCTGGCCAAATCAGGAAGATGACCGCGCCTAAGGTCATGCTCCACAACATCAAATCTATAATCTGTCGCTTCCAGCCCCTTTGAGGAAAACTTGTCCGCCAGAGTCCTAACTCAATCAGAACAATCCAGATAATAACTCCAGGCAAGAGGAAAAGAGTCGGTATTTTAGCAGCCGTTGCCAATCCCATTAATACACCTGAAGCTACAAGCCATTTGCGATCGCCATCTCCCCGTAAGTAGAGCAGAAGCAGGAGTAATGCCAACCCACTAAAGTCAGCTTGTAGGGCATCAGTTGTGATTAAGCGCTGATAGCCTAAAAAGAACGGATCTAGTATTAGTAAGCTAATGCCGGCTAGAGCCGCAGGTCGCCCTAATAGCTGTTTTGCAACTATATATATCCCTACCATGCAAGCTGACGTAATCACGGCTTGCAGCAGGCGAGGTATGACATATAAGTTGATCGGTATAGACCACGGTATTATTGTGTTCAAACAAGCGTTTAGGTTTGGAGAAGGATTCAGGTTTAACAAACCGGGAAACAGCTTGTCTAACCAACAATTAAGTATCATGCCGCTGCCATTGAGCCACATATTGGTGACTCCTGGATGATGGCGGAGAAACGTCTCTGCTAGGTTTCCATCCAATAGATTCTTGAAAAAGAGGGTTCCGCGAGATAGCCACGACACTTCATCGACATTTAGGGGAACAGTAATGTCCAGGACACGCAGCGTTAGCGATAGCAAGAAAATCCCTAACAAAAGCGGGGAGAATTTCATAGTTGCAAAACTCTTAAGAGGACTGATGCACCGTTTGATTAATGTTTGATCAAAGCGATTTATCTCTGCTGTTGAAGCAAATTTTCAACGGTAGCCCGTGTCGTCGTGGCATTGATATCGCTTGAAGATAGTCGATGAAGACTCCAGCGCACAGTATGCTGATAGCGATCGCCCTTTTTTAAAAGATGGAGTGGAGAAAGAAGTTCTAGTTCGACATAATTTTCTTTGGCATCGCCATTGTTATACACTTCTATAGGAAAACCAGCACCCCCTACCGCACCATCCGGGTATTCGCCATCCTGACGAGTTGCTTTTTCTATCATGGCTATGCCATCTTTGACTGCGGCTACCGCAATGACGGGGGTATCAGCACCAACCTTATAGCTGTTCTTCGTAGAGACTCCCACAGAGGGACGCACCTGTAATAAGGTCGCCGTCCTATGCACAATAGGTGACTCATTCTCCGGAGGCTGGAGCCAATGAAAATTTTCTTTATATACGCTTTGGGAATTGAGGGGCACAAACATGGCATCCGGAGGTTCAATTTGGGTAACGTTCCAAATCGATAGGAGCAACGGTTCTCCTCTCACTTTCTCCACAGTTTGCTGGATTATGAAGTCCTCATTGTCCTCAAACCAGAACTCTCGCACCACGCGGGAACCAAAGCCTTTTGCCACTTGACTCGTCATTTGCAAGTGACCATTGGAGAGAACTCGTACCGTGTGGGGATTACTATCCCAAGCTGGATCGGGAGGCCAACCGTGTTCTGCGATCGCACTCCACCACAGTTGGGGTGCTGGCCAGGTTTTATCACCTCCCCAGTTTTTCCATTCATTTTCGCCGTAGGTTTTTCGGGGTGAATTCCACAAAAAATTAGAACCTCCCACAAAGCTATAACGCATGACTCGCCCAATTTCCGGCACGACAACAGCCTCAGAGCGACCATCACTCAGCCGAAATGCGGTGCGACCATCGTAGAGTGTGGGTGTAATTGTGCCGACAGCCGTGGGAACTTCCGGTTGCACTTCACTTTGATAGTTGATAGACTCCGGTGAAGGGACAATTTTTCTGACTTTCCCGTCTTGCTTGGATGTTACATAGAGTTCTCCTGCTTGGTCTATCCCAAATCGGACATCGGTTCGGTTGTGACCAACAATTTTTAGAAAAGAGCGTTCTCTATTACCCTTAAAGAGTCTGAGTTCTTTAATCGTTGCCTGTTTGCCATCAACAAGTTTATCGACAGGGACATGGAAAAACCGCCCATCACTGCCGAAGTCGGCAAAAATATACTGACCAACTAATTCGGGAATAGCAGTTCCTCGGTAAACAAAACCGCCAGTGATCGCAATTCCGTAAAAGTCCTTCACCCCTGACGGTATGTCATGCTCGTATTGAGCAACTGGGTAGGTGTAGTTAAAATCGCGATCATTTTCAGGTAACTTATAAAGGACATTTTCATTGTTTTCATCAACAACCCAGGTTCCTTCACGTTCTCCCCAGCCGTAATTAGCTGCTTTTTTACCGAGATTTACTTCCTCAATAAAAGCCTGACCTGTATCGACTATCAACATTTTGCCATCGCCCCCAGTATCCCAACTGAAACGATGAGGATTACGCAATCCATACGCCCAGATTTCACCCAGTGTCTTCGGGTCGCCATCATTCACAAACGGATTGTCAGCAGGAATGCCATATTTACCATTGGCGCTGTTATTGCCAAGTGGATTGATGCGTAGAATTTTTCCTAGTGGTGTACCCAAATTCTGCCCATTATCCAAGGGGTCTGTATCGCTCACAGGAAAACCGTCACTCCCACCATCAGCTACCGCGATGTAAAGTATTCCATAATCAGCATCACCGGGTTTTGCATTGGGATTAAAGGCTAATTGTCCCGTATTGTGATCGGGGTAGGGTTCTTCGATGCGAATAAGTTCTCGCATTGTTCCAGAAAACGTATTAGCGGAAGGATTTGTAGCCTTCCACTCGCGAATCACGTCATGGTGAGAGCTTGCTATCCTCTTACCGTTGCTGTTAACAATTGGTTTAGTAACTGGGAAATCAGGTTTTCCAGTATCTTTATCTTCGCTAGTTACTGTATAAAAGATTCCATTGATTGCAAATCTTGGATGAAAGACGAAATAGGAAAATCCTTGCTGTCCAGACTCGTCGTGAAAACCTTTGCCCACTAAGCGTTTCACGTCTATGTAAACGGTAGCTTTGCGGTCAATAATTACATAGAGCTTGCCGCGCATATCATTAACAAATAACCGTCGGCTACCGTCGCCTGCATGGGTAAGCAGATTCAATCGAGCCGATGGATTATTTTGATCCCCACTACCAGGAATTTTCACAATTTCTTCAAATCCAACAGATAGCTTTGATTTTTCGATAGATGCAGGAATGGGGTTTACTGGTATCTGAGCTAAGGAAATACTGGAAAAAAGAGAGAACGCAAAAATTGCACAACAAGTCCAATAAAGGAGTTTGATTTTTTTTATGAAGTTTGGCTTTTTCATTGAGCGGAATTTTGATAAAACGTTTACCTCTTGCCCAAGCGGAGCAACAACAAGAGGCATTAGTAATACCAATTTCATTAATGACTGCTACAAATCGTACACCCGGCGTTCCCTACCTCCTGGAGATTTACCTGCTCTCCATCTGTCGCAAACATTTTTGAATTTGGTACAATCTCCTTCCACTGAATTAAACCAGTAGAAGGAGATACAGGCGCGATCGCATTTACCCATTACTTCGAGGTCATTCTACTGCTCGATCTTTAGCTCAATGCCATGCAGGTAGCAAGCCAACTCTGCCACCTCATTCGGGTGTTGACGAACTAGTGCAAAGACAACGAATTTCAACTGGGTAGCCGCTTCGCTTAGCCATTAAATTGCAGAAACCATCAAGCTACTCGGTTTTCCTAAATCACCCTCTAAGACAACACCTCGTTTGTTGGATTGGAGATGACGCAGCAGTTTATAAACCGCTTCAACTTGGTCAGATGCCCCAGCTTTTTGTGCTAAGTCAGAAAGAGCGATCGCACTATTTTCATCCTCTAGTACCTGCATCACCCGTTTCTGTAAATCCAGAATAGCCGCTGCCGCTTTCTTCCCAGCTTCAACTCCAGGCTGATGGTAAGCGTTGACATTAACCAGGAAACCATAAATCCCTACAGCACGTTCATAGAGGGCAATCAAAGCACCGACGGTTCGAGGTGTCACACGAGGAATGGTGACGGTGATTGAATCTCGGTGATTTTCGTACAGCGCTTGTCGAGTTCCTTGCAACAAACCTGATAGGTAGTCGCCTGAAGTTACTCCGGCTTCGACTTCTGGCGAGGTTCCCTGGCGATCTTCTAGGACTTCAATGAATGTTAAGAAGAAATTAGGTACACCTTCCCGTAGTTGTTGCACATAGGCGTGTTGGTCGGTTGAGCCTTTGTTGCCGTAGACAGCAATGCCCTGGTAAACGGTATTGCCCTCTAAGTCTTTCTCCTTACCCAGAGATTCCATCACTAGCTGTTGCAAGTAGCGCGAAAAGAGCAACAAACTGTCTTTGTAGGGCAACACCACCATATCCTTCTCTCCCTTGCCATTGCCAGCGAAGTACCAAGAAATGGCTAGCATTGCGGCTGGGTTTTGTTTAATCTGGGGTACGCGAGTAACGGCATCCATCTCTTTTGCCCCAGCAAGAATTTCGCGGATGTTAATCCCTTGCAACGCGGCTGGGACGAGTCCCACAGTTGACATTTCTGAGGTACGTCCTCCTACCCAGTCGTACATGGGAAATCTTGCTAGCCAACCTTCGGATTGAGCGAGTTTATCCAGGTTGCTGTCCTTGCCAGTAATTGCAACGGCGTGGGGAGCAAAGTCAAGATTTACTGACTCGTAGGCTTTTTTTACTTCAATCATGCCGTTACGAGTTTCTGGTGTCCCTCCTGATTTAGAGATGACGAGTACCAGAGTGCTAGCAAGTTTGTCTTGCAGCTTGGTGAGAACCCGATCGATCCCATCCGGGTCGGTATTGTCAATGAAGTGAATCGTTAAAGGGGGTGAGAGTGGGGCAATCGCCTCCGAGACGAACTCCGGCCCAAGGGCAGAACCACCAATCCCGATGGAAATAACATCGGTGAATTTGGATGTTCCAGGGGGATGGATTCCTCCCGTATGGACTTTTTCGGTGAAGGCTTCTATCTGTTCTAGGGTATTGATGATTTCTTGTTGAAGTTCAGGCGTTGGCGCTAAGTCGGGATCGCGTAGCCAGTAGTGACCCACCATACGGTTTTCATCAGGATTTGCGATCGCACCTTTCTCTAGGGCGTCCATCTCCTTAAACGCCTTTTCAAACTTCGGTTGCATTGCCTCGACAAAGGCATCATCAAACCGCATACGGCTAACATCGAGGTAAAATTCCAATCCTTCGTGATAATAAAGCCAGTCTTGGTAACGTTGCCAAAGTGCAGCAGCATCCATAAGTAGCTCTCAAACGTTTGCTTTCACCAATCACAAGTTTAAGAGGTTGGTTGTGAGTTGTTCACGGTTTTTTAGTAATGACTTTAGATATAGGGTTTGGGTAAAACTCGCAGAAACTTGACAATTTGACCTGTCACTTCGATACCGACCATATAGTTATCTACGTTAAATCGGTAAAAGATCGTATTTGAGCTAATCCGTTTCAGCCCTGGCAGGTCTTGAATCTGGTTTAGCACTAGAAACTCATCAAAGACTACTTGACAGACCTGCTGGTATGCCGCTGACTCCAAGTTCCTAAGATCTCGCAAAAAGGATTGAGCATAGCGCACTTCTATCCTCACAAGGCGGACTTTGACTCCAAACTACAAATTTTTGTCCACAATGCTCGTTCACACCTCATCCGGTAATCTTAAGGAAACCACAGCATTCGCAACGCCTCTTCACGAGTGAGTAAATCCCCTGGTCTAACATTTCGCCGTGCCTCGTGCATAGCTCCGAGCATATACAAGTCATAGTAGAGCGGTTGTAGAACTGTCCAGGCATCTTCCAAGCTCTCATCCGGGAGTTGCTCAATCAAGTCAGGAAGCTGTTCAGTTAAACGCTGCAATCGACTTCTAAGCAAATTCATAGTGAACAACCCTTAAGGTTAGCGCAGTGAGTCGTCGCGTCGCCCAGTTTCAAGCGATCGCTAATACTCTTCCCTTACTTCTACTTCCCAATCCCCAACAGACTGCTAGCCCCAATCACGCTCCCCGATTAGCATTGACTTGCCACGCGATCGCTCAGGCAAGACAATGGTTAATTATCTAGTTTTTCGGGCAATTTTTGCAGTAACCGTTGCATTAATTAGCCTGGGCTTAAACATCTCTCGGATTGAGTCGCATCAATTCCCACGTTGCGTAGGTTCCAATCGGACTCCAAATCACATAAGGTAAAAGCAACACAGATGCCCAAATTGAGACAGATAGGACAACTAAGGCAAGGATAATTCCTAAAGCCGCACCTATTCCACCAACAATCGTACCAACCTTGAGGCTCCGGAGCCTGAGCGACAGTGGTTGATAAGCGATAGTAACCACTTCTAGCAGGAGATACAAGCCCATCAGTATCCAGGTTCTTGTGCTACCTGGGTCACTCTCCCAAACAATATAAGCTGACCAAGCACCGCAAATAAAAACAACAGTCCAGATTAAGGGAATTATTGGCACAAAAATATTCAGCCATCTTGGGCGTCGTAGGCGCTTGAACCACTTGATATCGTTGGGTGTAATCAATGCACCACCCAGCGACACCACAAACGTTACAGCCGCAATCACCATCCAGGACTTAATCATTGCTTTGTCCTACCAAAATCCCCTATTGCTGCCCCTGTAGAGTCAGGCTAAGCAGTATGAAGTGATTGTCCCTAGTTCAAGAGGTTGATGCAATCCGCCCTTGGTCTGAATCAAGATGCTGGGAGAAAAAGTCTCAAGGTTCATCTCCATACCTCCCCAACTCCCCAACTCCCCCAATTTCTCTAACGACAATAAATTAGCCCTGCCCATCACCCCATTCCCTCATCCTCCTTTTGCCTACAGACATGACCTGACACCTTAGATTGAGGTGGAACATCCAGGGCTGGGTTGCAATCAAAAAAGCCAAGTGGTTTCAAAATGAAGCCTGTGTAGGCAGTTGGCATGACTGGCCAATCTTCTGGGCGAGGAATATGGTGGTGACCGAATGTATACCAAACCACAATATTCGTATTTTCAATTGAGCGGTTTGCTCGTGTCCAGGTGGGCAACCCTTCCCCGCCAGGGTGCTGATTGGGATAGTCACCGGCGGCAAAGCGTTCTTCTGGATGGTAAGGTGTGACCCAGAGGTGTTTGATCATGAATCCAGCGCGTTTGAGGATGTAGGAGTCGGGGTGAGCGAAGGGTAGAATATTCTCACCGGGTATGAGCTTGTAGCCAACAGGCTGACCAAGGCGATTGTGGATATTGGGGTTAACGACTTTCCAGTAACGTCCTGCGAGGGGGTCAATAATCCGTTGTGCTTCCAACTCAGTTTTGAGGAGGGTGGATTGCGCGAAAAATGCATTACCGTAAGGATTTGCCTCACCCATGGGTTCAGCATGACTATTGACTTCGTAGATGGAGTTATTTTGTCCATCGATTTGCATATCCAAACGGATGTTGAAGAAGTGCTGGTGATTTAGGGCGTTTAACTCTGGGGCAACGAGTGTACCGTACTTAGGCGTATCAGCTAGCGCCCCGCACAAGAGGATTCCTGTTAATTTCACCTCATACTGAATCGTGCCGTCCTGGTAGAAGTACCAAAAAAAGCCGTATTCATAGTTATCCACCGTGGCAATGAAGGAAACAACGAGGCGACGACTTCGCCGAACTTCTACCTGTTCGGTTCGCCAATCCGTGTGCTTCCAGAGAATGCCGTAGTCTTCTTCGTGCAGACAAATGGCATTTTCAATAATCGCCACCTCGCCTCGGCTATCTGTCAGGACAGCATCAAAGTAATAGATTTCCCCCAAGCAGTCGCAACCAAGTTTCAGGGAATTCGTCAGCATCCCGACACCATGTTCGCCAACATCGAAGGCATTTTTCCGAAAATGCTGGGGTCGAGGGTCACCATAGGGTACGACCATTTCGGATAAGGAGGCACGGTAAATAATTGGGCGCAACTGTCCTTGGTCTTCATAACCAATCGTGTAGAGGACAACACCCTCACGCGGCGTAAAGCCGATACGGAACTGCCACTTTTGCCACCGAACAAAGTGCCCTTGTACTTCAAAGCTAGGTCCAGAGGGTTGTGTAATCTCTAACGGTTTGATGTCGTTGCGGAACTGGGGTATAAACTCACTGGCATAGTCTCCCGCTTCTGGAGGGATGGGGACAACTCCGTAGTCTTCAATTCTGAGGACTTCCATTTTGTTGAGGTCTACAACTGGCACTACCCCATCAATGGGTCGAGCATAGCCGTTACTGTTGGGGGTGGAACGTAGCCAGCATAACGCTCGTGACAAACGGACTCCCTCTTCCTCCTCAAAGCCAAAGTTACCCACTGCCCAAGGGTCTACCATGACTAAATCTAGATTTGTGATTCCCCTCTGCTTGAGAACTGCCTGAAAGTCTGGGTTCGCTTTGACTGCTGCCTCACATTCGGCAAGTTCATCAGCCATGATGTTGGGCTGAACTCCGGGCATAGCTTGCCATGAAGTTACAGTACCTTGGTTGAGAGAGACAACGGCTTCGTAGGTAGTGCCAGTGGCATTGTCCAGCAGAATGAGGAATGCCTCTCGCTCAATTGGGTCACCTTCTTGAAAATTGAGAACGACTTCTTTGGCGGGTTCGTTCAGGACAACGGTAGGAAAACGAAAGTAGGAACCCACAGGGTGAGAGGCACGGACGATAGCCACAGCGGCTGTGATTTCTTCGACACTTAGAGGTTCGAGGGGATGAAGAATCGGTTGGGTAGAACTCGGCTTGCACGATTGGGAAATTGTCATAGACGGTAACTCAAACAGATAGCGCACTTCTCGTTGTGAAGGATATCAGCTCACCTTGGGTGATTGTGTTTTCATTCACACTCATTGCTGGGTCAGTAGACTCGTGTGAGCTACTGTATCTATCGATTTGGGTACAGTTTCCAACTCCAAATTCATACTTGGGGTTTGTCGGGAACCTTTGGTGTCACTATGCAGTCTCTAGGATTTATAGCAGTAGCCACGAATGTTAGGACATTAACGGGAGAAGAGCGTTCCTAGCTAGAGGCGATTTGACCAAAAGCTGACCGCCCAAAGCTGACTGCTGATTGCTAGATGTACCCTAACAGGGTTTTGAGCAACTAGCTTGAACTAGCTGGAGCAAGGCGATCGCTTCTTGTGCTTTGCTCAAGTTCTGGCTTTGTTATCTTAGTGAAACATTAATCAATATTCACTATTAATCTAGAGTTTTTTCACTAGTAAAGAAAATTTCTATTGAAATCCAAAGTAAATTTTATTTGACAGCTACAGCCACCACTGCAATAAATAGCCAAAGCAATCTCAGAGGGTTGAGATTTAATGAAGTAAACTTTACAATACTAGAAAGATGTCTCTATACTCTATGTTGAGTCACCAACGGCTTTAGAGTACGGGAACTATATCTAATTGCTAAATTTGAGCATAAGTGTTGAATAAAAGCTAAGTTTCTAATGCGCTTGAGTCTTTGATGCTTGCTCTTATCCTTCAAGAGTATGAGGTATTACGTAAGTTCCAAAGCTAAATTTGGATATAACGTCTAATCAAAATTCTCCTGCTATTTAGTGTGGAGATAATGCAGTGTAACGGTAGAGGATAACTAATTGTTTTACCAATATGTCTAGAAATTCCCTGCCAACAAGTTATCCGTCGCGTTCATCCTTAGCGGCAAAACTACCTGCTCCTCCTAAGCGAAAGCCGAGAGGATTTCAGCAGAGTTTTAGACGAAGCTTGCAGTACTGGTACTGGCGCTTACTTCGTTTGCAAGGACGGCCAGAAAAGCTTGCAAGGGGCTTAGCCTGTGGCGTATTTGCTGGAGTGTTTCCCTTCTTCGGACTCCAGACAGTAATTGGCCTTTTGTTAGCGATTCTCTTTCGGGGAAATAAAATCCTAGCCGCTGCTGGAACTTGGATTAGTAATCCTTTGACTTCTGTCCCAATTTATGCGTTTAACTTCCACATAGGGCAATTGCTGCTAAACGACAACAGTTTGACTGATATCAGTTTGCAGTCTTGGCAGGAAGTGAAGGAGTTAGGCTCAGAGATTATTTTGCCACTGTTTGTCGGCTGCATGGCGGTGGGAGTAGTTTGTGCGATTTGTAGTTACTTTCTTGGTGTGTGGCTGGTTTGCCGCGTTCGGGCCTCGCAGCAATTGCGCCATCGGCGGAAGCGCTTGCACAAGCGGTATCCTAAAGGCTCATAACTCACAACATTGCCTGAGATTCAATATCCCTTAACAAACGATAGAGTGATGTCCTGAGTTAGGATCGAGATGAGTATTACTTCTTAAATGTTGGGTATGTCATCAACCTCAACTCCCTTACCAGATGCCCTCGCTCGAATTGTAGAGCGCTTTCAACGGCGTACAAATCCCAAACAGCGTTATGAACAGTTGCTCTGGTACGCCAAGCGGCTTAAGGAGATGCCAGAAGCCGACAAGGTGCCAGAAAACAAGGTTCCTGGCTGTACATCACAGGTTTTTTTAACCGCCAACCTGGAAGACGGTAAAGTGTGGTATCAGGGGGACTCTGATGCTCAATTAGTCAAAGGGTTGGTAGCGCTGTTGATTGAAGGGCTAAACGGCTTAACCCCAGAGGAGATAATGCAAATCTCTCCCGACTTCATTCAAGATACGGGATTGAATGTTAGCTTGACACCTTCGCGTGCCAATGGGTTTTACAACATTTTCCAGACAATGAAGAAGAAGGCGCTGGGATACCACTTAGGAACAGCATCCCAACTACTGAATAATTAAAAACTATGGTGGAATGTCACTAGTGCAGCATGGCGGAAGTCAGTGACCAGTTAACAACAGAGCCAAAAGTAAAAAGTACAAGCCTTTTGGCTTTCTGCCTTCTGCCCCCTGCCTTCTACCTTCTTGCACTAGTGCAAGAAGGTAGAAGGCAACAAGCGCTTCTACGAACTGAGGATTCAGTCGCTAGAACAGACAATCCAGGCTTCAGAAGCACGAATTCAAAACCTCTCGAAACAATTAGATGCTGCCCTGAAACAAGTACAGGATTTAGCCGTCAAGGCAATCGAGGGTGCTTCAAATATCAGTTCCTATCAGGCATTTAAAGAAATTGCACTGGAGCAAGCGAAAGCGCAATTGAAGGGTAAGTAAGGTTTGTGGTAATTTAGGGGACGATCAAGTTGCCTTCCAGGGAGAGGCTGTACGTGTACTCTCCCGACAAACACCATCATCCCGTAACGATGCAAAGCCCTGAGGATAGGCTTTCTGCTTGTAGAAAGAAAAAGCTGAGTTTGAATAGAAACCCTAAATCAGCTAATCTAACTGTTCAAAGCACAATTCAATCTGGAGATATGAATAAGAAGCTTGTCCTAGCTCTGCTTTCGAGTCCTACTATTTTTGGCTCAATGCTGTCTATGCTAGTAACGGTTAACCCCGTCCATGCAGCAGAACCACTAACTTCTGCCACAGATAGTCCCTCCTGTATATCCAATTCTCCAGCCAGTCGTTTAACCTGTGCGCGTTTTTCGCAAACGACTCAAATTGCTAGCACAGGCTCTATCACTGAAGCACAGGTAGCTAGCTTTGATTCGTCATCTTCAGAGCCGCCAATGCTCAATTTTACAGAAGAAGAGAGTGATGCGGCTGTCCAACTCTTTGGCTGTGACTGTATTGTTTGTATCAATGCGATCCGTCAGATGCGTGGTCTAGCTCCAGTTTCGTAAGCTAGTAACTGGGGACGTGAAACCCTAGCTCAAAGAGGATTTGCACAAGTGTTTGGCTTAGAAATTGGGGGCAAAAACTTACTTGAAGAGCAATGGCAAGGAACGCTGAATGATTATGTAACAGCGATCGCGTGGTCGCCTACGAGTGAGATTCTTGCCGCCAGTTCAGCGATTGGTGAAGTGAGGCTGTGGACGCCTGGTGCATTTACCGCCTTACAAACTAGCACCAGTGAATCCATAGATAGCCTTGGCTTCTCCCCAGATGGACAATTTCTCGCCGCAGGTGGACAGGATGGACAGGTAAGAATTTGGCATTTACCACCAGACTCTAAGAATATCTCTGCCGAACTTCGCCCCACTACACTGTCCTCTCCTCACTCACTTTGGGTTGAAAAGCTGGCTTGGAGTCCCATCGGCAACCAACTAGCGTTTAGTAGTGGGCGTTCTGTGCAAATTTGGGATGCTGATCTATGTGAAGTTCCAGCAACGCTAAATTTTGCGGCATCCTCAGTTCTCGGTATCCATTGGCGTCCGGATGGACAGTATTTAGCAGTTTGTGGGCATCGAGGCGTTAAGGTTTGGAATACCCAAAACTGGGATGATGCTCCCTATAGCTTGGATATACGCGCTGCTAGTATTGTGATCGCCTGGTCAACGGATAATCAGTATCTCGCCTCTGGCAACATGGATCGCACCCTCACGGTTTTGGAATGGAATAACCCTGACCCGTGGGTGATGCGGGGGTTTGCTGGTAAGATTCGTAGTGCTACCTGGTCGGAACCCTTGACACCCGTCGGTGCCCCGTTGCTGGCCGCGTCCTGCGCTCAAAGTATCACAGTATGGGAAAAGCAACTCGATGAGTCAGCAGGGTGGGAAGCGAGGGTATTAGATCTGCATGAGGGAATTGTGCAGGCGATCGCATTTCAACCCGGTTCTTTCCTCCTAGCCTCAGCCGCGGACGATGGTTACCTCTGTCTGTGGCAAGACGCTGAGCAAGTTGCCCAAATCTTGGAAGGAGCAACGGCTGGATTCTCTTGTCTTGCTTGGCATCCCCAAGGACAAAGACGAACACAAGGATTGCCATTACTAGCGGCTGGTGGTCAGAATGGTGAATTGTTAATTTGGGAAAAAGCTGAGTAAGCTGATGTGCTTTTAAATTCTCTATTAAATTGAGTTACTTTTTCTTGACTATTGACCGCTTAATTAAACAAATTAATTATCTTTTGCTTAATTTATATTAATGTCCATGTGCGATCGCGCGTGAGCAAGACCAATTACTCGGTAGTGCAGAAGGCCATCCCATGCGTAGCGCCTCAGGACAAATGGTATGAATTGTCAACTGGCAGTCAATCAACTGGAAGCCGTCTTTTTCTACTTGCTTCATCCCTTGCTTCAAAATCGAATCATTTTCAAATTCAATCGTCCAGTTGCATTGAATACAAACTAGATGATGATGATGATGGGGGAAAGGCTGATTGAGTTCGTAATGCTTATGTCCTTCTGCCAATTCCAGTTCTCGTAAGATGCCCATCCGCGACATTAACTTGACGCTGCGGTAGATTGTAGACAAACTGATTAATTCACCACGTTGATGCAATAAATCGTGAAGTTCTTCAGCGCTCAGATGGTCACCTTTAGGAAGATTTTGAAAGACGTGTAGAATCGTTTCCCGTTGCGGAGTTAAACGCCAACCACGGGAATTTAGCTCGGATTTGAGTGAAGCCGCTGTGTAGGGAGCCATAATAACCCTCTCAAAAAAAACCCATTATTGACAATGATAGTTATCTCATGTCTTACTTGCAACAAAATCAGCTAATTGAGAATGAATCGCATTGCATTGTTGAGAACTGTTGAAAAGCTTGTCGCTACTCCAATCACCGTGTAATTGTTCTTAGAATGGTAGTGGTAATTGTTTTTCGGTATACCAGTCATCTGAGTACACATTTGGTAGGAAAAGGCACCCCGACTGCGAGGAGTAGTAGTTAATTCACAAAGCGCACAGCAAATACCATTCTCCTGGGTTTAGCTGATTATTCTATAAGCAACACTGGACTACAGGTCAGCATCCTGTCACCACCCCTCAAGCCAAGATTATTGATATGTCCAAGTACGACTCATATTTAAGATGTTCGTTTTGCGGTAAGTCTTCTGAGCAGGTACGCAAATTGATTGCCGGGCCTGGCGTCTACATTTGTGATGAATGTGTGGAACTGTGCAACGAAATCTTAGATGAGGAACTGCTCAACTCCTCCAATGACAATGACACAGCCATTCAACCGACCCTGAACTCTGAACAACCGCCAAAGCCACAAAAAAGCGCCAACCATCGTGCTTGGCATCTCCTTCACAAGCCAACCGAAATCAAGCAAGCGTTGGACACTCACGTTATTGGTCAACAGCAAGCGAAAAAAGTCCTCTCTGTTGCCGTTTATAACCATTACAAGCGTCTTAGCGTTGATCAGAATAACGGTGGCAAAACCGTCCCTGAGGACTCGATCAAACTGCAAAAGTCGAACATCCTTCTGATCGGTCCTACGGGGTGCGGCAAAACACTGTTAGCGCAAACGCTTGCCTCTCAACTGGATGTCCCCTTTGCTGTCGCTGATGCCACGACCCTAACGGAAGCCGGATATGTTGGGGACGATGTAGAAAATATTTTGTTACGACTGTTGCAAGTTGCGGATTTCGATGTTGAGACAGCAGAGCAAGGCATTATCTATATTGACGAAATTGACAAAATTGCTCGTAAGAGTGAAAACCCATCAATTACGCGGGATGTTTCAGGCGAGGGTGTCCAGCAAGCTTTACTGAAGATTTTGGAAGGAACGGTGGTGAACGTACCGCCTCAAGGTGGACGGAAGCATCCCTATCAGGAGTGCATTCAAATTGACACCAGTAATATTCTCTTCATCTGCGGTGGTGCCTTTGTTGGTTTAGACAAAGTAGTAGAGCAACGAACTGGGAAGAAATCAATTGGTTTTGTGCAACCAGGTGAGGGGCAAACACCGCAAGAGCCATCACCGGAAATGTTCAAGCACTTGGAACCAGAGGATTTGGTGAAGTTTGGTCTAATTCCAGAACTGATTGGACGCTTACCTGTAATTACAGCCGTAGAAGCACTGGATGAAGAAGCTTTGATGGCAATCTTGACACAACCTCGCAATGCTTTGGTGAAGCAATATCAAAAATTACTCAAGATGGATAATGTCCGTTTAGAGTTTCAGTCCGATGCCCTAAAAGCGATCGCACAAGAAGCCTTTCGACGCAAAACTGGCGCAAGAGCCTTGCGCGGCATATTGGAAGAACTCATGCTAGATGTGATGTATGAGTTACCATCCCGCAAGGATATCAATCGCTGCACCATTACGCGGGAGATGGTAGAAAAACGCTCCACGGCTGAACTACTAGTACATCCCTCCTGGTTACTGAAACCTGAATCGGCTTAAGTGGTTGTTGGTTGTTGGTTTCTAGTGGTTGGTTGTTGGTGGTCAGTAGAAACAATTAACTGACCACTGACAAAAAGACAAAGCGATCGCGTTGGACTTCATATTAGGCACCATGAGCTATCGTTCACTAACGTTGCAAGGAAAATCCCTTTCCCCTGCCACCTACAACCTAACCCCTTCTTTCCGATCAAATATTCCATTCAGCTAGCGCGATCGCAACTCCTTGTTTTAAGGCTGGTGTCAGTTGCTCATCATTGGCTAGCTGTTCTAATTGCTGATGGGCATGGGGAAAGTTTTTTAGGGCAGCGATCGCATGAAGCCTTACAGTATCAGTTGGATCTGCGAGTAGCTCAACTAATGCCTCCATTGCACAAACTTCTCCTAACTGGCCCCAAGCAAGGGCAAGCGCTTGTCTAACGATTGCAACCTGTCGTGCTGGGTGTTGTGAGTTGAGATCGAGCAGAATCTGGGTAGCTTTTGCCCTGAGAACTGGCTCATCTACCTGTCCTAGCACTCTGATGATTTCCTGAATGCACTCTATGGAGGCTGTGTCAAGGGCTTGCTGTAAATAGTCCAAGCTCTTAGCTGTTCCTACCCAACCGATCGCCCGGATAAGATCAATTTGAATGGGAACAGGAGTAGCGGGTGACTGGAGTACCTTAAACAAAGCCTCAGCAGCTTCATCCGTTCCCATGCGCCCTAATGCGATCGCAGCTTGCTGGCAAACGTCCGGGTTGAAGTCATAAAGTAGCGGTTTTAGCTGGTTCAGTAAGTCTAATTCTTCCCGTAGATCAGAGCGCAAACCTAAACCAATTACGGCTTCTTTTCTCACCACGGCGGCGTGATCTTTTAAAGCCTTGAGGAGGACTGGGGGAATTCTAGAATCATGGAAGCTACTGAGGGCTTCAATCGCCATTGAGCGTACTGCCACTTGAGGGTCGTTAACAACACCTAGTAAGGGAGTAATAATCTCTGGACGACGGATTTGGGAGAGTGCTGTAGTCGCAAGCAACCGGGAATTTGGCTCTGATAATAGACCCGTCAGAGCCTCAATTGCTGAATCACCGAGATTAGAAAGTGCGGTTGCTGCCATGTCCGTTAAGTCTTCATCCTCAGCGGTTTTAAGCAAATCGACTAATGTCGTAATCACCGTGGGATCGTTAAATTCTCCTAAGATACGAGCCGCAAACCAGCGCACTTCCAAGTCGGCTTCGTCGTCTTCTAGAATTGCTATCGATGGTGCGATCGCAATTGACCCTAGTTTGGGAAACACTTTTGCCACCTCCCAGCGATCTTGAAAATCACCCGATTCAAGAACCTCCAACGCTAAATTCAACACCTGCTCTAAATCAGAGTCATTCAGTGGTGCTGAATCCGCCTCGGCATCTTTCGCCTTCTTACCCAGTGGTAGTTGCTGCAAGAATTGATTGAGCGATGACCAATTACCCTGCTGTGCCGCAGCGGTTGCTTGTTCTAAAACATTTGTCATTATTCAAAGTTTTTGTTGTTTGCGGCGAGATAAATTTACTTTGACCGAGGTTCGAGTATCGCGCAAGTCCCATGCCACCTCCAGATGCCCAGTTTATAGAAAACGCCTTATATCCCACGTCTTTCAATCGTCGGATATAAGGCGGCTCAGCGGAGGGACGGAGCTGACCCATAAATCTTGCAACGAAGCCACAAAACTTAATCAGCGACCTTATGTGAAGTTGGTTAATATAAGAAGCGTGGAAGTTAGGTCGAAGCCATGATTGTTTACGAGTTTAAAGTTAAGGGAAAAGAGGCTCAGTATCGCGCCATAGATGAGGCAATTCGTACCAGCCAATTCATTCAAAACAAGTGCTTGCGCTATTGGATGGATAACAAGGGTTTGCGCCAATATGACCTCAATAAATATTGCGCTGTACTAGCGTCTGAATTCCCCTTTGCTGAAGAACTCAATTCAATGGCAAGACAATCTGCGGCAGAACGAACTTGGAGCGCAATTGCTCGATTTTTCGACAATTGCAAAAAGAAAGTCAAGGGAAAGAAAGGTTTTCCAAAATACAAAAAGCATTGCCGCTCAGTTGAATATAAAACTAGCGGCTGGAAACTTTCGTCAAATCGGAAGGCTATTACTTTCCGGGATGGTAAGAGCATAGGGACTCTCAAGCTTAAGGGAACCTATGACCTTAATTACTATGACATTAAGCAGATTAAACGAGTTCGATTGCTCCGCAGGGCTGATGGATACTACGCCCAATTTGCCGTTGATGCCAGAGTTAGAGTAGAGACTGAACCTACAGGGCAAGTTATTGGCATTGACCTAGGGCTTAATTTCTTCATTGCCGATAACAAAGGTAATACCGAGAAGTCCCCCCAGTTCTACAGAAAGTCAGAGCGTCAGCTCAACCGAGCTAATCGTAAAAAGTCCAAGAAGTTCGTTAAAGGTGGCTTACCGCAGTCTAAAAACTACCACAGAGCTAGAAATCGATACGCTCGAAAACATTTAAGAGTAAGTAGGCAGCGAAAAGAGTATTGCAAGCGAGTTGCGTACTCCGTGATCCAATCTAACGATTTGGTAGCCTATGAAGACTTGAATGTGAAAGGGCTAGTAAAGAATCGACATCTAGCTAAATCTATCAGTGATGCAGGTTGGTCAACATTTCGTCAATGGTTAGAGTATTTCGGGCATAAGTATGGGAAAGTCACGATTGCTGTACCTCCCCATAACACAAGTCAGAATTGCTCTAGCTGTGGCTCTAAAGTGAAGAAGTCCCTATCAACAAGAACTCATGTTTGTCCAGACTGCGGGTTAATTGAAGATAGAGATACAAATGCCGCGAAGAACATCCTGAAATTAGCACTATGTACGGTAGGGCATACCGGAACTTACGCTTGGGGAGATTTGCCCTCTTGGGCGGTTGGAGCAATCCTGTCGTCTAACGGCGAGTTGTTGAACCAAGAATCCCACGCGCTTTAGCCGTGGGAGTGTCAAGATTGAGAATGAAGCGATCGCAAAATGAAATGGACAGTACTAAGCCAAAACTAAGGTTTTCTCTCATTGCAGGACTATTTATCCTGTTTTGTTGCGCTTGTTTTTTCCTGACTCGCTTAGATCAAGCAGCAGCAAGCCCAATGTCTCTAGATGGTCTAACTCACCTAAGAGCAATGGCACAACAGTCTGTCCCTTATGACACCGCCCTGAGTAATGGTAAGCCAACTCTGGTTGAGTTTTATGCTGATTGGTGTACTAGTTGTCAGGCATTAGCTCCCAGCGTTACCAAGTTCCACGAGCAATATGGTTCGCAGGTTAACTTTGTCATGCTGAATGTTGACGAATCTCAATGGCGTCAAGAAGTCCAGCAGTATCATGTCAGAGGTGTACCCCAGCTTTTCTTCATTACACCCGATCTTCAGGTACTCAAAACCTTAATTGGTAAAGTACCAGAACCAATTCTTGCCCAGCATTTAGAGCAACTGGTGAATCCGACGTTGTAGAGACAGCTAGAAAAATTTACTCTGTGTCATCGTCGGGGGGACAGCAATGCTGTCCCCCCGACAGTTCATTTTTTGGAAGTCCTTGCTATAAATACTTGTCCAAAGTAGCTCCTTCAGAGCCGCTTCGCTAACAGGAGAATTCTGAACTCCTGAACTCCTGAACTCCTGAACTCCTATATTCTTCTTGTTCACTGTATGGGTCTGCACCCCTGTATCTACCTTAAGAATGAATCATTCTTTCTCAAAATCAAAAAATGCATCAATACTATGCATTTTCTTCATGAATAGAAATATTTTGTAACTAAACATACAAAATATACTATCTAGCTTACATAACCTTATGTGCAATGAGCAACCGAATCAGCGCTCCAGACCAACTTCAGGCATTTGAGCGCTACGCACTAAGGATAAACCTATGACAAGCGCAGCCACGCCAGCAGCAAGCCTAAACAAATTTGAAAAACTTAAAGCCCAAAAAGATGGCCTTGCAGTAAAGGCACAACTCGATCAATTTGCCCAACTCGGCTGGGAAGCGGTTGATGAAACAGACCGAGATCATCGGTTGAAGTGGGTCGGAGTTTTCTTCCGCCCTGTTACCCCTGGTAAGTTTATGTTGCGGATGCGTCTACCCAATGGCATTCTTACCACTGCTCAAATGCGGGTACTTGCCGAAGTTGTGCAGCGCTATGGGGATGATGGCAGTGCAGACATTACTACACGGCAAAACCTGCAACTACGAGGCATCCGACTCGAAGATATCCCAGATATTTTCCATCGGTTTCAGTCAGTGGGCTTAACCTGTGTGCAATCAGGGATGGATAATGTTCGCAATATCACTGGTTCTCCGGTTGCTGGGATTGATGCCGATGAGTTGTTTGACACACGGGAGTTGGTACAGCAGGTTCAAGACATGATCACCAATTGTGGTGAAGGGAACTCAGAATTTACTAACCTACCCCGAAAATTTAATATTGCGATCGCAGGTGGACGTGACAACTGCGTCCATGCTGAAATCAACGACCTCGCCTTTGTTCCCGCCTATAAATATGGCGTACTGGGCTTTAACGTTATCGTTGGTGGCTTCTTCTCTGCCAAGCGCTGTGATGCTGCCATTCCCCTCAATGCTTGGGTTGCCCCAGATACAGTCGTAGCGCTAAGCCGTGCCGTTTTAGAAGTCTACCGCGACCACGGTTTAAGAGCGAATCGGCAAAAAGCACGGTTGATGTGGTTAATTGACGAATGGGGGATTGAAAAATTCCGGGCAGTTGTAGAAGAGCAACTGGGTCATACTCTACAAACTGCTGCTGAAAAAGATGAGATTGACTGGGAAAAGCGCGACCACATTGGTGTTTTTCCTCAAAAGCAACCAGGTCTAAACTACGTCGGTTTGCACATTCCTGTTGGACGCCTCTATGCCGAGGATATGTTCGACCTAGCCCGGATTGCAGAAGTCTACGGCAGTGGGGAAGTTCGACTCACCATTGAGCAGAATGTGATTATCCCCAATGTCCCCGATTCTCGCTTAGACACGCTCCTTGCTGAACCCGTACTGGAACGCTTCTCCATCAACCCAGACCCCCTAACGCAAGCTTTAGTGTCTTGCACGGGTTCACAATTTTGTAACTTTGCCTTGATTGAAACAAAAAATCGTGCCCTAGCACTAATCAAGGCACTGGAAGCCGAACTTTCCCTGCCACGTCCAGTACGGATTCACTGGACAGGTTGCCCCAACTCTTGCGGCCAGCCACAAGTCGCCGATATTGGTCTGATGGGTACTAAGGTACGCAAAAACGGTCAAGCTGCCGAAGGCGTCGATCTCTACATGGGTGGCAAAGTTGGCAAAGATGCCCAACTCGGTAGCTGTGTCCAAAAGGGCATTGCTTGCGAAGATTTGAAGCCCTTGTTGCGAGACTTACTCATTGAACAATTTGGAGCTAAACCACGGCAGGAAGCCGCTGTTTCGTCCTAAAGTCATCCCACTTGTCAAGGCAACGCTTAAGTACATCCTTACGTTCCAACCGTAGCACCGCAACTGGGAAACGCTTCAACCTACCGCCATAAAACCACTACAAGCCATCAATACACAATGACAAAGTTCACCAGACGGCAATTTATCATCACCGCAGGCGCAGCCACCGCAACTTCTCTGTTAGCTCACGGTTGTTCCTCTGGCCCCACCTCGACATCAAGTGCCAGCAACACTCAATCTGCCAATATCAGCCCCGCCGATACTCCAGAAGTCACGACCGCCAAGCTAGGATTTATTGCCCTGACCGATGCTGCGCCGTTGATTATTGCGAAGGAAAAGGGCTTGTTCGAGAAGTACGGCATGAAGGATGTCGAGGTCGTCAAGCAAGCCTCCTGGCCGGTTACTCGCGACAACATAGAGTTAGGTTCTGCTAGTGGCGGTATTGATGGGGCACATATCTTGTCCCCCATGCCTTATCTCATGTCCTTGGGCAAGATTACCAAGCAACCTGTGCCGATGTACATCTTGGCACGGTTGAATACTAACGGTCAGGCAATTTCTGTTGCCAATACTTATAAAGACATGAAAGTGGGCTTAGATAGTAAGCCACTTAAGGAGGCTTTTTCCAAAGCCAAATCTTCTGGCAAAGAACTTAAGGCAGCGATAACCTTTCCGGGTGGTACCCATGACCTCTGGATGCGCTACTGGTTAGCCGCTGGTGGCATCAATCCAGACACCGATATTTCCACAATCCCCGTACCACCGCCTCAGATGGTGGCGAATATGAAAGTCGGTGGGATGGAAGCTTTTTGTGTCGGTGAACCATGGAACGCACAGCTAGTTAATCAAAAGGAAGGTTATACCGCTCTAATTACAGGAGAACTGTGGAAAGACCATCCTGAGAAAGCTTTATCCATGCGGGCGGATTGGGTGGACAAAAATCCTAAGGCAGCTAAGGCTATCCTCATGGCGGTGCAAGAAGCCCAACAGTGGTGTGATAAGGCGGAAAATAAAGACGAGATGGTCAAAATTGTCTCGAAGCGCCAGTGGTTCAAGGTTCCAGAAAAAGACATTATTGAGCGCTCTAAAGGCAATGTTGACTATGGTGATGGTCGTACTGAGCAGAACAGCCCTCTGTTAATGAAGTTCTGGGCAGATAATGCCTCCTATCCCTTCAAGAGTCACGATGCCTGGTTCATTACAGAAAACATTCGTTGGGGCTATCTTCCCGCTAATACAGATATCAAGGGAATTATTGATAAAGTGAACCGGGAAGATTTGTGGAAAGAAGCGGCAAAAGCGATTGGTGTTGCCGCTGCTGATATCCCAACTAGTACGTCCCGTGGGGTTGAAACGTTCTTCGATGGAGTCAAATTTGATCCAGAAGATACAGCAGGATATTTAAAGAGCCTCAAGATTAAGAAAGCATAAGCTAGCGACAACTAGGGATTTTGAATTGGGGCTAGGAACTAAACCTTTATTCAAAATCCCAACACACTTTCGGTTGCACTCCACGACTTTTAAAAGGAAAATGACAGCAAATCTTGAAAGCCGCTCTCGGCGCAATGTTCGGCAAAATTCTCCGCTTTCTCTAATCCAGAAGCACTCTCAAAAAATTATCCGCCCGTTGGTTGCCCTAGCTATTTTTCTTGTAATCTGGCAACTCCTCTGCATGAGTCCAGATTCAAATTTACCTAGCCCAATCACGGTTTTTCAGGACACTTGGGACCCTCTGATTATCAATCCCTTCTTTGATAACGGTGGTACAGATAAAGGGTTAGGATTACAAATCGCGGCTAGTTTGGCACGGGTTGCGATCGGGTTTACTCTGTCTACGATTGTCGGGATTGGTCTAGGGATTTTGATTGGTAGTACCAAATTCATGTATGACGCACTAGACCCGCTTTTTCAGGTCTTGCGGACAATCCCTCCTCTCGCTTGGTTGCCGATTTCACTAGCTGCGTTTCGCGATAGCCAACCTTCAGCGATTTTTGTAATTTTCATTACAGCAATTTGGCCAATTATTATTAACACCACAGTGGGTGTGCAACAGATTCCTCAAGATTACAGAAACGTTGCGAAGGTATTGCGGTTATCGCGCCAAAAGTATTTCTTCAAAGTTCTCTTTCCAGCCGCCGTTCCCTACATTTTTACAGGCTTACGAATTGGAATTGGCTTGTCTTGGTTGGCGATTATTGCGGCAGAGATGTTAGTCGGTGGTGTGGGAATCGGATTCTTTATTTGGGATGCTTACAATAGTTCCGCTATGAGTGAAATCATCTTGGCACTCGTTTACGTGGGAATTATTGGTTTACTTCTGGACAGACTTGTTGCTTTTGTCGCCAGTAAAGTTGTGCCAGAAGAACAGAAATAAAAAGGTTGATGGTAAGGGCTAATAGCGGTTAGCCATAAACACTCTCACAATAAGCAATCACCATGTCTGTATTTGTTGAAGTAGACCATGTAGGCCGGATATTTCCCCTACCCAATGGCGGTAGCTATATTGCCCTGAGCAATATTGAACTGAAAATCAAACAAGGAGAATTTGTTTCCTTAATTGGACATTCAGGTTGTGGTAAATCCACACTTTTGAATATTGTTGCGGGTTTAGATAAGCCGACTTATGGCGGTGTCATCTTGGAAGGACGGCAGGTGACTCAACCCGGCCCCGATCGCATGGTGGTATTCCAGAACTACTCGCTACTCCCCTGGTTAAGCGTTCGTGAAAATATCGCCTTGGGTGTGGACGAAGTGATGGCAAATCGTCCAGCCAGCGAACGCAAAGAGATTATCGAACATCATATTGATTTGGTCGGGCTGCGACACGCCGCGAAGAAGCGACCCAGTGAGCTTTCCGGAGGGATGAAACAGCGAGTTGCGATCGCACGCGCCCTCGCCCTGCGTCCGAAGCTGTTGCTCTTGGATGAACCCTTTGGCGCATTAGATGCCCTAACCCGTGGTGGCTTGCAAGAGCAGTTGATGAAAATCTGCGAAGAAAGCAAAGTCACCTGCATCATGGTCACTCATGATGTTGATGAAGCCCTGTTGCTCTCTGACCGGATTGTGATGCTGACCAACGGGCCAGAATCTCACATTGGGCAAATTCTCGATGTTGACATTCCCCGCCCTCGCCAGCGCATGGAAGTAGTGAATCATCCCAGCTACTACAGCTACCGAAATGAGATGATTTACTTCCTCAACCAGCAGAAGAAAGCGAAACTGCGTCAATCGAAGAAGCAGCAAGTTATTGCCCGTAATGGCTTGGAAAAAATCAATCTGGAAATTGGCTTTATTCCCCTCACCGATTGTGCGCCCTTAGTCGTTGCGAAAGAGAAAGGCTTCTTTGAGAAACACGGGTTAGAAGAAGTCACCTTAAACCGCGAACCGAGTTGGAAAGCGATCGCAAAAGGGGTCGCTACCGGACGACTAGACGCTGCCCAGATGGTCGCTGGGATGCCCATGTCCCTAACCCTAGGGGCAGGCAATAACACACCAGTGCCGATGGTGAGTGCTTTAACACTGTCCCGTAACGGCAATGCCATTACCCTCAGTAAGCGCTTATATGACCAAGGTGTTCGTACCTTGGCTGACTTGAAAGCAGCCCTGCAAGCGACTCCTGATAAGGTTCACACCTTGGGTGTCGTCTATCCCTCTTCCATGCAAAACTTGATGCTGCGCTACTGGCTAGCCTCAGGTGGAATTGACCCGGATCGGGATGTCAGTTTAACGGTAATTCCGCCACCGCAGATGCTCTCGAACCTGAAAGCGGGAAACATTGATGGTTACTGTGTGGGTGAACCCTGGAACTCCCGCGCTGTGAATGAAGGGCATGGCTTTGTCATTGCTAACGATTTAGACATTTTTCCAGGACACATCGAAAAGGTTCTAGGTGTGCGGGAAGAGTGGGCAAATAAGTATCCCCAAACTCATCTTGCCCTCGTCAAAGCCTTGTTGGAAGCGTGTGAATACTGCGATGACCTACGCAATCGAGAAGAGATTGTGGGCTTACTCAGCCAAGACCAATACGTTGGCGCTTTAGCCGAAGATATTCGTCCGGGATTCATCGACCCATACGACTGGGGAACCAATGCTGAACCCAAAATACTACAGCGTTACAACCAGTTCTTTGTCGAACAAACCAACTATCCCGAACGGGTAGAAATCCTCTGGGTCATGACTCAGATGGCACGTTGGGGACTGACTTCATTCCCGAAAAACTGGGTAGATATTATCGAGCGCGTTCGGCGGGCGGACATCTTTGGTGAAGCGGCACGGCAGTTGGAATTCCCGGATTTCGGACGCGATCGCGATCCAATCCAACTATTTGACGGTACGCTCTTTGACCCCGATAACCCAATCGCCTACCTCAACAGTTTGGAAATCAAACGTGAGATTCGCGTTGAAGAAATCGACATTGATCCTGTCGCTGCCTCATTTGCTTAAGTTTTGACTTTTGACTTACTTACTACGTTCCCTATTGAACTCTTTATTCCCCCTACAATCATGACTGCTCTCAACACGAATACCCTTCTCAACTCACAAACCCAAATCCAAAGTCCGAAGGCGAAAACTAGCGAACCCTTTCTGGTGATTGAGGATGTTGCAAAGGTTTATCCCACCCCGAATGGTCCCTACACGGTGCTGACTGGCGTTAATCTGACTGTTAATGAAGGCGAGTTTGTTTGTCTGATTGGTCACTCTGGTTGTGGTAAGTCAACACTGCTGAATATGGTGGCAGGTTTCTCGCAACCCAGCCATGGGAATGTGTTGTTGAAAAATCAGCGCGTAACTGAACCTGGGCCAGACCGGATGATGGTGTTTCAAAATTACGCACTGCTGCCTTGGCTGAGTGCGTTTGAGAACGTTTACCTCGGAGTCGATTCAGTTTATCCCAACAAAACGCAAGCTGAGAAGCGGGCAATTGTGCGGGAGCATTTGGAGATGGTGGGACTGACTGAGGCGATGGATAAGAAGCCTTCGCAGTTATCAGGAGGGATGAAGCAACGGGTTGCGATCGCGCGTGCTTTATCAATTCGCCCGGAAATCTTGATTTTGGACGAACCGTTCGGTGCCTTGGACGCGATTACTAAAGAAGAACTACAGGAAGAACTGCTGAAAATTTGGCGTGAACATCAAGTTACCGTCCTGATGATTACTCACGACATTGATGAGGCTCTTTTCCTCGCTGACCGACTCGTGATGATGACCAACGGGTCTGCGGCTCACATTGGTGAAGTGATAGACATTCCCTTCAAGCGCCCCAGAAATCGCGCTCGGATTATGGAAGACCCGAAGTATTACGAACTGCGTAACTACGCTCTAGACTTCCTCTACCGTCGCTTTGCTCATGACGATGCAGCGGCATAGACATTGAAAGTAAGGAGGTTGAGGAGTCAGGAGTTGCAGGAGTTCACAAGAGGGGACTCCTTATACGAAAGAGTGGCACTTGAAACTCCATCCCTTAAGGGATGGAGTAATTCTGAACTTTTGTATTCTGAACTCCTTTCGCTTTAACTCATCAGGGACGACCAATCGGAGGAATTGTGGTGGATAGTATCAAAACCCTTTGCCCTTACTGTGGCGTTGGCTGCGGCTTGGAAGTAACACCCCCAGCGCAACAGGGTAAAGAAACCAATCGAGATAGTGAAGGGACACCAGCTTGGAAAGTGCGAGGCGATCGCGCTCATCCCTCAAGTCTTGGTATGGTTTGTGTCAAAGGGGCAACCATCACTGAAGCAACTCAGAAAAGCCGTTTGCGCTACCCAATGATGCGTGACTCCTTAGATGAGCCATTCGTGCGTGTTACCTGGGAAGAAGCTCTCCAGCGCGTGGTGAGCCAACTTCAGAGTGTTGTCACAACTGCTGGAGCTGATGCAATGTGTATGTACGGCTCTGGTCAACTGCAAACGGAAGACTATTACGTTGCTCAGAAACTCATCAAAGGCTGTCTGGGTACGAATAACTTTGATTCCAATTCCCGGCTGTGTATGTCCTCAGCCGTTACTGGTTATACCCAAAGCTTGGGTTCCGATGGCCCCCCCTGCTGCTATGAAGATTTGGAATTAACCGATTGTGCTTTTTTGATCGGTACCAATGCGGCTGAGTGTCACCCGATTGTTTTCAACCGTCTGGCAAAACATCACAAGAAAAATCGCCAGGTGAAGATGATTGTGGTAGACCCTCGACGGACACCCACAGCGGAAGCGGCTGACTTGCATCTGGCAATTCGACCCGGTACAGATATTGATTTACTTAATGGAATTGCCTATTTAGTGCTGCGTTGGGGCAAGATTGACAGCTTATTTATTGACGAATGTACCGCGAATTTCCATGCTTTTGCGGAGATCGTTCAGCACTATCCTCCCCACATCGTTGCTCAACGGTGTGGCATTACAGAGCGTGAACTCGAAACGGCAGCTCGATACTGGAGCCAGTCTAATCGCGTCCTCTCGATGTGGTCGATGGGTGTCAATCAGTCTTCCGAAGGTACAGCTAAGGTGCGTACCCTGATTAACTTACACCTGATGACAGGTCAAATTGGTAAGCCAGGGTGTGGTCCGTTTTCTTTAACAGGTCAACCCAATGCCATGGGAGGGCGAGAAACAGGGGGATTGTGCCATATCTTGCCGGGATATCGGTCAGTGAAAAATCCCCAACATCGAGCAGAACTTGAGGAGTTTTGGGGACTAAAACCAGGACAAATTTCACCTCACCCCGGTCGCACGGCTTGGGAGATTATTCGGGGATTAGAAACTGGGGATGTGAAGTTTCTCTGGATTGCGGCAACAAATCCAGCCGTAAGCTTGCCGGACTTGGAACGAGTGAAAGCGGCTTTGATGGCATCGCCTTTTACGGTTTACCAGGAAGCCTATTATCCGACAGAAACCACTGCCTATGCTCATGTCCTACTGCCAACTACCCAATGGGGGGAGAAAACTGGCACGATGACGAACTCTGAGCGTAGAGTCACACTCTGCTCAGCCTTTTGCCAACCTCCTGGCGAAGCGAAAGCAGATTGGGAAATCTTTGCTGAAGTCGGATGTCGATTAGGTTTTGCCGACAAGTTTCCCTTTCATACCTCGGCTGACGTGTACGCAGAATATGCTCGGTTGACGAAAGGGCGAGTCTGTGACGTATCCGGTATCAGCCACGAACGTCTCAAGCAAGAGGGTCCTCTACAATGGCCTTGCCCTGAAGACGGGAGTAGGGAAACGGAGAATTCTGCCAAACGCCTCTATACCGATTGGCGCTTCTCTACCCCTGACGGACGCGCTCGATTTGCCGCTTATCACTCACGCGGACTGGCAGAACCACCTGAGCCAAATTATCCCCTTGTCTTGACAACAGGGCGACTTTATGGGCATTGGCACACCCAAACCCGCACAGGACGCATCCCGAAGATTCAGCAGATGCATCCCAATCCCTTTATTGAAATTCACCCTCGTGATGCTAAGAAATTAGGAATTGAAGATGAAAGCTGGGTTGAAGTGCGATCGCGTCGTGGTAAAAGTCGTTTCCCTGCAAAAGTGACAAAAGCGATCGCACCTGGTACGGTCTTCGTACCGATGCACTGGGGCGCACTCTGGGCAGACAATGCCGAAGCCAATACTCTCACTCAACCAGCATCCTGTCCTGAGTCTCACCAACCAGAACTTAAAGCCTGTGCTGTGCAGCTTGTGCCAATCAAGAGCCACTCTAGTATTGCAGACGATTTACTTCAATCGTCGCGATCAAGTATTCTCACAGCATCCCCTTCAGTGTAAAGCCAGTAGAAGAGATGCGGTGGTTTCAGAAATTATCTAAGCGACTTGAGAGTGTTACCGGGGTTGAAAATTTTCTCCATTTTCTCGATAGAACAGAAAGCCTGGTTGCCAAGCTTCTCTCACTAGCAATGGTGCTAGTACTAATATTCACTGTCTTTGACCTCGGTGTATATTTAGTAATAGCACTATTCACACTTTCTCCAGAAGTTCGTTCTGAAAAGTCATTCATCCTTGAAGTTTTCGGACTATTTTTGAATGTCTTGATTGCCTTGGAACTAATGGAAAATATCACCGCTTACCTACGCAAGCACGTAGTTCAGGTTGAATTGGTATTTATCACAGCTTTGATTGCTGGCGCTCGTAAAATTATCATTCTGGATTTTGAAAAAGTTTCTGGAGGACAATTGCTTGGCTTGTCAGTAGCGATTCTCTCTCTTTCAATTAGTTATTGGCTCATGCGACAGGCTAATGTCAAAAATCACTGAGTAGTAAAGCGTTTAATCTTATGACTAATTTCTTTCAATTTGAAGCAGATTTTGTTGATTCCCTACGCTGCATCCCCATGCAAGTACGGATGAAATTAGATACCTGTGGTACAAAACTCAAGTTAACGCACTGGCACCAGTTTACACAGGAAGAGCGTCAGGAACTTGTAGAGAAGCCTTGTACAACAGCAGAAGAAATTCAAACCTATCGAGAATATATACAAAATCTGGTGATAAACCATACTGGTACACCAGCATCTGACCTTCCTGTTGAAGATAATCCGGCATGGATGGATGCAACAACAATTCCACCGACTGTTCAAGAGAAAGTCCAAGAATTAGGTGTATCTTTAACATCACAACACTGGGCATCCCTAACATCCACTCAACGTTTTGCACTGATTAAACTTAGCCGTCCTAGCCATGAAAATAAAAACTTCCTCCCTGCCCTCAAGGAGTTTCAGTTAGTTTAATCAACAAGATTGCAAAACCCAACGACGGAAGAGTTCAACAATGATGCGCCAGGAACCCTCGTACTATTGAACTACATCGTGGCGCGTCAGAGTCTTGAGGGCTTCTTGCAACGTTTCCTCCTGTAGGGGCGCACAGCTGTGCGCCCCTACAGTTTTATCTAATTTGATTTCCGACTATCTTGAAGAATCGGAAAAACTTTTCCGGGTATTTCTATTTACCTTCAAAAAATGAAGTTTATCTTAATTGATGAAGTGCGATCGCTACCAGTCCAACTTCTGTCTAATCGCACTCCAAAACTCAGTTACAGCATCATACTGGTAGACCGGAGTTCAAAGTCCCCCAGAATTGGGGAACCAGTGCGGTCCTGGAGTCTCCCCAAGTAGAGCACCTGGCGTGGATTTAGGGGGCGAGAAAGACTTTTGTATACACCGTCGCTTTACAAGGGGGGTAGGGAGGTGGATTTTGGATTAAAGCTTTGCTTGCGAACCATAACCTCCGCCTCCAGGTGTTTCAATTGTAAACATCTCTCCTGCCTTCATCTCCACAACAGCAGTGCTGCCTAATTCCTCCACTGTTCCATCACTACGTTCAACATAATTACGTCCCAAAGCACCCGATCCACCCCCTTGCAAACCATAAGGAGGGACAACGCGATGACTGGAGAGAATTGCTGCTGTCATCGGTTCGAGGAAACGTAAGCGACGAATAACCCCATTTCCACCGTGATGTTCCCCTTTACCGCCACTATTAGGACGAATTCCGAAGCTTTCCAGGAGAACGGGGAACCGCCATTCCAACACTTCGGGGTCAGTTAAGCGAGAATTAGTCATGTGAGTGTGAACCGCATCGGTGCCATCGAAATCAGCACCAGCACCCGAACCCCCACAGATGGTTTCATAGTATTGATAGCGTCCATTGCCGAAGGTGAAGTTATTCATCGTTCCCTGAGATGCTGCCAGCACTCCCAGCGCACCATACAATGCATCGGTAATTGCTTGGGAAGTCTCGACATTTCCTGCAACTACGGCGGCAGGATAACGGGGATTGAGCATACAGCCTTCGGGAATGATGATTTCCAGAGGTTTGAGACAACCTGCATTGAGAGGAATATCGTCATTTACCAAGGTGCGGAAGACGTAGAGAACTGCTGCTTTGCAAACAGCAGATGGTGCATTGAAATTACTCTGTAGCTGAGGAGACGTGCCAGTAAAATCAATCTTGGCAGTGCGATTATTGCGGTCAATGGTAATCGTTACCTGAATTTGACTACCATCATCCAACTTAGCGGTGAAGCTACCATCCTTGAGTGATGCGATCGCACGTCGTACCGATACCTCTGCATTATCCTGCACATAACCCATGTAGGCTTGCACAGTCTCCAAAGAGTACTGCTTTACCATCCGCCGCAACTCTTGCACACCGCGTTCATTTGCCGCAATTTGAGCTTGCAAGTCTGCAATGTTTTGCTCCAGATTCCGGACGGGATAAGTGCCAGATGAGAGTAATTGCCGTAGTTCCTCTTCCCGAAAATGTCCTTGCTCAACTAACTTGAAGTTATCTAGTAATATCCCTTCTTGCTCAACCGTTGTACTAGTAGGAGGCATTGAACCAGGGGTAATGCCGCCGATGTCTGCATGGTGTCCTCGTGAGGCGACGTAGAAGAGAGGGACATGGGGAGATGAGGAGATGGAGGAAGTGGGGGAGTCTGCAACAAATACTGGGGTAATAACGGTGACATCGGGAAGGTGAGTGCCGCCGTTGTAGGGGTTGTTTAGCACATAAACATCTCCTGGTTTGAGAGTGTCGCCGTAGGCTTCAATTAAACTACCCACGCTTTCACTCATTGAGCCTAGATGTACAGGAATATGGGGTGCATTGGCAACTAACTGTCCCTGTTGGTCGAAGATGGCGCAGGAGAAATCTAAGCGTTCCTTGATGTTGACAGAGGAACTGGTATTTTGCAGGGTAATTCCCATTTGCTCCGCAATTGAGCGAAATAGGTTATTGAAAATTTCTAATAATACTGGATCGACGTTAGTGCCGACTTCTACACTCTCATCTAGGGGTTTGATTCGCTTTAGGACTAAATGATTGCGCTGCGTTAATTCAGCTTGCCAACCGGGTTCAATAACATTTGTACCCGTTGCTTCAATAATCAAAGCCGGACTAGAAATACAATCTCCCGGTTGTAAATCCTCTCGCTGAAAGACGGGTGTCTCGTGCCACGCACCTGTGGTGTACATCTGAACGGTTGCAACGGGTTCTGGGTTAGCCTCTGTCTTTCGCTCAATGACTGGTTCTTCTGCGGTAAACGTCTTTTGCACCACCTCAACTGAAACTGCCTCAACAATTAACCCCTTCTCTGGTGCAATGAAACCATACTGTTGCTGATGCGCTGCTTCAAACTGCTGCTTCATCGCGGCAACATTGCCGAAACTGACAATCAACGCTGTATCTGTCCCCTCATATCGGAGGTGAACCCTTTGAAAGAGTTGAATTTCTTCCTCGCCCTTAGTGTTGTCGAGGTGTAATTCCTGCTTTGCCTCTGTCGCTAACTCTTCCAACAACTGCGGTAAGGGCGCAACGCCTTGCGCCCCTACATTGACTAAATCCTCATCAAGTTTGGCTTCTACTGCTCGTTCTCGCAACACCCGCACATCTGCCAAACCCATTCCGTAAGCCGACAACACTCCAGCAAACGGATGAATGAATACCTGCTTCATCCCCAAAGCATCAGCAATTAAGCAAGCGTGTTGCCCACCTGCACCACCAAAACAGCAAAGGGTATAGTCCGAAACATCATAGCCACGCTGAAGGGAGATTTTCTTAATCGCATTTGCCATTTTCTCAACTGCGATCGCAAGAAATCCAGCCGCCACCTGTTCCGGTGTCCGATTATCCCCGATTTCTGCCACCAGTTGCTGGAACTTCTGCCGTACCACCTCAGCATCCAACGGCAAATCCCCATTCAAACCAAACACTTTGGGAAAGAACTCCGGCTGCAACTTCCCCACCATCACATTGGCATCTGTCACGGTTAAAGGGCCACCCTTTGAGTAAGACGCAGGGCCAGGATTTGCCCCGGCTGACTCTGGACCCACCCGATAACGCGCCCCATCATATTGTAGAATTGAACCACCACCTGCCGCTACGGTGTGAATCGACATCATCGGTGTCCGCAATCGCACACCTGCTACTTCTGTCTCAAAGGTGCGCTCATATTCCCCGTTGTAGTGGGCGACATCGGTAGACGTGCCACCCATGTCAAAGCTAATGATTTTTTGGAAGCCTGCGATCGCACTTGTCTGCACTGCCCCCACAATTCCACCCGCAGGACCCGATAAAATACTGTCTTTCCCTTGAAACGCTGTAGCATCTGTCAGTCCACCATTGGATTGCATGAATTGCAAAGACACAGCATCCGGTGTTCCTACCCCACCTAACTGACCCGCAACTTGGTCTACATAGCGGCGCAGAATCGGCGATAAATAGGCATCCACAACAGTGGTATCGCCTCGGCTCACTAGCTTCATCAAGGGGCTAATTTCATGGGATACTGAAACTTGAGAGAAACCAATCTCTAATGCTATGGTGGCTACTTCCTTCTCATGAGCTGGATAGCGGTAGCCATGCATAAGAGCGATCGCACAACTGCGGATTCCAGCCTCGTAAGCTTCCTGCAAAGACTTCCTAACTTCCTCAAGATTGACAGGAATTAACTCTTCACCTTGAGCGCTATAGCGTTCCTCTACCTCAATCACCCGCTCATACAGCATTTCTGGCAGGATAATCTGACGAGCAAAGATATCCGGGCGGTTTTGATAGCCAATACGCAGCGCATCTCGGAAACCTTTGGTGATTACAAGGACAACGGCATCCCCTTTTCGTTCCAATAGCGCATTCGTCGCTACTGTCGTCCCCATCTTCACCACTTCAATCTGCTTAGCCGGAATCGGGGCATCAGCAGGAATCCCCAAGATTTCTCGAATCCCCTGCACTGGCGCATCGGTGTAGCGTTCCGGGTTCTCCGACAGCAGCTTGTGAATGATTAACTGCCCATCCGGACGCTGCGCCACGATATCAGTAAAGGTTCCTCCCCGATCAATCCAGAATTGCCAACGGTTATTTCCAGGTGAAGATGCATTCATGGAGTGCCTCTGTCGAAGTTGATGCAATTTAGCTCATAGTTACAATGATGAATCAGCATGGGTGTCCCTGATATTCTTTCGTCTTACGCGCTTGTGAGAAGCTAGAAGTCAGGTTAACCCCAGCTTGATACCGAGTTGCGTTTAAACGTGGGTCTTGCACCTACGCTGTCAGTCCGTCAAGGGTTTAGACTCCAATGCCTTATTTAACCAATTCAAAAGATATCCAAAATTTGATGGCTAGGTATGCTCAATCACCAATCCTTTGGATTGATACAGAAGTTGCAGACCATCAAACTCGCAAACCTAAAGTATCTTTAATTCAAGTCTTAGATGACCCTACTGATTTAACGGGTGAACATGTTTCTATCCTAGATGTTCTTAATCACCCAGAACTGATAGAGTATTTTGTTGACAAAATCATTGTGAATCCTGCTGTTGAAAAAGTCTTTCACAATGCCAGTTATGACTTAAAGTTATTGGGCAAAACCAAAGCTCAAAATGTTACCTGCACATTAGAACTTGCAAAAAAAATTCCCTACTACCTGTTGCAAGTCCGCAATCTGCAACTCAAAACCTTAGCAGAAGAATTATGCTACTTTCCACCCGTGGATAAAACAGAGCAAACTAGTGACTGGGGGGTGCGTCCCCTAACAGCTAGTCAGCTTCATTACGCTAAAATGGACGCAATTTATGTAGCGCATGTGCATCAACAACTACTGAAGCTGAATCGGCGCACTGAACCCGATCCAGCGACAGAAGATTTAACGGCACTTAGCGATCGCTATCAGCAGATTGCCTATCAATGGAAGCTGCTTGATACAGAAATGACACATCTCCAAGAACGTCTGAAAAAAGCAATGCAAGCGCAAAACGTATCAGAAACAGGGGTTTTTGAGCTGTCGAGTTACCACCGAACTAGTAAGAAAGTTCAGTTTGACCAACTAGCAAAGCTGGCACAAGCGAAGGGAATTGAGCTAGATTTTCCTGTTGCCTTAACACAAAAGCTTCAGAAAGAACTGGGCGACATGATTGAACAACTGCAAGTAGAAGAGGAAGTAACCACGAATTGGCGGCTCTCAGCCAAAGACCAGAATGATGAGGAACTACCGTTTTAGCACAGAGATTTAATACTTATTTCCACAACAAAGTTCCATATTGGCTTTAACATTCATAGCGGACTACTTTAGTTCCGGAGATGGGTGCTATGCTTGCTGATTTGTTAAGCCGTAAACAGACTCACTTTGTTCTGTGGCGTCCTGGAGCATTAGAACCTGCTCCTACTTTGTACATTGGTAACTTCCAAACTGGGAATTTACAATCATTTGAGAACTTTCGAGAAATTCCCCTAAACCAATCTGAGCAATACCTTGAATTGTGGGAGATTCCAGCACAAGAGTGTGGTTTAACGTCAGGACAGGTCTATTTCTACTGGTTTAAGGTACAAAATACTAATGTTTACAACAGTACGCCCTATATTCTTTACTGCACAGACCCGATAGCCTGGACTGTTGACCGCCGCGTTAGTGCCCCCGATGCTGCACAGACTGATGGAACAACGAGTGATGACCCTGCTAGTGTTGTGCTGTATCAAGATGGTCTACTAATTGCTTGTGACCCAGAGGGACAAACGGCAAATTGGGAAGGGGATGCGCCTGTAGATAGGCTACCCAACAATACTCAGTTAGTAATTTACGAGTTACCGACTCGCTGGACTCGGATTGAGGCTGAGGGAGAGAAAGCAATTGGAACGGGTACGTTTCGCGATGTGCTGTCGTTGTTGAATACAGAAGAAATTGCTCCTGATTTTCCAAGTATTTATGCTTTAGACAAGGGTCATGCTCATCTTGTTGAGTTGGGTGTTAATGCTTTGGAACTCCTACCCCCAGCGGATAGTGATGACAATCTGAAATGGGGTTATGGGACAGCAAACTATTTTGCAGCAGATTTTAACTTGGGACACCCAGATTCCCAAGCTGCACCTACGGCTTCGACTGATTTAGTAGAACTGATTAAGGCGTGTCATCAGCAGGGAGTGCGCTTTTTTTATGATGCGGTGATGGCATTCTCCCGAAATAATCCTTATAACAACATTAATTTTTCAGATTTTTACATTCACTATGGTAATAGCGACCCAGAACAAGGTAGCCGAGAAGGTTTTGGGGGAGATTTGTTTAAGTACAACTACTACGTGGAGGGCTATCACCCAATTACAGGAAAACGCGATCGCTTTGTGCCTGCCCGTGAGTATATGAAACTCCACATCGCCCACTGGATTGATTACTACCGAGTGGATGGACTGCGGTTGGATAGTGTCAACAATACAGGTAGCTACGACTTTTTGCAGGAGTTCAAAGATTATGCGCGAGCGCTTTGGGTAGAACGTGGGGGAAAAGGTGAAGACTTCCTCGTTGTTGGCGAAGAGTTAAGTGTACCTCTTGCCCTAGTCCAGCAAAATCGATTGGATGGGTTGTGGAACGAACGATTTAAGCACATCTTGCGACAAGTAATCTTAGGTAAGAGTGCTGGTGACGAACCTAGCTTTGAATGGAGTGTTCGCAAACTCATTGACTGCCGCCTCTTAGGGTTCAGCGATGGTTCTCAAGCAGTGAACTACGTTACGTCTCATGATGTGGAAGGTTTTGGCAATCAACGCCTCTACAACTACCTGGAAGATAACGGAATTGTCCACAAAGAAAAACACATCAAACTTGCATTTGTATGTCTGCTTACAGCCGTCGGGATTCCCATGATTTTTGCGGGTGAAGAATTCGCTGACAAACATGACCTTTCACCCGATGAAGTCAAAGACAAACAAGTTGACCCGGTTAACTACGCCCGCTTAGAGGATGATTGGCGTAAAGACATCTTTGATTATGTAGCGAGACTGGTTCACTTGCGGACAAGCGTCAAAGCCTTAGCGGTGAATGACACCCAGTTTATTCATGCTGATTTCACTGAAGGGAAACGGGTTGTCGTTTGGCAGCGAGGTGAGGGGGAAGAGTTCGTGGTTGTTGTGGCGAATTTTTCTGACTACGGTACGCCCAATGAAGCTGAATATGTAATTCCAAACTGGCCTAGCAAACCCGCCCATAAGCAATGGCGAGAAGTCACGCAAGACCGAGTAGTTCCTGATGCCCAGGTGGGTAGAGAACCAATTTTTCCTTGGGAAGCAAAAGTTTACACATTAATCTAGGGAGACGGAATCAACTGATTTTCCTGATGGAATGCTTCTTTAGCAGGAGGTACTTGAGTATCAAATCAACCAACCTGGTAGAAGCTGTTAGTAGAAACTCATAGAATATATAAATACCAATGACAGGTAGCTAACCTCATAGGTAAAGACAATGAAACTAGGAATGCTTGCAACTACTGCAATCACGACCACCTTCCTGATTCCTGCCTTCTCGGTAGGCTCAGCAAACGCGCAGACGTGTGAGGAAATGCTTTCGATCAGGAATGTAGTGGTCTTTTGCAAAAAATCTGATCGAAGCGCAGAAATTAACAAAATTTATCGTGAAGTTTTGGGGCGCGATGCCGAACCCGAAGGCTTAAGGGCATGGTCTCAGGAACTAAGTAGAAGTACCCTGAGAAACATTCGCCGTGAAATTGCTGAAAGTGATGAAGCTAGACTTGCCCTGAACCGCATTTATCAGGAAATACTTGGTCGCGATGTTGATAAGAACGGGTTGAAGACCTTTACCAAGACCTTGAAAAAGGATTGGTCACTTAATGATGTCCGTTCTTCTATTCAACAGAGTGAAGAGGCAAGGCAGAAAATAGGCTAATTGCACCAAGTTAATTTTGATGGACTACAAACAAATTCCTCAAACTACCTTAGATTTGAGGTAAAGAAGGATGCCTAGTTGCGTCCTTCTCGTTTTTATCGCAGAAAGCCTAGAAGAAGGCAGAGGGCACTCTGTTTAGGTTGGTTTCATGGTACTAATTTTTCTTCAAAGAGAGCGAATTCCACGTTCTAAACCCTGTGTAATGCCAGTAAGAAAGTCTAAGTCAAGAGTTGCGATCGCATCACTTGCCTTGTGATAGTGGGGATTTCGCATAAATGCCGTATCCGTTACCATCATTGCTCGATAACCCTTGTCCCAAAATGAGGCATGGTCACTCTGTCGTGTCTGGCTAACCATTAAACCCCGATTTGGTACAGGTAACCACTCACTCGGTACTCCAGCGTTACGGATACTACGACTGAGGTGAATTAAGTCAGGAATTGTCGGCAAATTACCAATCAACGCAATGAAATCACCACGATTTGGGTAGAACCGTTCCAATCCGGCTGGGTAACGTTGCGAGTGAGGAGCCTGATTACAATAACCCAGCATTTCTAGAGAAAGCATCAGGCGTAATGGCTGCTGTTGTTGCCGCAAGTCAGCCGCATATTGAGCGCTTCCGAGTAAGCCGTATTCTTCCATATCAAATGCTACTAGCTGGATTGGGTAATTGGCGGGTTCCGTTGCGAAGGCTTTTGCCAACTCCAACAAGGCAGCAACACCTGTTGCATTATCATCGGCACCTGGGGTTCCAGGCACAGCGTCATAATGAGCACCAATTAATATTGGCGGTTTCTGTTTACGGCGACTAGTGGCGTTTGCAGGAAGATTGAGGATGAAATTCTGATGGGTTTGCCCGCGAATTGTAAATTCGTGGGTTTTGATTTCTCCCCATTGTTCTAACTCTTGGCGTATGTAGTGCTGCACATAAGAATGCCCAGCTTTTGCAAGATAGGGATCGCGATCGCGTACTATCTGCGTCAGGTGTGTGTGCAGAGATTCTTTTAAGTCCAAGATTTGCTTCTCCTGTTGTTATGGGTAGTGTGAGTTAAGGAGTGTCAGCATCCAGCACAAGTGCGATCGCTTTTGCCACAATTAGAGTGAATTAAGCCCATAGACCTAGATACAGCAAGGAAAACGAAAAAGCTGATACGCGACAAGCTGACGGCGTTCTGCTATATAGGAAAGAAATCAGCTATATTCTCAGTAAACACTAACGCTGTGACCAGGTGGAGAGTAGCATAACTATTCCTGTATCAAATTTCAGATATAGTGGTAGCTCCTCTTTTAGTAAAGAAAGCGCTAGGTTAGTTGCAATAAATGATAAAGCTGATGGGCTTGCGCTAGATGGCAAATGAGGAACATCTTGCTTTGCTCAGGCAAGGGGTAGAGGCTTGGAATGAGTGGAAGGCAAATAACCCTGATATAAGACCTGATCTCAGCTTTGCGACAGGCAGTGGGATAATTATCAGGGAGGCAAAACTTAGTGGTGTAGACCTCAGTCGCGCTGATTTAAGTAGAGCTGATCTCAGTCGCGCTGACTTGATAGGGTCAAACTTAAGCGAGGCACACCTCAAAGAAGCATACCTGAGTGAGGCTGACTTGATTGGGGCAAACCTGTGTGAAGCATATCTGGGTGGAGCTGACCTGATTGGAAGTAATCTCATTGGAGCCAACTTAACTGAGGCGTATCTGAGTGGAGCTGACCTTAGCAAGGCAAATCTGAGTGGAGCCGACCTCGTTGGCGCAAAACTCATTGGAGCAAAACTCAGTGGGACAAATTTGAGTGGAGCAAAACTCACTGGTGCTAACCTCAGCGGCGCATACCTTAAGGAGGCAAACCTCAAGGGAGCAAACCTCAAGGATGCCAACCTCACAGGAGCCAACCTCACAGGAGCAAACCTTCAAAGGACAAAAGCACTAGATACCAATTTCAACAAAGCTACCTTAACGGGAGCTTGCTTAGAAGATTGGCATACCAACAGTACGACCAATCTTGAGGATGTAATTTGTGATTATGTCTACCTAGGAGCTGAGCAACAGGAACGCACACCAACTCAGGGAAAATTTGCACCAGGAGAATTTACAAAGTTATTTCAAAAAGCTTTAGAAACCATTGATTTGATATTCCAAAATGGCATTGACTGGAGAGCTTTTTTCGTTGCTTTTCAAAAGCTACAAATTGAGAGCAGTACTTTAGGACTATCTCTTCAATCACTTGAAAATAGGACTAATGGTGCTTTTATTATTCGGATAAATGTTAACCCTGAGGTGAATAAGGAAGATATCGAAAATCACCTAAGACAAGAGTATGAATCTGCACTGAAATCGATAGATAAGGAATATCGATATCAGTTACAAGCCAGTTATGAACAGATAGCTCTCTATCGCCAGCAATGTGCAGACTTGACGGAAATTGTTAGAGTAATGGCGATGAACCCGATTAATGTTGAGATTAAAGCTTTAACAGAAGATAAAACAGTATCAGATGCTTCTATCAATGGTCAGTCGGGTAGTAATCTTGTCCGCTTTGCTAATCCCATCCAAGTTAGCAACAGCCAGCTCTCTATTCAATACGATTACATATCTAGGCAAACTCAAAACCTAAGAGAAACAGCAGCGAGAATTCAGAAGTTACTACAACAACTAGAGCAAAATTATCCTACTAGTACGCCATTAGAAAAACAGATGGTAGTACTTGAAGTTGTTAAGAAAATTGAGAGCAATCCAGCTTTGAAACAATGGGTGGTGCGGATTGTAAACGAATTTGACACTCAAGACTTGAAAAAGCTAGTTGATCATCCTCTAGTTAATGTTTTAATGGCAGCTTTGGAAGGCTATCTGGAAGTAGACTAATACGGTTAGGAGCAAATATAGCGGTTTCCTGGAAAGATGAGGTACAGCGGGAGGTGTGTGAAACTTGCGTAGAAAGAGCCAGGAAACAAAAAAGCTGATAGCTTTATGCTATCAAGGGCTAAAGGGTAATAAGGAAGACTTACCTTGATATTGAAAGACTTCAAAAGCTTAGCGCTTGGCAAGACTTTGCCGCGTTTGCTTGGTCACTTTACTTAAGCCCACTTGGTCGAGGAGGGTGAGAAAATCTTCGGATAGAGAAATCCTGGAATTCGGGCTTTGAGTAGCGATCAGAGCGAGGGCATCATACCAGAGTCCGGCTTGGGCATAAACGGCTGCGCGATCGCGGACTGCCAAAGATGACTCTGTTGCCCTCATCCCCATCGTTGCACGAGTGTTAGCCCCATTAGCTGACAATTGCTCCTCCAAAGCGGGTGGTATCGGTACGCGCTCAATCCAGCTATAAAAATAGGGATTTGCCGAAGGGCGCTTCGCGTTACAAACCACGGTAACAGACCAAGTGTAGATTTTTCCCGTTACAAGTTCTGGTCGGTCTTTGGGAAGTTCTAGCTGTACAATCCCAGCTTGGGGTGAGTCAATCTGTTTGACAAATACGGGTTGAGCAACTCCAGGTTCTACCAAGCTGAACTTCATCGGTACTGATACAGCTTGCGACAGGTGCCAGAAGAAGGTTGGATGTCCTAATGTGGTTTGTGCGGTGTAATCCTTGGACGGAATCAACAGCGTTACTAAGTCTCCTGGTAAAGACTCATTACAACCGCGTGAACCCGATCCTTGGCTTCGTCGTGGGTTCCTCGCAACTGGCGGAACATAACGCATTCGTGAGCCTGTGGCTTGACTTAGCAACAGGGTTTTGTTGCCCTGCACAGCCGTTTCCTGGAATGGACTTGTCTTAGCGACCTGATTAGCAACGCTAGTTTGCACTAAGTCTAAATCCCTGAAGGGTTCACTAGCTAGAGTTGAAGGCACGTTGACAAAACCAAGTAGCTGCACGGAAGTGAGCAAGGCTGTGCCTGCCACGGTAATGGCGAATTGTTGGGAAGTTGCCATATCGGTTAAGTGCTACTTTCGAGTTTAGTTTCCTAACATAATTTTCAGTAACTGTAGTAGTTCACCCTCATTATCGAAATCTATCTTAACTGCTACTACAATCTAGTAGCGAAACTATCGTAAAACTTGATAAATTGCTGTAGGCTGCTCACGACCCTTGAGTATCATAGAACCAAGGACTTTTGTAGAAAAATATTCTTTAATATATTGGTAAGTTTCCTCGTTAATTAAGATTCGGCACACACCACCATCTAGCGATTTATCGTAACTCTCCAACCGGGCTGCAATATTAACGGTATCTCCAAGGGTGGTGTAGTCTAGCCTCTGAGAACTGCCCAAGCTACCCGTCACCACATTGCCCGTCGCAATCCCAATTCGCATCGCTGTTTTCGGGCGCCCTTCCTGCTGCCATTGGTGATTGAGTATATCTAATCGCTCTGCCATGGCTAAAGCACAGGAGACAGCCGCGATCGCATCTGAAGCGATCTGATCAGTGGTAAGACGCTGAATCGGCACACCAAATACCGCCATCACAGCATCCCCCATAAATTTATCAATAACGCCGTCATGGTTCAAAACCACCTGCGCCATCGCCTCCATATAGTCATTGAGCCAAGACATCAGGGTTTCTGGGTCAATCACTTCCGCAACAGAACTAAATCCCCGAAGGTCTGAAAACAGCACCGTAGCCGTCATCTGACGACCTCGAATCCGTCCTTCTTTGAGTAGTTCCTGGCGATTTTGCCAAATCGCTTGGGCAATTTGTGGTGTGACATGACGCCCAAACAAATTCATGACAGTTTGCCGATTTTCCGACTCAACATTGGCGATGTAGCCTGTAATTGCCGTGGTAGACCCTAACAACGCTAAGAGTGGCGGCACCACTGGTATCCACCAACCACCGATTAAAAAGGCGAGGTAACTACCCCCGACTAAACCAACTCCAACCACTAACAAGCCGAGAATTGTCCAAACAGACAGTACCTTCCTCACACCAGCAACATCTCGCAACGTCCAACACACGACAGCACCCGTACAAGACCAAAGAAAAATCCACAAACCTTCCATTGGTTCAGACCAGGTTTTAATTGAAGGACGCCCTTCTAGGGCAGCACTGAGAATATGGCTAATGATATTGGCTTGAACTTCAACTCCAGGAGTGCGTGCAGCAGTCGTAATTTCATCACCACTGTAAGGAGTATAAAAAAAATCATTGAGACTGCTTGCTGTGGAACCAATTAAAACAATGCGATTCTTCAGCAAATCTTGTGGAATCTGATCGTGTAACACCTCAGACATCGACACCGTACGGAATTGTCCAGCCGCGCCACGATAATTCAACAAAAATTGGTAGCCACCGCCATCGGCATTGATGTAGCCGCCATCATTGGCAATAAACGGTCGAAAAACCGCTTTTCCCCACTGAAAAACTCTGGGGTCATTAGTTGTGGGTTGAGAATAAATCTTTTGAGCTTCTAAATAAAACCAAGCAAGGCGCAAGCCAAAGGAATCTACAGTTTGACCCTCTTTTTCCAAAAAGAGCATTCCCCGTCGCAACTCGCCATCAGCATCGACAACCAAGTTATTCGCCGCAACTTGACCTCGTTGTGCAAGGACTGGTGGTGGTGCGATCGCAGAATTTGGGTCTTCGTCGTTAATCTTCTCAATGCCAACTAAGTTTGGGGTTGTCTCAAAAACCTTTTTTAATGCCGGATAACCGGGATTAACGGGTAAGTCTCGGTAAATGTCAAGTCCAATCGCCGTTGGTTTTTGGGCTTTGATTTTCTCTAACAACTGGGCAAGCATGGCATCGGGGATCGGCCACTGCTTTGCCTGCTTTAAATCCGCTTCATTAATCCCGACAATGACAATGCGCTCATCTGTCGGTTCTAGGGGACGCCAGCGAAAAAACTGATCCAGTGCTGCCCATTCCCAATGTTGCAAGCTGCCACTCAAGCGTAAGGCGATCGCAATTCCGGCAACGGTTGGTGCAATGAGCCAGACACCACGCCATTCCCAGATCTGAGTTGCGAGGTGTCTGGCTGTGCCATCTTGATCGTCATTACCCTTATCAATTGGCTTTGTTACCGAACGTGCTGCTGCTTCGTCGTGACGAGCCGTCATCAACGGCGTTTTGACCTGGGCAAGAGGTAGCCGTGACACAACAGACCAAAGGCGACGGAGATTCATAGCAGGAGGAGGTGATTAGTTTTCTGTAGCCTGAACACTGCTATTACAGATTAAGTCCTGAGGCTGGGCGGTTGCGACTAGTTGAGGCATCGTACCCACAATAATACGTCCATCTCTGGTCACTGTCATGCCCCGTGCTTCCTGAATCGGGTCGCCGAGTTTCCAGGAAGTAGGAGGTAGGGATTGGGGATTGGGGATTGAGGAAGAAGCTTGTTGTTGAGGAAGTGGTTGCAGTCCTTGAACTGTACTGAGTTGATACTGACCGCTAATTGCTTCGTAGGGATTTTGGGGTAAGCCTCCGGTGCCTGTAACGGTGAAGCTACCTTGTTCGACGTTGCGACGGGCGAGGCAACTAGATGCGATCGCTTGTTCGGTATCAATAAAATTAGCATTTAGTTGGTTGAGGTCGCCCTGGACGTTGACATCTGGGGTATTCAGTTCGACAATGCCGCTGAGTTCAGGAGTTTTCCCGAAGGCAGTAATGTCACTCTCTGGAGTTAGTTCTTCACGGAATTCTGTACCAAAGATGGCTTGGGCGTTGACGGTAATTTTCCCTCCGGAACCTTGGGGAGCATTGGCAGTGATGTCGCTGTTTTCCAGAGCCACTAAGGTGTCTGTGTTGATTTCAATATTCCCGCCTTGGTTAGCAATTTCTGCCGTTGCCGTTATCTGACTTTGATGGCGAAGCTGGATGTTTTGTGCGTTTATCGTGATATTGCCAGCAATTCCGTCTGCCAAACTACGTACCAATAATCCAGCTCCATCCTCAATCACCAAATTTTCAGTCGTAATTTCTAGGTTTCCCCCCTGACCGGATGAGATTGTTGAGACATCTAAAGAACTAGGAAATGCGCCATCTAAGGCACTACCTGTTAATCTTAAAGACTCAGTGGCGATTACCTCTAGGTTCCCACCTAGCCCACTACCAGCCGTTCCTGCTTGAATTGCAGCTCCGTTCTGGAGCGTCAACCGTTGAGTAGATATCAATGCATTTCCTGAGTTGCCCTCACCGATGGTATTGGTAACTATTGCTGTTTGAAGAGACACACCGTTGTCCAATGTGAGTGGTGTTCCACTAATCAAGTCTATGGAGTCGGAAGCAAATATTCTAAGATTTCCTCCCTGTCGTGATCCGAACGTGGTGGTGGATATGATCGCATTATCTTGCATCACTAACTGAGCGGTGTTAATCGCTAGCAGATTCCCCTCCTCTCCAGTTGCTTCCTGCCCAGCCAGCGTGAAAATTCCTGTAGCACTGAGGTTTACGGCATCAGAGGCGTTTAGCGTTAAGTCCCCAGCTCGCCCTGATTTGAATGTATAGCTTGCAACAAATGCACCATTAGTAGCCGTGAACTGTCGCGTGTTGATCGTAATATCTCCAGCCTTACCAGAGCCTTGGCTTAGGGTAAAGATGCCATTACGCAATTCAAAAGGATCGAAATCGCCGAATGCGAAGGGAATTGCATCAGCTACATAAGTTCCTAATCCGGTGATTTGGACTGATTCAATGGCATCAATCTGTATACCCTCTCCTGGCTGCGACCCCAATGTGTTCGACAAGAGACGCGACTCACCATCAAGCGTAACGTTGCGACCGTGTACCTGGATAGCGCCGCCGCCCTCCCCGCTAGTATTGACGGAAGCGCCTTGAGACAGTTTTATATCTTGAAAATTTTGGACTCCTCTATAGTCCAAATCCCAACCTTTAGGGATAGAAGTCAGGTTGACAAAATCTGAGCCAGCAATGCTGCCTAATTCAACTCGTCCTGCTGGTGCTATTAAATTCCCTCCCTGTAAGGTGACGTTACCTCCAACTAGTGCCAGAGTTTTTTCAGGTGGCATCCGGAGATTAGAACCTTGTACTAATAGCTCTCCGGGTGTAGTACCAAATCCCAGTCCAACCGGAACATTTACAGTTAACAGGGGCGAAGTTTGGGGACTGGACGCACTAAATTGAGTGCCATCTGCAAAATCAACAGAGTTGGCTGTTGTTGCTAAAAATGAACCGTTTAAGTCAAGACTGGCAGTTTGCCCAAAGATAATGCCATTCGGGTTTAGCAACAAGAGATTGGCATCGCCTAAAACTCCAAGGGTGCCAAAAATGTTGGAAGGGTTGCCTCCTGTGACACGGCTGAAAATATTTTCAATCCCTGCTGGGTTGGTAAAATACGCTCCCTGTCCTGCCGTAACGTTGAACTCTAGAAAGCTGTGGAACAAGTTTGTCTCCCGAATTGCTCCCCCATCAATCTGGTCACTAGGAAGACCGTTGATTAAAACATTACGTTGAATAGTAGAGCTTTCACCTCCCAAGGTTACATCTGGTGTAATCTGAGCTAAGACTGCATTTCCAGAGGGAATAAGGCTCAGGAATAAAGCGGTAGTAACCTCTAATAACCGCCAACGTGTTCTTTCAAAAGCTGAATGTTTGGACAACACTTCACCTTTAGCCTCATTGGGGGCTGTATCGCTCAGGCTTTGAGTCAGCTTCATACCTTATACAACTTAATAGTTTCTATCTACTAAGTCATTAGTCTGGCATATAGCTTTAAGGTCTAATAGTGGTTGCTATTGGTTTGAGCGCTAGTAGTGTAAGACACTAGTCTGGAGGCTAAAGATAGGGACAAACAAGACATTCCTTGATTAAAAGGCTATTCCAACTGACTGAAAGAGCATCTGAGTACCGAGCTTAGACAAAATTGATTTCAGAGAAGCTAGCTCTTCAGGAGTAAGGGTTCTTAGGATTTCTTTTTCTGTATCTGTCAAAGCTGATCCGAACCTGGATAGAGCGTCTTCAATGCCAATATCTGCGGCATTATTGAGAACAGCTTCGAGAGCTACTGCCCGCGCTTGCTGCTCTTGCAATGCTTTTGCTACCTCGTTTAGATCAATATCAGTCATAAACCCTCTGGTAGATATTCAAAGACTGAATGAGCTTAAATAAAAAAGCTTTTTCTGACAAGAACTTTTAACTTTTCGTAAGGAATATCTGTTCCTAACAGGAGTTTAATAAGTATTAGTTATTTTTTTGCGCTAGCTTTGTATAAAATTTAGTCCAGCCTAGTAACGTTGCGATCGCAGCTTTAAGTATTGTTCTATACAAAAAATCGTTTGAGCCATAGCGATCAACCAACTCTATTATTGGCTTGCGGTGTTCCTGGTCTACTTCTGCATGGTATAAAATTGTCCTCAACCCTTCATCGGGAATCGAAAATCTTCGTCCTATCTCATTGATAGCGGCAGATGAGCTATTATATCCCTCTAATACAAATACATATCCCAAAATCGAAACAGGGTGAGCTGTAGCCATTAATGCAAATTGCACCCCCAGCATTTCAAGGATTACCTCATCAGCAATCAGGTTCTCAAGTTCAGATTGGCGAAAACCAATGGCTATCAGATCGTCTAAAAACCATTTATGATGGTCTTTTTCTTCTGGAGCATGGGTTTTCGCCCAATCAATAAAAGGAGCAAGATTTTCATCATCCCGTAAGACAGCTTGTTCAGCCGCAAAATTGAGCAACGCCTCAGAAGCTTTGGTCGTCAAATAGCTCTGCACAAAGTATTGCAGACATCCATCTCGTTGCTTTTTATTGAGCAAGTTTTCCCACTTCAAAGTTTGGAGAATTTGATAGGGTTTGATGGTGTCAGCGAGAGCATTGGCGCTGTTATTTGAGGCGCTAGTTTGGATATTTAACATAGGGATGAAAATGTAAACTACTCAGATGCTTGAGGTTCAGATTCTCGACTTCACGAAGCAAAGCTTGGCTTTAAGGATTTGGTTCCTCCTTAAAAGGAACGGCTAAACTTAAAAGCGAATTATCCTCTCGAAGCATCAGCCCTCCTTCTATTAAAGGTTGGAGAATTTCCTCGATTTCTGGGACAGATATCTCTTGGTTAAGTTGTTCTTTAGCCACCTGCCGTAAGGAATTCATTGAACGAATGGCATCACAAGCCAGGTAAAGTGTTCGTTGAGGCTCTGTTAGATTGACTAAAAACTGCTTAGCAACGGGACGTAAATCCCAAATCTGTAAGTTTGTTCCCTTATCTATGGAATAAAGAGCGCTAGTTTCAGAGGCTGCTTTCCAAACAGCTACCTGCTCTCTAATAACTTTGGTATAGCTCTCTACATCTTGTGGCTGACGATATTTGAAGGTGAAATAATAAGCCAAATTTGCTACTACTTCTGGTGGAAACGGATAGATATAATGGTAAGCCGGATAAGGGATAATCTCTGCAAAGCCAAACTGCTCAGGATGATCAAAATTCGGGCTAAAGCGATCAACTCGGATAGTTGTAGCGGATTCGGGAGGTTTCAGATGAGTCAGCAAGGGAACAATTTCTGCCATCCGTGCGTAGTCCTCCGGCGTTTCTCCGGGAAATCCCCATAACAAATTCCAGAATGGAGTCACTCCAAACTCCTTGCACCATTTAAGCAACTGAATGTTCTGTAAACCTTTTACGCCTTTACGCATAATCTCAAGAACATGATTGCTAAAGCTCTCAATTCCCGGCTGAATCATCGTAATTCCAGCATCTCGTAAAAGGCGAATTTGCTCCTTTCTCAGATTTGCCTTAACTTCGTAAAACAGTTCTAAGTTAAGCTGTCGTTCAGCCAGTTCTGGAATCAAGTCTTTAAAGTACTTCATGTCCAGAATATTATCGACCACAGAGACGGAGTAACCCGGATATTTGTCAGCTAAATAAACTAATTCATCCAAAGCACGAGTCGCTGACTTACTCCGGTATGCCATCTCCGTTCCATTGAGTCCGCAGAATGTACAATGCTGTCTTTCTCCCCACCAACATCCTCGCGATGTTTCAAATAGTAGTCGAGGTTGATAGCTGTCATTGAGATGAGGACGAACTGTTTCCCACTCTAAGAAGTAATCATCATAATCAGGGAATGGTAGAGCATCGACATTATGTAGAGTAGGTGCATTAATATTCAGATGATTACTCGCAGACTCAATGTTGTCGCGGGTATAAACTCCCTGCAAATCAGCTACAGGTTTGTTCTCCAAAACCCGACGCACAAATTCAGGAAATCCCTGGTCTCCTTCACCTGACATAATCGCATCAATAAAAGGAAACTGACGGATATTTTCAATTGCCATAATGCCTTGACAATTCGCGCCGCCAAATTCGATAAATACATCAGGAGCCTGAGCTTTAATACGCTTAGCCAGAGACAAAGCGGCAACGTGCTGATGAAAAGTGCTAGTAAAAACAACTAGACGAGGTTTGTAGCTAAGAACTTCATTAAGGCATTGATTCAGAAAATCATTGACTAAATGACGCGCCTGAAGAATTTCCTGAATAAAGCTATCTGAAAGCGGCTTGATTTGAGGGTATGCCTCTTTGTGTGCTGAAGAACGTCCCCTTAGCACATCTTCAATGAAGTTTTCTACATTATCTGGAGTTGAGTCAAACAGCGCCTCAGCGAATATCCATTCTCCCACCAGATCGCAAATCGAAACGTTCCTACCATCTGTGATCTCCGTGTAAAAAGAACCCCCAACTTCTTGAGCAAACCTGAGTGTAAAATAGCAAACTTTTGTTGAAATATTGAGAGGCGCAAGCGACGCTTTTAATAAACCCAGTCCAATAGAAGGAAGTAGAGGACCAAACGGCATATTGATAAATACAACGTCGGCTTTTGGGTGTTGATGCACTGTCATGGTTTGCTATCCCTGAGAAGATTATCAAGACTACTAGAGAAGAAGAACACTATCCTCTATAACCAATTACCAATAAGAACAAACGGTGACCAAACAGCCGGATGGTTGTAGTTTACATCCGTAATCATTTTGATTTGAGCATTTCTTAGAGCTTCTGCCTTGCTGCTATTCGGTTGACGCAACTGGCTGTAGAATTCCTCAATTAATGGAACAGTCGCTTCGTCGTTAATGTACCACAGCGTTGCTAAAGCACTCTCAACACCTGCACGAACAGCAACCCCAGCAATTCCTAAGGCTGAACGGTTGTCACCTGTAGCGGTTTGACAGGCACTCAGCGTTAGCAATTCTACAGATTTTCTGCCGTTGCGAAAACGTAGAAGTTTGTCGATTTGCTCAATACTAATTCGTTGGTCAAATCCTACGAGAAATGTACTTTCTGCATCCACACCAAACTTGCCGTGAGTCGCGATGTGAACAATGGGGAAACTCTTTTTTTGCAGTTGTGCTTGCAAGTTCGGGAGAGTAAAGGCTTCATCCAGCAGTTCAGTACCGCCTAAAATCTTATTCACCGCTGTTACCTCTGCCTCGACATTCGTGAGAGGGGCAAAAGGCGATCGCTCAACCGTGAGTCCCAGACTCAGTGCTTCTAAATTGCTGTGATCCAAAGGCTTACGAGCCGTAAGAGTGAGACTTGGTGCGATCGCAATCGGGTATTTCTGTATCAAAAATTCTTTCCCATCATGCAGTGCTGCCATCGGCACTTTTCGCAAAGCCCCATCGTTGATGAACACGAGAGTTGTAGGTTGGATTGCCGCCAAGTCAGCTTCCATAGGGCGAATCAGGAGATCGTAAATCTTCTGCACCTTGGGGATATATTCTTCAGTTGCCCGTGATTCTAGGAAGTAGCGCAACTGGTTAATTTCTGCCTCAATCTCCTGCTTGCTAATCGCCGCACGATAATTCGTGAGTGAACCATTAGGCGATCGCAAAATCATTTGGGTTTGGTTATTCAGAATCACCGAATACACCACAACTGTATTGATATCAGTTAAACTGCTACTCCCTTCACTTTCCGCCAGAGCAACCTGCACACACTCATCTCCAAAGAAGTTCTGCAACTCGGCTAGTTTCAAAAGTTCTAGGGTATCGACGACTTTCTCCACGTTTGATTTAGGGCTTTGGTTCGCCCTTACCCTCTGCTGCGCGATTAGTCCCTCATTAAGGCTACTGTTTACACACCAGTCAGCAAACCTCTCCCCAAACCTCTCTCCGATGCGGAGAGGGGCGATGACTCCGGCTCCCCTTCCCTTGCAGGGAAGGGGCTGGGGGTTAGGTCTGGAAGTCGATTTTGGCTTGGATAGCTGACTGTTAACGGAAGCCTCAGGAGATTCAAGCAACAATTCCATCAACTCTCGATAAACTGGCTCTACTTGTTCAGTGAAGTCAAATTGCAATTCTCGATTCGCGGCAACAATGTCACCCCGAATACTTTGCAGAGTTGCGATCGCTTGTTCGTAAGCTGCGATCGCTTGTTCACGAGCATCCATGCTTTTGAGAAGCCGTCCAGCTTGCCACTGCCAGCGATACAGGCTATCTGGCGCATTGACTTGCTGAGCAGCAAACTGAGCTGTGCGAGTTAGTTCCATCGCCTTGGCATAGTCCCCTGCGTCTTCTTGCAGTTTCCCCAAGCTACCAACGGCAAAGGATTCTGCCCTAGAATCCCCAATCGCTCTAGCAACAGCCAGCGCTTGCTCTAAAACCTGGACAGACTCCTGACTTTCTACAGACTCGTGACGGCGAAAACTCTCTGCAAGGTTAATCAGAGCATAAGCTTTCTCTCGCGAATCTGGAGCATTACTCAACAACTCCCTCAGCCGATTCCAATTACTCTCAATCAAATCCTGGTTAGGAGATTGGGGTAAATCTTTCCCATTCCCCACCTCTAACAGGTGAGTGAGATTTAGCAATGCCCTAACCTCTTCCAACACGGCTACACCTCTAGCCGTTTGCACACTTTGCTCAAAAAACGTTCTTGCCTCAGCTCGATCTTGAGTCGCCGCTTGGGTTAAGCGGATAACTTCTTTCTCATCACCTTCTGAATCTGCAACATTGGCTTGATAGCTAGAGCGAAGGGCTTTGCTCACGTAAACATTGCCCAGGTTATTTAACGCTGTGGCAACGTAACTGACATTATTCAATTCACTGGCGATTTCCAACGTCGTTTCATGAGCAGCCAAGGCTTTCTCATAGTCACCTAAAGCCCAGTACGCATTCCCTAACGCTCCTTGCGCTGCCGATTCCGTTAAGCGCTCGCGGTTTTGCTGTGCTAGTTCAATTGCCGATTCTAAGAGAGTAATCGCTCGTCGATGTTGTCCCAAACTGCTGTAAGCTTGTGCTTGCTCGGTTAACAGTCCCGCTAAGAGTTGGCGAGTCGTTGCATCGGCTTGAGAGCGGTAAATTTTAATCGCTTCATCCCAATATGCGATCGCTCGATCTAGTTGACCTGTTTGCCGATAAGCTAGCGCTAGGTTAGTGTAAATAATCGCCCTTTCTTTTACCTCAGAAATTTGAGGCAGTGCTTCTTCCCATAGGGCGATCGCTTCCATGAATTTTCCAGCCTGATAGCGTTCAATTCCTTGCTGAACGGTAGGACTATAGGGTTGTACACCCTTATTCAGCATGGATGACACAAGGGTTTGCCTTGCTAAAATAGTTGGTTGCTCGGCTTGCCCAGTTGAGCAAGTGTGGAAAACAACGCAAAAAACGAGACTAGCTAGCCATAAAACACTAAACCGATGCCAATACCGCCAATTTTGGAACATTAGTCGAGTATCTGACGAAATATAATCGTATTTTATTCAGTAGATTGGACAGTGTCCGTAAAGATGCAGATATTTCTTAATTCGGATAGTCATCGTTAACAGCCCCATGAGACTTAACGTGATCGTGCTGGGTACAGGTTTGTTGTACCTGAGTTGGAGTTCTGTTGCACTTGCTCAATTAGGGAATGATGATTTTGTGAGGGCGGTGCCCCCCTGTCCACCCTCTAGGGAGTGTTTTCAAACTTCCCCATCAAATTCAGATCCCCCCCAGCCCCCCGTAAACAGGGGGGAGAATTCAGTCCAAGATTCGGACGTGAAATTCCACGTTCCTCAAATAGCCCAGATTAATCCTGATATTCCTCCTGGAGTCTTAGAACCGACTCGTCCAACGCTTTCTCCTCTACCTGCCATACCGTCAGAAACTCCCACACCATCACCGTCACTGACTCCACCCGAACTCCCACTCACTCCACCACCGGAAGTAGGAGTCACCGTCAAGGTAGAACGAATTGAGGTGTTGGGAAGTACAGTCTTTTCCGCAGACGAACTACAAACTGCCGTTGCCTCATTTATTGGGAAGGAGACTACGTTTGAAGAACTCTTAGCAATTCGCACTGCCATTACAGATTTATATACAACCCAAGGCTACACCACATCTGGCGCATTTTTGCCACCCCAGGATTTGACGGATGGTGTGGTGCGAATTCAGGTAGTAGAAGGGGCAATAGAAGCGATTGATATTCAGGGATTGAAGCGTTTGCAAACTAGCTACATACGCGATCGCATTGGCTTAGCGACTGGCGCACCGATCAATCTCCGCCGCTTAGAAGAAGCGTTGCAACTGTTGCAAGACAATCCCCTCATTCGTAGTGTGCAAGCAGAACTCTCAACAGGAAGCGCACCCGGATTGAGCATTCTAACGCTCAATGTCACAGAGGCGCAGCCAATCACAGCATCTGTTGTGGTAGAAAATCGTGATTCTCCGAGTGTTGGGGAATTGCGGGGGACGGTTGCGATCGCACATAATAATCTACTGGGTTTTGGCGATCGCTTTAGTGCTAGTTATGGCATTGCTGAAGGCATCGACAGCTATAACCTCAGCTACGGGATTCCCGTAAACCCCCGTGAAGGCACCCTGAGTCTAAGTTATAGCAATGACGATAGTCGAATTGTTGAAGACCCGTTTTCCGATCTTGATATTAGGGCAGAGTCTTACACCCTTTCCCTTGATTTTCGGCAACCGCTTGTTCTCACTCCGACAAGTGAGTTTAGTCTCTCACTCGCCCTTGACTTGCGCCAAAGTGAAACATTTTTACTCAATGATATTCCTTATTCATTTTCTGAGGGTCCAGAAAAGGGTAAGTCCAAGATAACAGCACTGCGGTTTAGCCAGGACTGGACTAATCGCTCAACTACCCAAGTTTTAGCCGCGCGATCGCAATTTAGTTTTGGATTAGATGCCTTGGGAGCAACTGTTAATGACAGTGGTACAGATGCCCAGTTTATCAGTTGGTTAGGGCAGTTTCAGTGGGTTAAAGCATTAGGTGAAGATGTAATTTTAGTTGCCCGTACTGGCGCTCAACTCTCCCTTGACTCACTCTTACCCATTGAACAATTTAGTATCGGTGGTGTTGATACAGTACGAGGCTATCGCCAAAATCAACGAGTTGCTGACAATGGTGTTGTTGGTTCAGTGGAAGTGCGCTTTCCCATTATTCGTGACTCAAATGGAATTGGCACAATCCAACTCGCTCCTTTCTTTGATATCGGTACAGCTTGGAACAACAAGGGTCAAATTCTTAGCCCTAGT
>NZ_JCACKQ010000008.1:0-2457 GCF_059505465.1 Symplocastrum torsivum | reverse complement strand
ATGGCTTCGAGCACCTTAATTCAAGAGCTACTCAGATGTCAAATGGGTTCTATAGCGTCTAGGGAAGAAAATTTTCTTTTATCCTATTGCTTGTAGCCGAGAAACCCATCTGCTTAGGAAAAAAGTAAAAAAAACGCCAATTAAGAGCGTGATTACAAGTTAGTCTGGGAGACTAGAGGGATTGCGTTACGCGCACGCCCTTGCACTTTCTCCCTTTTTTTCTTTCCGGTGTAGTAAGCATGAAGCTGGCAGCACGAGTTAGTCAAGTCTCTCCCTCCCTTACCCTAGCGATTACTGCCAAGGCGCTAGCCATGAAGGCAGAAGGAATAGATATTTGTAGTTTCAGCGCTGGTGAACCCGATTTTGCCACCCCAGTACATATAAAAACCGCTGCCCAAAAAGCGCTGGATGAAGGCAAGACGAAGTATGGACCGGCTGCTGGGGAACCAAAGTTACGAGATGCGATCGCGCGTAAGCTTAGAGAGGAAAATGGTCTTTGTTATGCGGCAGAGAATGTCATTGTCACCAACGGCGGTAAGCATTCTCTGTATCAGCTAATGATGGTGTTGATTGAACCTGGGGATGAAGTAATTATTCCCGCCCCCTACTGGCTTTCGTATCCAGAAATGGTGAAGCTTGCTGGTGGCACACCTGTAATTGTTCCGACAGATGCCTCTACGGGTTACAAAATCACGCCAGAGCAACTACGCGCCTCAATCACTCCTAAAACAAAGCTATTTGTCCTCAATTCTCCCTCTAATCCGACTGGGATGGTCTATACACCAGCAGAGGTGAAAGCACTGGCAGCGGTTGTGGTTGAAGCCGATATTTTGGTTGTTTCTGACGAAATTTACGAGAAGATTCTCTACGACGATGCAGAACACCTCAGCATTGGTGCTGTCGGACCAGAAATCTTTGACCGCACGATTATTAGCAACGGATTTGCGAAAGCCTTCTCAATGACTGGCTGGCGTTTGGGCTATCTCGCTGGCTCAGTTGAATTGATTAAGGCGATGATAACCCTTCAAGGACACAGTACCTCAAATGTCTGTACCTTTGCTCAGTATGGTGCGATCACAGCATTGAACGATTCCCAAGATTGTGTAGAAGAAATGCGTCTCGCTTTTGCTGAACGACGGCAGGTGATGTTAGAGCGTCTTAATGCCATTCCTGGATTGAGTTGTGCTAAGCCGGATGGTGCGTTCTATATGTTTCCTAACATTAGTCAAACCGGGCTGAAATCTTTGAAGTTCTGCGACGGCTTACTGGAATCTCAGCGAGTTGCTGTAATTCCTGGTCTTGCTTTTGGCGCTGATGAGTGTATCCGCCTTTCCTACGCTACAGATATGGCATCAATTGAAACGGGAATGGATCGATTAGAGAAATTTGTGAGATCGCTCTGATCAGTTAAAAATAAAATCATGATTCAAGCGAATTTTTCGCTGGGGCAATCAATGAGTGAACTACAGACAAAACGGCTCTTCAGTAACTAGTATGCTAAACTAACAATTAAAATGCCAATTAAGCAAACATCTAACTCGGAAGTTTTCAAAATTTCTAAACCCGTAGGCAGAGCGTTTAATCAACTTAAGTTTATTGTTGATACCTTCGACAACACCACTCGTAATCCTATGATCGAAGTAAGCAATAATCTCATCCAGCCAACGAATGATAGTGTTCTGACTATCGGGAAAATATTTTTTGGCTTCTGATAGCCATATTCCCAGTTTAAATAAACCAACTAACCAATGATTATCCTGCTCGAAAATCTGTCTGATTTTTTCTTTTAATGTAACTGCTCACAGCAAAAACCAGGGCTTGTTGAGAACTAGGTAACTCAAAAGCCCAGTGAAGTTTAAGTAGTCGGCAAACCAGGGGGACTTCGACCAGCCAAAGACAGCAGTTCACATAGTTGAGAGATCGCATCCCCACCTTGCAAACGCACTGTTTCCAAGAAGCTGAACATTTGAGCAACTAATTGCGCTCCCCAATCGCTTCTGGCTGTGCCACTGACCTTGCGATGCACAACAATGGGACGTAAAGCCCTCTGAGCATCATTGTTATCAGGTTTGACTTCCGGGTAGCTCAAGAAAGTGAACCACTCATCCCTATGACGCTTAATGCGGTTGGCTAATCTTTGAGCATCCGTTGGCCATCCCCTAACCATGGGCTTGTCCAAAACGGCTTGCAGTTGGGATTCCAAGTCAGTGCGGCTGCTTGCGATCGCATCCCGGCTTAACTTGCCTGCATGATAATCTCGATACACAGAACGCGCCAGTCCTAAAATTTGACTAACGGCAACAGCGAATTCCCGATTGCCGGCAAACCGACTGCTTAGGAGCGCTTCTAAGTCTCGTTCCAAGTGAGCCAGACATTTCTGTTTGAGTTTTGCCGATTGAGGATTATAGAACCCATTTGACATCTGAGTAGCTCTTGAATTAAGGTGCTCGAAGCCAT
>NZ_JCACKQ010000007.1:0-125578 GCF_059505465.1 Symplocastrum torsivum | reverse complement strand
AAATAACTAATTAATCCATCGGTTGTTTTCCTCTGACTTATTCAGCAAGCCCTAAATAAACCTACTTTGTGTACAAAGTTTCCTGACTGCTACCAATAATCGCTGTCAAAAGGAAAGGAGAGTGTGATGGAGCGATAGAATGAGCGATCCTTGTTTGCTGGCAGCAAGTTTATTAACAGCAGGGCCAATAACAGTCCCACCGCCGATAACGCTTCCTCCAAATTTGCTAGATAATCTCTCAGCCTTGTTTGCCTCAAGCACAACTCAGACATTGCAGGCTGTTGCTGCTCAAAAAGTTGTCCCAATTGTAGAAGTAAACTCTCCTGAATTCAGCCAGTCACTACCAAGCCCAGCCATACTTAGAACAAGCGCTACCTCACAACCTGTCACGGCTGAAGCGGCGACAACACTGGTAAGCAATCAGCAAGCTGTATCAACACCTCAATCAATGATTACTCCAACCTCTGGGAGTCAACTCTATCTGCAACGAGTAGCGGCACTGAAAGCCGGGAAGCTTTATACTCGCTTGCCTTCTAATAGCTTTGAGTCTTTGTGGGCAAAGGGGACAAGTACAGGGACACCACTACAACAACCCACTCATGAACAGTGGAAACTGCTACTAGAACAGGAAGCTAAAGCTGTTGCCAAAGGGCAGGGTTCCAACCGTCTCGCAATTTTGGTGGGAGATTCGCTCTCGATGTGGTTTCCCTCACAGTCGCTGCCTTACGGTCAACTATGGCTCAATCAAGGTATCTCTGGCGAGAATTCTGGGCAAATCCTGAAGCGATTATCTGCCTTTGCTAAAACTCGTCCTAATACAATTTATGTGATGGCTGGGACTAATGATTTGCGTCAAGGTGCTAGCGATCGCGTAATTCTTGATAACATACGTCAGATTGTCCGTCGCTTACGCTCGAATCACCCGCAAGCCCAAGTCGTTGTACAGTCCATTCTTCCTACACGCTTAAGCGCTATTCCAAATCAGCGAATTTATAACCTGAATCAACAAATCGCTGCAATTGCTCAACAAGAAGGTACAGGCTTTCTTAATCTCTACAGCTTGTTTGCCGATGAGCAAGGTCAGTTACAACAGGATTTAACAACAGATGGCATCCATTTGAGCCATAGTGGTTATCAGGTTTGGCAAGAGGCGCTAAACTATGCAGACTCTGTGATGGTTGCAAATCGGAATGGTGGTAGTGCTCAAGGATTGGGGACTAGTGACTAGGACTCATGCAGATTCTTCCCAATCTCTAATCCCTAATCTCTAGTTTCCCTAGATGGCTTGCCGTGAGACAAGCTTTTCAATCGTTGCTTGGGTTTGCTCCAATAGCTGCTCTCGGCTATCTGCCGCTTTGGTGAGGGTAGGAACTAAGTTACGGGCTTGTAACGCCATGTGAAGCTGAAGCTGCGCCACGTACTCACTGATATCTTCACGGAAGAAATTATTTGGGGCTTGAGCAGAATGCAAATCCAAGGTGTCCTCCTTTGCGAACTCTACGGTGTCATCAACACTCATAGAAGTTATCACGCTATCTCATGGTACTTATGGCTTTGCAATGAAGTTAAACATTTTTGGAGGATAGTGTTAAGAAGCGTAAACTTTTGAAACTGACTTAAGCGAAAAGTAATCGTTCGTAGAAAAACCCTGCTTGGGTGGCTTTCCCCCAACCCCAGAGGAGACCCCGATGCCCCCAAACCCCCTCCTCACTCTCATCTCCGGTGGGGGACGGAGTGCCTCCCCACACCCCCTGCACAAGGGTTGATCGAGAGGTAGCAGAGGTTAAATTCATTTTTTAAGTCAGTGACATTCAACTTAAGCCACAAAAACCAATAGCCTTGGACTCTTGAGTCCAAGGCTATCTGTGAGCCTGTATGAATTGCAATAGGTTTATTGTCGATTAGGACGCCGCGTCTTTTACAGCTCGCTTGGCACCTTCGACTGCTCCCCCAACTCTCTCTTGAACCTTATCTACAGCGTTTTTCTTGTCCATGTCATTGGGGTCGCCACCAAAGAATCCTTGGCGAGCATTCAGGTCAAGTGTTTCTGGAATGTTCTCGCCAAGTTCTTTAATGTTCTCTAATCCTGTATCACCAATTGGTCTATCTGGACGGTCGCCGAGGTCTTCAGCTCTCTCTTGAATCCTTTTGATGGTAGCTTTGTCTACTGTATAAGAATCTGCCTCAGCAATCAATGTTCCAGCTTGTACAGAGCTACTGTAGCTGAAAGCAGGAATGACGAAAAAGGCGATCGTTGCTAGGAAGACAGTGATTATCTGACCTAGCTTGATACTTTGAAACCAAGAAATTACTCGACTCATATCAATTCTCCATTGCTTATTTTTGGTGTCAAAGACAATTAAAACTAACTGTCTTTTTCGGTACTTAAAAAGTTTTTTTAAATGACTCTCAGCGTTTTGCTAACGCTAGCTTCGATTTTCTGGCTTTTTTAAGTAACTCTGTGAATAGTAAAAAAATATTAAGTAACATGACATCTTCCTTGAGGTGGGTTCTGATTTGAAGGGAGATTGCCTTAAGGATTGAGGAAGCGATCGCAGCCTGTGAAACCAGAGAAGGGACATCTCTTTCCTTATTAATGCAGTTGCCCTTGTAGTAAGGGCTAATTAGAGTTTTGCAATTGAAATTGAAATCTAAAATGAACTCTTGTTAGAGAAGGCACCGAAGGCGTTACTGCATCGCCAGAAAATAGAGACTAGAGCACCAGTAAGACCGACTTTCCCAGCGTTTCACAAGACAGCGATACGGTGATTCTGCTAGTTGAGGAGGTAGAAGGCGATCGCGCTTCCGGAGTTCAGGAAAATGCTTATGCTCTAGCCGCAGGAGGCTCTAGAGAACGTTGTATTGCACTCAAACCTACCTCAGCAACCAGTGCAAATACGGCAACAGGAATTGCCCCAACGAGAAGGATGGCATTGTCGTAGAGCGAAAAGCCAAGCACAATAAAGCTACCTAACCCTCCTGCACCAATAAAAGCGGCGAGTGTAGCGCTGGCAATGACTTCCACTGTCGCTGTTTTGATACCAGCAATGATTACAGGTAAGGCTAGGGGAATCTCCACCTGTTGCAAGACTTGCTGGGGTGACATTCCCATCCCATTCGCTGCCTCTCGGATCGCTGGATCGATATTGCGAAAGGCAACATCAGTGCTAATGAGAATTGGGGGCATCACTAGCAGCGTAAGAGCGATCGCAGCAGACGTGAATGTTAGACCAAAATAAGGAATCGCGACAAATAAAATTGCCAAGCTGGGAATAACCCGCAAAGCATTAAAGCTATTAATTAATACTGTAGAGGCTGTACGCGATCGCGAACTGAGAAGCCCTAATGGTAAACCTAGCCCCAACCCAATCGCAAGCGGTACCACCACTAATAGCAAATGCTGCCACAATGCCTCAGCCAGTTTATCGGAATTGCTAGCCGCATACTCCAGCGCTTTCGCGAATACATCCATAGGTGCGTAGTGTTTGCGAATAATGGTAAGCCTTCAGCGATCAGCAGTCAGCCTTCAGCTCTTGAATCTATGAGCCTTCAGCTATGAATGAAGCAGTAACAGCAGTAAACTGTGTTGAACCTCATTCACATCTCTAACAAGAGTTTATCGTGGCAATTAGCCTAAATTTATTGCTACTAGCTGATAAAAACCTATCAAGGCTGGCTGCTGCTGGTTCAACTGACAGCTGAAAGCTGACCGCTATCTTACAACCCACAATTCTCTACACGATCAAAAAGACCACTACCGAAGAAGCCTCCAGCGACAAACCCACTCACAAATACCCATCCCGGCAAATGACCTTCGGGTGCATCGAGTGTAAAAATCAAATTTTTATAGCCAACCCAGGAGTCTTGTAGACGCCACCCAACCTTGTCCCCAAAATATTTCCAGGTTTCTACATCAGCATTCTGAGTCGTCTCCTCAATAGTCTGCCAAATACGCTTTTGGGTACTAAAGCCAAAGCGTCCGTTGCTGTACTTTACCCATAGTTGGTCAATAGTACGCAGATCTTGACAAGGGAAGGATTGCATATCTTCTTCTCGCAACCAGCCTTCGTCTTCACGACCGGATGCCTTGAGCATTGCCGCTTCCGTTTCTCGGTCAGCCTTCTGCCATTTTCCTAGAGCAAGTAGATCACGTAGTCGTGTGTAGTCTACTTCCCGCTCAGAATCAAGGTTATCCGTTAGATTTTTTAACTGATTATCAAGATCGACACGCGCCAACTCAGTGACGTTTGAGTCTTGAGCAGGAAGGTAGCTTACCAGAGCATTGAACCGCATTTCAATCGGCGCCACATCTTCATTCCTAAGACTCAAAACTTGCTGTAAGTCCTTCAACTCATTGCGGGTGTAGTCACTTAGTGGGTTTTCATGCTGAATTGCCTCGATTAGCGCCTGCTCATACTCGTGCAATTTTTTCTTGTACTCTCGGTAAGGCTTGATAACTTCCGCTTCAATGATCGATGCTTCCTCAGGTGAGAGTCCAAAGCTTTCTCGTCTTGCATTCAAGATTCTACGACCCACTGGAGAAATTCTTCCAGCATGGACATAACGCTCCACTTCTTTGCGATACTTCAGCTTGGGGTCGCCCGTGGAGACTTTGGCAATGATGATTTTGTACCCTTCCTTAACGGTATAGATTTCTGGTTTCATTGCTGGAGCCGCTTTCTGAACTTTAATGTTCGCGTACTCATGCAGCTCATCCACTGAAATTACATCATCTTCATCTAAATCTGCTGCTCCTGTCTCAATCCCCTCAACTAAGTAACGGGTGTAAATTGAGAGGTCTGAGCCTTGTTGCTCAAACGAGTATTGAGTAGATGTTGAAGAGGTAAGGACAACTCGTCCCTCACCACCCAGTTGTCTTTTCACATCGACTGAACTGTCATCCTTGGCAACCAAGCCTTCAGCAAACGCACCACTAAAGCAACAGTCGAGAATCACTACCTGTCGATTCGCACGGCTATCAGCCATTATCTCTTGGACAAACCTCGCTGCGATCGCACTTGACCGAACTAATCCTCCCCACTCATTTTTGCGAGTAGCGCGACTTGCCAAGTAGAGGTTGCCATTTTCATCCTTAACACCGTGACCAGAGAAAAACAGCAATAAGAGGTCATCCCGTCTACGACCTCCAAACAAATGCTCGATTGCTGTCCCCATCTCCTGCGGTTCAGGATCGAGAAGCGGGGAGACTTCATCAAAATCGCCCAGATCTGGATGCAGCAAAACACGCTGCATTTCTTCCACATCTTTTACAGCAGCAGGAAGTTGGTTGAAACCCGCTCCATACTGGCTGACACCAATCAGCAGTGCCAATTTAGCCATCTACAACTGTCCTAATTTGATGCTAAAAAATCCTTGGCTGCCTCAACAGCGGCAGCTAACTCTTGCTGAGAGTAAGCTGTAATCTCTAGTTTTCTACCATTGTCTTCTACTTTTAGCTCAATCGGCTTCCCAGACAGCCGTTCCCAGATAAAGTCCAGTAGTGCCTTGATATTTTTGGCATTGACTTCAGCCGTGAGCAATCCAACTAAAAATGCTGCATCTAGCGGCTTGCTGCCTGCGGGTGGGTTTGGATCGGGTACACGCTGGACTTGCTCGACTTCATCCAATTCACGCATTTGTTGAAAAAGTCGCTGAGTGAGTGCTTCCAGTTCTTCAGGATTGTTTGCAGGAACAGAATTACTCAAATCAAGCCTGACATCTAATTCAGCAGAACCTTTCGGAGCGATCGTTACTTGAACGTTGGATGTACTCGCCATTCCCCACCTTTTATCCTGGCTATTATTCACTACAAGCCTAGCGAAATCTTGGCTGCTCACAAACGGCGTTGTGGAATATGAAGTGTCGCTTTTTGGGTAGAGGCGTTGGCAAAAATCGCGATCGCATTCCTTGCTTCTTCAAGCCTGACAGCCTATCAAGTTAAAACTGTCCTTACACAGACTTGATTCCAATAGATACATTTCTCTCCCCCCGCTTCCCCAAACCACGATGAGTATTACTTCGGCATCTGCCAAACTTTAATCGTATTGTCAGCACTAGCACTCACTAACTTCTTGCCATCCGGACTAATCGCCAAGGAATTTACTGAACTCGAATGACCCATGAAGGTATAGATTTCTTTTCCTGTAGCGAAATCCCAAATTTTAATCATATTGTCAGCACTAGCACTCACTAACTTCTTGCCATCTGGACTAATAGCAAGGGGTCTAACTGAGCTAGAATGCCCGCTGAGAGTACGAACTTCTTTCCCAGTAGTAAAATCCCAGATTTTGACCGTATTGTCAGCACTGGAACTGACTAATTTATGACCATCTGGACTAATCGTTAGCCAATTAACCGAGCCTAAATGTCCAGTGAGAGTGTAGAGTTCTTTGCCTGTCGCAAAATCCCAAACTTTGATGGTATTGTCAGCACTAGCACTCGCTAAGCGTTGACCATCTGGGCTAATAACAACGTAATTAACATAGCTAGAATGTCCAGTCAGGGTGCGAAGTTCTTTTCCCGTGGTAAAGTCCCAAATTTTAATTGTCTTATCCGCACTAGCACTCGCTAATCGTTGACCATCTGGGCTAATAACAACGTAATTAACATAGCTAGAATGTCCAGTCAGGGTGCGAAGTTCTTTTCCCGTGGTAAAGTTCCAGATTTTTAGGGTCTGGTTAGTGCCACCAGTAACAATAGTTTCCCAATCCGGACTAATTGCAAAGTAATTAATTGGTATCGAGTATTCGAGAATAGTTCGGATTTCTTTTCCACTAATGAAATCCCAAACCTTAATCTTCTTATCCGCGCTACTACTCACTAATGCCTTGCCATCAGCACTGATTAGGAGGTAATTAACATAGCTAGAATGCCCATCAATAGTGGTAACGAGAGAGAGCGCCTTAGGATTATAGTTTTGGTAAACTTGCCAAGTTCCGTATCCTCCTAAGCCGACAGAGAGACCAACTACCCATCCAAGAAGCCATTTTCCTGGGAATTTGATAAACTTGTTAGGATTTTCTCTACTTTTTGAAGGCAAGTTATCTACAGATGCTTGACTTGTAGTAGTTTCACCTAGGTTAGTTGCGATCTGAGGCTGAGATAATTCTTGAGAAATATTAGCTAATTCCTGTAAAATTTCTTGTGTATTTTTCGGTCGAGCCGCTGCTGCCGGAGCCATGAGCTTATCAATAAAATCGGCTAATCGTTGCGAGACATCCAGCGCATATTTTCGCCAATTAAATTTACCTGTTAAAGGGTCATAAATCATTTGATCTATTGCTTCTTTGCCTGTGAGCAAATAGACAAAAGTACGTCCTAATGCATAGAAATCTGATTGCGGTACAGCATGACCCATTTCTTGTTCTGGAGGTGTGTAGCCAGCAGAACTAATTTTCGTGACATTACCAGAACCTCCAACATCAGCTAGGTAAGTAGCTGTCAATTCTCTAGCGGTACCAAAGTCAATAAGTACCAGTTGCCCAGAGGAGCGGAGCATGATGTTCGTTGGTTTAATATCACGATGGAAGTAATTTTTTTGATGAACGAGATGCAGAATCTGTGCTATTTGTTTAAGCCAGTTAAGCGCTTGCTTCTCGGTAATTGGATGATTGCCTTGCTGTTTCATCCACTGCCTTAAGTCAGGGCCATCAATTTTTTCCATGATGATGCAGTGTACCGGCTCATCATGATTTCTGGGCATAAACTGGAAGTACCCATCTGGCTCGACTCTAGGGATACCAGGATGATTGAGCTGGCTTAATACGGCTGCCTCTTGCTGGAATAGCTCGATAACTCTGGGGTTATCGTTATGCTTTGGTTTGAGGACTTTGAGGATTTTGGGAATTGCGCCATTATAGGCTTCATAAACTTTGCCAAAGCCACTGTTGTCACTCAAAAGACGCATGACTTGATAGCGCCCTTGCAGTAATAAGTCTGACCCACAGTTGCGACAAACGCGATTGTTAAGGTTGCCTGGGTCATTAGGCTGAGGACATCTAGGATTGATACAGTAGCTCATGGCTACTACCCTACAGGTAATGGTTGTATCCCAATAGTAAGATGGGGTTTGCTAATCATCTACGGTAGGAAATATTACAAATTTTGAGGCTTTGCGTCTTCAGAGATTTTCGCCTAACTCAGTGGGTAGGCTCTAATTAACATAACTTCCCGTTCTGAAGCCTAGGGACGGGTGACTAGTGCAGCACGGCGGAAATAACTATCCAGTTAAAAAAGTTTGAAAAGCTTACTGTGCAAGCTTTCTTCCCTTCTGCCCTGGAGCCTCCTATCTTCTGCCTTCTTGCACTAGTTACTGAGCAAACGTTCTAGTCCCTAATCCTTAATCCCTATTTTCAACATAGGTTTGTCTAATCATAAAGGTTGAACAAACTGCACTAAAATTCATGTTGAAACTGTTAATCTGTAAAGAACCATTTCAAAAAGCTTAACTGAGTAAAGATTTATGATCGGCGCTGCTGCCTCAGACTTGCAACCACCCCCATGCTATCAGCGTCAGAACCCTGTTCCTTCATCGCAACAGCTAACGGTATTCTGCGATTTTGATGGTCCTATCATTGACGTTTCTAATCGCTACTACACCACCTATCAGTTAGGGTTAGCTGATACCCAAGCGTTCTATCAAGTCCAAGGCATTAGCTTGCCCATCCAGCAGCTTACTAAACATCAGTTCTGGCAGATGAAGCAAGATCGTGTGCCGGATGTAGAAATTGCAATGCGCTCAGGTTTACACAAAGAGCAAATTGATTTCTTTTTGGGGCGAGTGATTGAGATTGTGAATCAGCCTGCCCTGTTGAGTCAAGATAAGCTTCAGCCCGGAGTGAGTTGGGCATTGGCATTGCTGCATTCTCAAGGTGTTCGCTTGGTGTTAGTGACGTTGCGTTGTCAGGAACAAGCCACACAGATCCTGAGAAATTATGGCTTAACTCGGCTATTTAGCGGCATCTACGGAACGTGCGATCGCGATGCGGCTTATCAAAATTATGCTGATGGGAAAACACAACTGCTAAGCCAAGCACTCGCTGAACAATCTCTACTGGCTGGGCATCCAACATCAGCTTGGATGGTAGGCGATACAGAAGCCGACCTGATCGCAGGGCAAACCCTTGGGATTCCTACAATCGCGCTCACCTGCGGTATTCGTTCCCACTACTACCTTAAGCAATTTCAGCCGACTCGCGTCCATAGCGACTTATTGGCGGCTGCCCATGACATTTTAGAGAGTGTTCGCTCCGGTCGAGGATAGAAACTTCAGTAGTCAACATTCCCCAATCACGAGCGACCACTGACTACTGACAACGAGAGAATAATGTTGAACGCAAAAGATGTTTTATCCGATCCCTACGGTTGCTCAACTAACTTCATCTGCTCCCACCAACGATTGAGCGGATAGTAAACAACAGGTGCCCAGAGGCTACTGAGAATCGCTGAGGAGAGGGCAATACGCTGATGATCAGTCCAAATTTCTGCAAGAGTGCGATCGCCAAGGAGACTGTACTGAATCGCTGTTACAGTCTCTCCAACTACTGCCATCCCAAAAACAATTAATGCCACCGAAATAAAATCTTCCTGAATATAGCGCTCCTTCTGAATTCGACCCGTCAAGATTCCTACTAACGCAAGACTTAAAACATGAGTTGGGTGGGGTGAAGTCATGCCATCTTGAATCAGCCCCAGTACTAGCCCTGCTAATGCACCCTGAAGGGCTGTCCGTTTGAGGCTCCAGGCAACAACCCAAATCAAGAGCCAATTTGGAGCGATTCCCAGCAATTCCATCCCCGGTAAGCGTGCTGGTAAGACTATCAAGCAGAGGATGACCGAAGCAGCAGTCACTGCCCAATTAATAATTTGACGAGCCCAGGGTGAAAACTGAGAAACGTTGTTCATTGGTCGTTAATCATTAGTCGTTAGTCATCAGTCATTAGTAAAGGACTAATGATTAATGACTGTTCATTCAGGATAGACAACGACCCACTCCAGGTAACTAACGGGTGCAGTTAGCTCAATTACTGCCTCTGGAGCAGGACTTTTGTCAAGATTTACAGACTCTACCCGCCCTAACGGCAAGCCGGGGGGGAAAAGTTTGCTTACAGGCGAGGTTGACACAACATCACCACGACGAACATCTGGCACCTTATCAAAAAACTGTAGTACAGCCCGATTAGACCCTTGTCCTCGTAGAAAACCCATACTGCGACTGCGGCTAATTACTGCACCTACATGACTCGTAGCATCGCTGATTAGTAAGACACGGCTGCTATTGGGTGTCACACTAACAACTCGACCCACTAAACCGCCAGATCCCATCACGATAAAGCCAACCTTGATTCCATGCCCGCTCCCTCGACCAAGAGTTACCTGTTGCCACCAATGATCAGCACTACGTCCGATGACTGGAGAAACAATCCCTTGCTGTTTCTGAGTTTTTGCATAATCCAGTAGCTCTTTTAGCTTCTGGTTTTGGCTTTCAAGTTCGACTAACTGCTGCTGTAGTTCCAAGACTCGCGCGTTGGTGAGGCGCTCTTCTGGTGTTGGACTTAACTGGAAGGGACGAGTCATTAATTGGTAAGCCTCAAAGAGTGCTGCCCCTTGAGTTTGGCGAACCAACCAGGCAGCACTCAACGTTAGTCCTCCCAGCACAATGGCTACCCCATGTCGATCCCACCAGCGACGTAGTATAAACATAGCTTATCTATCAATAGTCAGCGTTTAGCTGACTCGTGAGTTCCGAACGTGCAGGTAGACGACTCATTTGGCTAAGAACAAGACTCCTTGAGGCTAACATTTACTCACTGACCACTATAAATGGCGGGAACGTCCACTGAACACCCGCTCTAGTTGTTTGAAATTCTCCAGAACTCGACCAGTTCCCAAAACCACACAACTTAGAGGATCGGCAGCGACATGAGTCACAATTCCGGTTTCGTGGCTGATGAGGGTATCTAGTCCCTTCAACAATGCGCCACCACCGGCTAGCATAATGCCCCTGTCGATAATATCCGCTGCTAGCTCCGGAGGTGTCCGCTCTAGCGTGCGTTTCACTGCGTCAACAATCACTGAAAGCGGTTCGGACATACTTTCACGGATTTCTGGTCCTTTGATTGTGACTGTTCGTGGCAAACCAGAGAGGAGGTGTAAGCCCCGCACCTCTAGGGTGACATCATCATCATGGTGAGTTGGGTAGGCTGAACCAATCTGAATTTTGATTTCTTCAGCGGTGCGTTCCCCAATCACTAAGTTATGGACTTTTTTCATGTAGTGGGTAATCGATTCACTTAGTTCATCTCCGGCAACGCGCACGGATTCACTAAGCACCGTCCCTTGCAAACTGAGCACAGCCACTTCGGTTGTGCCACCACCGATATCAATGATCATGTTGCCCGTTGGCTCTGCTACCGGTAGCCCAGCACCAATCGCTGCTGCTACTGGTTCATCAATCAAGTAGACATCTCTTGCCCCTGCTTGAGATGCTGCTTCCATTACCGCCCGTCGTTCGACACCTGTAACACCACTAGGAATGCCAATGACAATCCGTGGTGAAACCAAAGTTCTGCCTTCATGAACTCGCCGAATAAAATGCTTAAGCATCAATTCTGCGGTATCAAAGTCGGCTATCACGCCATCGCGGAGGGGACGAAGGGCAACCACATTACCTGGGGTTCTGCCCAACATTTTTTTCGCATCCTCACCCACGGCTAGCGGAACTTTTAAGTCTTGGTCCATGGCGACTACGGAAGGCTCTTGTAGCACAATGCCTTTACCGGATACATATACTAAAGTGTTAGCAGTACCCAGGTCTATACCCATGTCCCGTGATAGGGAAAAGCGACTGAAAAGACCCACTCGTTTCTACGCCCCCAAAGTCAAATGTTGCTGTGTATGACCAAAATGTAACTGAACCGTAACCGAGGTGGATTCTATTACGTTTCTTGAGCTGAGTCTAGTGAGGTAGAGCAATTCATTCACACAAATCATCAACAACTAAGTTGAAAGTATCATTCAGCATCGAGAATCTGTCATCCGGAGAAAGTCAAATCGAGTATATTCGTTCCTTACCAAAAGTTTGGATAACTCAAAGAAAGTTAGTGATTGCCTGAGATTTGCGCTGATTCGCTAAAATATTATTTACGCTATCAGTACAGTTGTACTAAAAAATATGAGCCTTAATGTTGTCAATTTAGTTGGTCGCGTCGGTGGAGACCCAGATGTCAAGTATTTTGAGTCTGGTAGTGTTAAGTGTAATCTAACGCTAGCCGTGAACCGTCGTAGTCGCAATAACGATCAGCCGGATTGGTTCAATTTAGAGCTATGGGGTAAGACGGCGGAAGTAGCGGCTAACTATGTACGCAAGGGTAGTTTAATTGGCGTACAAGGTGCCCTGAAGATTGAGACGTGGAGCGATCGCGCAACTGGAGCCAATCGCTCTAAGCCAATCATTAAAGTAGATCGGCTAGATTTGTTAGGCTCCAAGCGGGATACAGATTCTAGTGCTGTGGATGGATACAACGATGCAGAGTTTTAAGGAAGAGTTTTCTCTTCTTTATTTCCCCACTCCTAGATTAGTAGCTAATTTGCAGCGTTACTGAGGCTTGTACTTCTTGCTCACCGCCAATGATTGGCGTGTTAGCCACTTGATCGCTAGCAAAAGCCGCTCTTTCCAATACAGGCATTGGTGGGGGTGGGGTAGCTCCGTTAACTTGAATGTTAACAACCTCCTTCCGACTCAGATTTAAGCTACTCAAAACCGCATCGGCTTGCCTTTGAGCATCCTGAGTAGCTTCGCGAAGGGCTTGTTGTTGAGCCGCTGCGATCGCTTCATCAGCGGCGGTAAAGCTCACGCTATCAATCCGTGTTGCCCCAGCTTTGACGGCATCATCTAAGAGCGTACCCGCTTGCTCGGTAGACGTGCGAAAGCTCACTGTATTGGCAGCCGAATAACTGGTGAGGCGTTGCACGTTGTTCTCGTAGCTATAAATTGGGTTGAGCCGAACACCAGTTGTTTGTAACTTTTCTACATTACGCGATCGCAAGAACTCGACAACCGAAGCAGAGCGACGTGCCACTTCCTGCTGAACGCCAGTAGCAGTTTCTCCCTGAATCTCAACACCTAACTGTACTTGTGTTGCGGTTGCTGGAATCATTTCAACGCCTCGACCTGTAACAGTTAGGGTGCGTAGAAGTCGTTCTTGAGCGATCGCTGGATTGCTTAACGACAGAGTCAAAAGCCCTACCAATAGGGAAATTGTCTGTAACCGCCCAGCAACTTTAGAGCAGCAACCAGATAGAAACGCTTGAGTCATAGGAATAGATTCTCCTCACTTGAGAGATGACATAACTCTGCAAGGCAGAGCTACTTAGGCTTCTACTGTGCCACGGTAGTGAGTTGAGATTTGAAGTAGTTACAGTTTTAGCAACTGAGGTACTGTGGCTGAGTGATCTAACAGCTACGACTCTTTAACTGATGGCTTACTGGCTACTCAAAAGCGAACCTCAAGATTATTCCTACGCCAATTTAGAGCAAGAGGGACGCGCCGTTTGGAATGGGGTCAAAAATCCCCTTGCTCTCAAACATCTCCGCACAATGCAACCAAGAGACAAAGCGTTCATTTATCACACGGGTAAAGAGCGGCAGGTGGTTGGGGTTGCTGAAGTTCTGACTCTGCCTTATCCTGATCCCGCACTCAATAATCCTAAACTCGTCGTCGTGGACATCCAAGCTGTGCGATCGCTACCCCAACCCGTTACCCTAGCCCAGATCAAGCAAAATAATAACTTGACTGATTTTGACCTCATCCGCTTGCCCCGGCTGTCGGTTGTCCCTGTGCCTATTGGGTATTGGCAGCAAATTTTACAACTTGCTGGCGAATAAACATGAACACAAGGTTCGCTCATTAGCACTCTTGACCGCTCGGATAGGTTGTTGCCCGACTCTTGAACCTCAGCGGAGTGAAGTTTTGGTATCAAATTTAACAGAAAACAGAACAAGCCCGATAAAGGCTTGATTCTATTAAGAAGCTTGTAGAGTAGAAAGAATGATTTCTTCGCAACTAATGGCTGATGCAACTGCCTGGGTAAATTTTTTTGACCCAACCTACTCGCTCCCCTCTTTGTATACTCCTCAGTCGCTACTTGCAGCGGCAGCTACCAACGAAGCAGAAAGCAGTTCACTAATACTGGCAGGAGTGCTGCTGAGTTTAGTCGTCATCTACTTCGCGAGCAAAGTAGGGGGTGAACTTTGCGCTCGGATTAACTTACCACCTGTATTAGGGGAACTAGTAGGCGGTGTCGTTGTTGGAGTGTCTGCCTTACACCTATTAGTTTTTCCGGAAGGCGGCGCAGGCGGTACTGACTCTCTAATTATAAATATTCTGCAAGCTACCGCTGGTCTCAGCCCAGACTCAGCTCTATCAGTATTTCAGGCTCAGAGCGAAGTCATTTCAGTCTTAGCTGAACTGGGTGTAGTAATTCTGTTATTTGAAATTGGTCTGGAGTCCGATCTCCAAGAACTCATTCGTGTTGGTCCTCAAGCGGCAGTTGTTGCTGTTGTTGGCGTGGTTGTCCCCTTTGCGGCTGGAACTGCTGGTTTAATTTATCTATTTGGAATTCCAGTTGTACCTGCCATTTTTGCTGGTGCAGCGTTAACGGCAACAAGTATCGGCATTACAGCGAAAGTCTTAGCAGAAATCGGGCGTCTTAGTTCCAAAGAAGGTCAGATTATTATTGGCGCTGCCGTTCTTGATGATGTTTTAGGCATCATTGTCTTGGCAGTTGTCGCGAGTTTAGCCAAGACAGGCGAAATCGTCATCAGCAACGTTATCTATCTGATTATCAGCGCTAGTGTCTTCCTAGTTGGTTCAATTTTAATAGGTCGCTTCTTGGGACCTTATTTCGTCGCGTTAGTCAATCAAATGAAGACTCGTGGTCAGCTGTTGCTGACTGCCCTGATTTTTGCCTTTCTCCTGTCTTATGTTGCTGCGGCTATTCAATTAGAAGCAATTTTGGGAGCCTTTGCAGCGGGACTTGTTCTAGCAGAGACAGATAAGCGCCGTGATTTGGAAGAACAGGTGATTCCCGTTGCCGATATTTTGGTGCCGATTTTCTTTGTAACCGTGGGTGCAAAAACTGACTTGGGTGTTCTAAACCCAGCGGTTCCTAGCAATCGGGAAGGCTTGATTTTAGCAATTTTCCTGATTGTGGTCGCGATCATCGGTAAGGTAGTTACTGGTTTGTCAGTGTTCGGTCAACCCGGAATCAATCGGCTAGCTATTGGAGTTGGGATGATTCCTAGAGGCGAAGTGGGGTTGGTTTTTGCGGGTGTCGGCTCAGCGAGTGGGGCACTATCGGAAGCCACTGAGGCAGCGATTATTATGATGGTCATTTTGACCACTTTTATTGCTCCTCCCTTGCTGCGGCTTGTGTTTCAGGAGTCAGAGTCGGATACTACCTCATCAGAAGAGTCGGTCTGATAGTGTCAGCGAGTTCTTCGTGCGATCGGGCGAAGCGCAGCAGCTTTGGAGTTAGCGAAGCGGCTCGAAAGGAGCAAGCGCAGAGCAAGATGGGACAAACTGCTAAAACTCAATAGAGTTAGCAGAAGTTGAACCAACTCAAAAAGCGAAAGAGAAATTTGTAAATCCTGATTTTTTGAGCAAATTGAACGGATTGCATCGACCCAGCAGACATTAGAGCGATATTCTTGATTTGGAAAAACCCGTGTATACTATTTTTCCTGAAACTTAAATTTGCCAGTCTACGTCCCAGAGGGTTGACTGTCCAAGTAGACAGATAACTAGTGGTATGCATTGTTGGGTGCAGCAAAAAAGCTTGAGTCAGGGTAGGAACAAGAGCGTTATGGGACTTGTGGATTTGTGCAAACAACCGGAAGAAAATGTGGCAAGTCACATTTTCACTCTTGTAACTTCTAGATTGTAGGATGCATTGCCAATTGACAAACCGCTCAACGATGCAGCACCGCGCTTTCAACAGGAGCAATAATTGTGAGATTTCGCTGGCTACTGATACTCTCCAGCTTTTTGACTGTTTTTCTTTTTTCCGCTGCTGCACAAGCACGTCAACTTCTTACTTGGCGCTTTGAGAGCAATCAAAACCGATTGGTATTTACCACAGACGCTGGGGTTCAACCCAGAGCGCAACTGATTGCTAACCCAACGCGCGTAGTCATTGATTTACCAGGAATTGCTCTAGGACGCCCTACAGCGAATCAACGGGTAGGTGGCGCGATTCGGGAAGTTCGAGTCGGGCAATTTGAGAATCAGACCACTCGGATTGTGATTGAATTAGCTCCAGGTTACACCCTAGATCCAACACAGGTAAAATTCCGGGGAATAACATCGAGTCAATGGTCGGTGCAATTACCAACACCTGAGCGGATAGCACCGTCATCCAATCGACCGCCACAAAGCCGATTACCTCTGCCGCCAGCTACTAACCCCTCAGGTAATCAATCCTCTCAACAAAGACCACCTTCGTCGGGAACACCAAATCGACCGGTTCCCACAGTTCCCTCTGGTCGATTGGCGACGATTCAGTCGGTTGAAGTGGCGAATAATCAGACTCAACTGGTGATTCGAGCGAATCAACGGGTGAGAGCCACGAGTGTTTGGGATCGAGCCGCCAATGCCTATCGAATCACTATCCAAGGCGCTCAACTGGCTGATAAAGTCAGAGGCCCGGAGCTTGATTCCAACAGCCCTTTAACACGGGTTCAAATCCGCCAACAAGACCCACGCACGGTTGTGATTTTGGTACAGCCTGGTGCAGGTACCCAAATTGGCGAACTCAATCAGCTTAATGATGAACTTCTGGCGCTGCAACTGCAACCGAGCAGAGGATCTGACTCCTCACAAGTGATTGGAGCGATTCCTGTGCCAGCGCCAGAGAGGACAACACCACCAGTCAGGGCGACACCACCAGCTTCAATGCCTCGTGTTCCCAACAGTCGTATGGTTGTCATGATTGATCCAGGACATGGTGGCAAAGACCCTGGAACTATTGGCATTGGCGGTGTACAAGAGAAAAATGTGATTTTGCCGATTTCCCAAGAGGTGGCGGCGATTTTGGAGCAACAGGGTGTCCAGGCTGTGCTGACCCGAACATCTGACTATTTTGTCAGCCTTGAAGGACGGGTGCAAATGGCAGACCGAGCCAATGCTAATTTATTTGTTAGCATCCACGCGAATGCCATCAGTATGAGCCGACCTGATGTGAATGGATTAGAGACGTATTATTACTCCAGCGGTCAGCGCCTTGCCCAGACAATCCACAACAGCATTTTACAAAGTGTCGATGTTAGCGATCGCAGAGTTCGACAGGCACGGTTTTATGTGCTAAGAAAATCCTCAATGCCGTCTGTATTGGTGGAAGTTGGTTTTCTTACGGGTCGTGATGATTCCGCGAAACTGGCAAACCCTAATTATCGCTCTCAAGTTGCACAAGCGATCGCTCGTGGTATCCTCCAGTACATTCAGCAGAATAGTTAAACGTCAAAAGATAAGCAAAGATCGGTGTCCAACTTTCCCGCCTCCTACCCCAGCGACTCTCTTCGAGCGAATGCGTCCGACTCCTACATTGGTAAACCTTCAGTTGAGGAAAGCTTGAAACCTCTGTTTGAGGCAAAAGAAGAACCAACACGGCATCGTATCGGTGTTTTTGACAGTGGCGTTGGTGGTCTCACTGTTCTGAGAGAACTCTATCGCCAGCTACCGAACGAATCGATTCTTTACTTTGCTGACACAGCGCGGCTACCCTACGGGACAAGGTCAAGTCGGGAAATTGTGCAGTTTTGCTTTGAGATCTTGAGCTGGATGGTGCAACAGGATGTCAAAATGGTTGTCCTTGCCTGTAATACCAGCGATGCCTTAGCCTTAGACGCTTTACGCAGTGAGTTCAATCTCCCAATTCTGGGGCTAATTCTACCGGGGGCGCGTGCAGCTGTTCAGCAAGGTCGTCGCATTGGGGTGATTGCTACCCCAGCGACGGCAGCCAGCAATGCTTATCGACGGGCAATATTAGAAGTCGAAGCAACGGCTCAAGTCTGGCAAGTTGGCTGTCCAGAGTTTGTACCGTTGGTTGAGCAAAACCGCTTGTACGACCCGTATACTGCCGAAGTTGCCCAACAGTACTTAGCTCCTTTGCTACAGCAGCGAATTGATACACTCGTTTATGGTTGTACTCACTATCCGCATTTATCACCTGTACTGCGGGAGATTCTCCCCCCACATGTCAAGCTTGTAGATCCAGCAGAACATGTTGTGTCGGCTGCGGCTCAAGAGTTAGATTTGATTGGATTGAAAAATCCTTGGTCACCTCTACCGACCCGATTCTGTGTCAGTGGATCTCCGCAACAGTTTGCAAAACTGTCACTACAATGGTTGGGGTGTACCCCATCCGTCGAAAAAATACAGCTCCCAACCGCTTCACCCTCACCGATTCCGCTAGAACCAGTAGATTAAAATGCCAAGCTCATGTAAACTAGTCTTCTATTGCAGTTTCTAATAAGCGTCGGCGGGAGCTGACTGATTGATTCGTCTTCAATTACCAGTTTCTTTGGAGGCTGCCACTTCGAGTTGATCGGAGCTATTAGGTTCACCCTCCTTAGCGATTCGCTTTAAGGATTTTCCTTTAGGGAAATAAGCTAACGAAGCACCTTGACTAGTGTGAAGAGACCAGCGTTCAACCTCGTCAGTTTTAGAAGATTGTTCTGTTGCTACATAGGGTGCATAAGCATCAACGGCTGAGTTGGCAACATATCGAGAACCCTTTGTTGTCCGTTGCGCCAACATCAACAGTAAATAAATCGTTAATAAATAACCAGTCGCTAGTAGAGGAATAATTACAGGCATATCCGTGTTAAACATAGTCTGGACAGGAGGTAGAAGAATGATGAAGATTTCAATAGCAGTTTTGACAACAGCCTTCCTAGACCCGTTCAAGGTTTAAGATACTGTTGTTATTAAGAATTTTTAGGGAGATAGAGCATTGTTCCCATCCCCTTCCCTAATTCCCTCTAGTCAAGCTAAGCTGTTGACCAAGAATCTCTACCCAAGCTTTCCTCCTAAGGGAAGCGGGAAGGCTGTATACTATGTCTGACGAATGACTTGCCTTAATGAAAACGCTAAGTTGTCATCCTGTAACATCAGGCTATCTCTGCCTATCAATCTTGCTCTAATCTGAAGCCTAGGAAGAATAACCCTAACCCGTCACTTCAGAATTAATAAATTCATGAATTTTTTGAAATCCTTAATTATTAGATTAACACAAGAAGCCTGGGGAGCAGCACCCAATTTTTTGTCCACTTAACAAGTCTACACAATGACTTTGAGGATTCTCCACCCATGCTGTTAGAGAAACAAGCTTTCCTCAAGAGGACGCTTAGCTTAGAATTAAGGAAAGAATATGTAAAGTTTCGTAACCTAATCTCTGAGTCGGCTAATCCATGACCTCAGTTACCTCCCTCTTTGCCCCTGTTGAAACAGACTTGTGTATACTCACCGAGAACCTAAAGAACCTGGTAGGTGCCCGTCATCCCATACTGTATGCCGCAGCCGAACACTTGTTTGGGGCTGGAGGAAAGCGGGTAAGACCAGCAATTGTCCTATTGATTTCGCGGGCAACAATGCTGGGACAGGAGATTACCCCGCGCCATCGGCGTCTAGCAGAAATTACGGAAATGATCCACACAGCAAGTCTGGTGCATGACGATGTCGTCGATGAGTCAGAGGTTCGTCGGAATGTCCCGACAGTGAATAGCCTTTTCAATAACCGTGTTGCGGTACTGGCTGGAGATTTTTTGTTTGGTCAATCCGCTTGGTATCTGGCTAATCTTGACAACCTAGAGGTGGTCAAGCTGCTGTCAGAAGTCATTAAGGACATGGCAGAAGGGGAAATTCAGCAAGGGCTGAATCGATTTGATACAACCACCACCATTGATGCCTACCTAGAGAAGACCTACAACAAAACAGCTTCATTGATTGCCAACAGCGCTAAGGGGGCTGGACTACTGAGTGGTGTCTCAGCGGAGATTGCTACAGATTTGTACTACTATGGGCGTTTTATTGGCTTAGCCTTCCAGATTGTCGATGATATTTTGGACTTTACGGCTTCGACAGAAGCGTTAGGTAAGCCAGCTGGCTCGGATTTAATTAGTGGCAACCTCACAGCCCCTGTTTTATATGCTCTTGAAGAAAAGCCTTACTTGGAGGTGCTAATTGAGCGCGAGTTTGCCCAACCGGAGGATATTGAGCAAGCGATCGCACTCGTTATGGAAAGCCGAGGCATTGAGCGCTCCCGTGCCTTAGCCGCACAATACGCTGAGACTGCCGTACAACGCATCACTCAACTCAAACCCTCAGAGTCGTCTAAAGCGTTAGTTGACTTAGCTGACTACGTTCTGAGTCGCCTATATTAAGCTAGCTTTGCAGGAAGCACTCCCTAGTGGTAAAGGCGACGTGAGGAAAATAGTGTGCTAAAACTTACGGAGAATCACTACAGCGTAAGTACGAATTGTTCAGTCTAAAATTTACTAAAACTTCATATTGGAGAAATCTCTGAACAAGGGTTAGTCTTGCCTCAAGTGCTTTACTCAAGCCTGTTTGGGCAAGAGCGGACTCAAGCAATATCCGGAGGCAGATTGCTAGGATATGACCTAGGTACTGACCGGATTTGTTGCAGCTGCGTTTGAATCAACTGTTGTAGGTTATCTCGACGCACCTCTATACCAGCCGTTAGATTACCAGGTGTATCAAAGAAAACTATGCTAGTAAGGGTTTCGATCGCTAACATCTGAAACAAAATGTGAGTGACTGGCACCGTAACAGCAAGAACTTCAGGGTCTGAAACCGACTGAAAATCAGCCGCATTTTTAAGAGTAGGAAACGCATAAATTACATTTTTCTCAATCTCAGGCTGGGCGCGATTACTCAGAGTCGTTAACACCCAACCCTGGTCAAGGGTTTGAAGAATGTAGTAGTCCGAATGTTCTAGCTGGCTAGCAACGAGTGTGAGTACGGGTGCGATCGCCTTAATTGCTTTAGGTGTCGTCCCATCTTGCGGTGCATTATCAACCAAGACTTGAATTTGTCGTTCTAAATCCATAAAGACTCAACTATAGAGCATGATTTGCTGCTATGTATGAGTCTAAACCCAGACAAATCAGTCAAGACTTATGTTTATGTTAGGGTCTTTGTTAATTAATGAACATTATGATGGAAGTCTGCCAGGGCGTGGAGGCAATATTTCAACTGCTGTTTAACGAATTCCGGCAGTCTACTCGTGCTTCCGAGCAGACCTGTCGCAATGTCGCAGCACGTTTAGCCAATGAAGTTACGCGAATCTGTACTGAAAGTAATCGGATTCAAACCTCTGGAGACGTTGATAGCTGGGCGCATACCCTCGCAAATCTTCGTCTCAAGCAAGTATTAAGCTACTACAAACTAGGGTCGCATCGGGGACGGGTAGAACTCCAGAGTACCCTCAGTGCGATCGTCTACCGCTACATTACGCCTCCTCAGGCACCTGCAAGTTACCAGGCACGATTGACCCTGATTGAAGATTTCTTACAGGGATTTTATGTAGAAGCCTTAAATGCCTTCCGTCGAGAAAATACGATTGAGGCAGGTTATCGTCCGCGAGCGCTTTTGGAACTGGCTGAATACATGGCTTTTACTGAGCGCTACGGCAAGCGACGTATTCCCTTACCCGGTCGTCGATCTCAACAATTACTCATCCTCAGAGCACAAACCTTTTCCCAACAGCAACCGCCAGAAACGTCTGTCGATATGGACACAGCAGCGGAAGGAGGGACATCAGAGTCTGATACAACCTGGAATGATGCCGCCATACAGCAGGTAAGGGAGATGATGGTTGCGTCTGAACCAGAACCCCTAGAAGCAAATCTCCGGGATACGGTAGTTGAGGAACTACTGAAGTATCTAGAAGAGCGTCAGCAACAGGATTGTGCCGATTACTTTACGCTGCGTCTGCAAGACTTGCCAGCGAGCGAGATCGAGGGCATTTTAGGACTCACCCCCCGGCAGCGAGACTATTTACAGCAACGCTTTAAATATCATCTCATTCGCTTTGCCCTCTCTCACCGTTGGGAGCTAGTTCATCAATGGCTGGAAGCCGATTTGGAGAGAAACCTTGGCTTAACACCCTTGGAATGGCAACTGTTTCAGGACAAAATTACTTCTGGGCAGCGAGAATTACTCGAACTCAAGCAAAAACGATATTCCCATTTTGAAATCGCTCAAGCTCTAGGTTGTACGGTCACTCAGGTCGAAAAGCGATGGTTTAAGTTACTTGAAATTGCCTGGGATATTCGCAATAGTTCAGTATCCGGATCTGGTGCATCTCAAGATGAATAGTGACATGGATAATAACTCGGACACCCTATATAGTCGCTTAATTGCTTGGCTACTAGAAGAGTCCGTTCCCGCTGCTTCTCTACCAGCAGACGGGCAGGCACAAAACCCTGTCCATACAGGCGAACAAAGAGCAGCGGATTTTGAATTGGATCATTTAGACCCTCTTGATTTAGAAGAATTGAACATTGCATCTTTTAACCCAGGCGAAGCGGCTCAAGACCGCATACAAGCAGACTCAGACTATACCCCTGCTTGCGAGGAAACTGAACCAGGCGGCGAAACCCGCCCCTACAAAATGGGAGAATTGCCAACCGTGCAAAATCGTTTTCAGGCGATATTAAAGCGCCGGCTACAAGTTGAGATTGAACGTCACCCACCGCTTTTCCCGTGGGAGACAGAGATGTCTGACTATGAACCCGATTCTTCTGACGTTATCGCAGATAGTTGGGTTCCTCCTGTCCGGATCTGGATGCCACAACTGTCTAACCTAACTCTGCCCGTCTCGATCCCAGAAAACGTTTTAGCACAACTGCTAGACGCTTGCTCTGAGGCAGTGTCTTCTCGGCGCCAGTTAGGCGCAAAACTGGTCAGTGCGGTGGAAAGCTTATTCTCCGACCAGTTTCAGTTGCTCAACAATGTAGCATCACTGGTGTTGCGATCGCTTGAGCCAGCGCGTGATGGTGACCCAGAGCCAACACAATCCTTGCTCAGGCAACTGCAATCTTTGTCTTACGAAGACTCGACCACTGAGCAAAAGATGACGCTGGCGCTGCTGGCAGCCAAAGAGATTATTAGCGCTCTTAGTGTGCCAATTTCATCAACTCATACCCCTGTTGAACGGCAGTGGGAGACGGCTGCGGGTCTTGTGACTGTGCAGGCAGAGTATCTGATGCAAGATGGAGTACCGAAGCTCCGTGTTACGGCTCATTTACCTCGTGGTGGCAGCTTGACATTGCGGACACCTCAGGCATCTGCAAACTCACAGCGCATCTATCCCGGCTATCTGAGCGTTGAATCCTTTGATTTGCAGCCAAATCAAACTTATCCTTTAGAAATCCGGTTCCATGACTTGGAACAAACACCTCTAGTGTTTGCGATTTGCCCAACTCGGTAAGCGAAAAGTGATTTGGGCTAGCATATTGAAGTCCTGGCATATTGTCTTTAGTCTCTAGTTTTTGGTCTTAAGTCCCTTGTTGAGGATGACCACTGACTAACAACTAATGACAATGACTGATGACCACTGACTGATTTGCTATGTCTAACTCATTAGGGATTCGGCAACTACGGCGTCTACCCGTTTTTAGCCAGCTTTGGCAGCGCCTTGAAGCGACGGAACCTCCACAGCCAGAAAACTCGATTTTGCTACGGGTGCTGGTGCAAGGTTTGGTGATTGTTGGGATTATCGCAACGGATGTTGCTGCCGAAACCCAACTGAGCTATTGGGCTGTGCCATTGAGTCTGATCGGGGCAACTTGGAGTTGGTATCACCGCCGCGATCGCAATATCCCCGTTAAGTTTTTGCTGGCGATTGGGATGCTGCTGTCAATGGGAGTATTCTTCAGCAACTTGTTAGGGCAGCTTAACGATACACGTTTAATTTTGGCTGAACTTTTAATTCAGCTCCAAGTTCTTCACAGTTTTGATTTACCTCGTCGGAAGGATTTGGGGTATTCAATGGTGATTGGACTGATTCTTTTGGGTGTCGCGGCAACTCTCAGCGAAACCTTAGCCTTTGCGCCATTGTTACTGGTATTCTTGGCGATCGCCCTTCCGGTTCTTGTCCTCGACTACCAGTCGCGCCTGGGTATCTCGACAACGCGAAAGCGTAAAAACGCCTCTGGGCTTGCTCCTCGCTCCTCACCACTATCCCTAAGACGCCTCAGCCTCTTTCTCATAGTAGTTCTAGGATTGGGGCTGACGATTTTCGCTCTAATGCCTCGGTTTCCCGGCTATCAGCTACAGACGTTTCCAGTCAGTGACCCTGGCAATTTTGCCAATCAGAATTTTGATCCTAACAATCGTGGCATCATCAATCCTGGGTATGTTCGTGAGGGTAACCAAAACGGAGGCGGTAGCAGTACGGGACAAGGCAGAGGCAGAGGCTCTGGTGAAATGGATGACACATTTTACTACGGCTTCAGCAGCCAGATGAACCAAAACCTCCGGGGAGAACTCAAACCCAAAGTTGTCATGCGGGTGCGATCGCAAGCACCAGGATTTTGGCGCGTGCTAGCGTTTGACCGCTACACGGGTCAGGGATGGGAGATGTCTCGTGAAAACAGGGTGTTGAATGTACGACGACCTGAATGGTCTTATCGGTTTTTTCTCTCGATGCCATCTTTCAGGGGTGAAACCAAACAGGTAATTCAAACTTACACCGTGGTGTCGGAACTGCCGAACCTGATTCCGGCTTTGGCTTATCCTCAGCAACTTTATTTTCCATCACCGGAGATCGAGGTAGACGTGGAAGGTAGTTTGCGATCGCCTGCTGCCTTACTTGAAGACCTCACTTACACAGTAGTTTCGGAAGTTCCCTACCGCAATCGCTCTGTGCTGCAAAAAGCAAGCGCTGACTACCCCAAGAGTATTAGCAGTTACTATTTGGATGTTCCCCAAAAAATTGCTGATAAGGTACGGCAACGGACTGAAGAACTCTTAGCCACCTCGCCAAAACCCATCACCTCCCCTTATGAAAAAGCACTGTACTTAACTCAGGCTCTCAAGCAGCGCTACAGTATCCCAGAAGACCCCTTCGGTTTACCCTATCTAGCGGAAAACGAAGACTTGGTAGAAGCCTTTCTCTTCAAACACAACGGCGGTTACCCAGACCACTTCTCCACCGTTCTCACCATTATGCTGCGTTCCATTGGCATCCCAGCACGATTGGTAGCCGGGTTTGCCACAGGTGAATTCAATCCGTTTACAGGCTTCTACATTGTTAAAAATACCGATGCCTATGCCATGACAGAGGTGTATTTCCCCAAATATGGCTGGTATACCTTTGACCCGATTCCAGGGCATGAACTGTTTCCTCAAAGCGTAGAGGAGTCGCAAACGTTTGGTGTCTTGCGTCAGTTCTGGCAGTGGGTAGCAGGGTGGTTACCTTCACCCGTTACCAGTTGGATTGGCAGTGTGTGGAATCTGATCATTCGTTTACTTGCCAGGGTAATTGTGTTTGTGTGGGGCATTGTTTCAAATGGTTGGGTTGGCGCATTTACGGGATTGATTTTAGCGATCGCTCTTGGCTTCCTTGGCTGGCTAGGTTGGAACCAGTGGCGAACCTGGCGCTACCGACGATGGTTAGCGAGGCTACCACAAATGGAAAGTCTCTATCAGCAAATGCTGAAAGTTTTAGGCACTCAAGGCTACGCTAAGCACCCTGCACAGACTCCCTTGGAATATGCAAAAACAATGCATCAACACCAACCAGTAAACTCTGCCCAGGTGATTGACGAAATCTCTCAAGCCTACGTCCGTTGGCGTTATGGTGCCCAGATGCCCAATATTCCACAACTACGACAGCAGCTACAGAACTTGATTAAAACTAGTCAGCGGTTGAACAAGAAGAATACCGCTTGAGAGGGGAGCCTCCCAATTGTACAAATACATTTTCTTGTGGGACAAGCCGGAAAGCCTGTCAAAGCAAAGGGCGGGCAGGATGCCCACCCCACAATAAATTATTTCTGCAAAAATGGGATGCACCCACTTGAGAGTCGATACAGAGTTGGGAAATGGCGAGTTATCCCTCTCCTAAGAAAACAGAATGGTTTCTTGTATGACCTAACGGATGCGATCGCGTCCGTGAACAGCTTCTGTCAATCTCCGAAAACATTTGCCATTATCGATTCAAGCGTCCTGCTTCTGACGCTTGAGGGTCGCCGTACTAACACCCGCTAGAGCCAGTAAGCCCAGAATGCTAGCGGGTTCGGGAACGGCGGTAGGCTCCGAAACACTAACAGTTCCGAGCGTGGCAGTGGGATTCCCTGCGGAGACTGACTCAACACCATCCATAAACGAAATAGCTAGTAGAGCCTGTAAATCTAGAATTTCATTGCCAGAAGCGGAGACAAAGGAGCCTTGGTCGAGATTGTCTGGATCGAGGAAATCGAGTCCGATGGGCTGGTTGGGGGTATCATTCACGTAGAAACTCGGATCAAAATCCGTTGTTCCACCCGCTTTAGAGGAAATGGAAAATGCCGATACGACCTCATTTCCACTCCAGTTCCATTGCCAGTCCTTCAACTCATCAGCCGACACAATGCCGTCAGCCACATCGTTTTCATCGGCGATGATGGTACCAAAAATCGAGCCGCCGCCATCATCTTCCCACCAGTTGGTATATTCAATATCCCAACTAAAGAGTGCGGCATTAGCGGGTGCAGTAAGTGTAGCCCAACCTAACGCCACCGTTGCAACAAGAGCTAAGTGTTTCATAAAACCACCATTACGTGAATACTGTTGAACAACTAAAGTCTGTCTCTGATCGCTCACGGCAAAGCAGGAGCTGATTCTGTTTCTGGTATTGGGCTTCCGTTGTTTACAAAAAGCCCAACACTACACCAACTTAGGAACCAACAATTCCGCCATCTTTGCGAGTAATTACAACCGTTGCATCACGGGGTATTTTGCCGCTACCTTGTGGTGCCGGGAAGTTTGTCAGACTTGGGTCGCCATCACCCGGATGCTGAAGGTTGACAAACATCGTCCGGCGGTCGGGGGTTACAGTAATGCCAGTTACCTCACAGCCCGTTACACCCGAAAAGATCCGGCGAATTTCACCTGTATTTGTGTCAGAAACGAGCATCTGGTCATTCAGTGTCACGCCGTTGATTTCCGGCTGAGTGCCGTCGGTTTCAATGAACAGCCTACCATCGGGATCAGACCAGAGACCATCCGGGCTACCAAAGGCGCTCTTATCGGTATCGTGAGTATCTACAGCGAGAACAAAGATGTCCCAGGTGAAGGTGGTGCCGACATGGTTGTTGCTGTCCCGCCACTTGATGATGTGACCAAAGGGATTGGGTGCCTGTGGGTTAGCGGCATCAGGCTCTTCACGGCGAGTATTGTTTGTGAGGGTGCAATAGATATCGCCATTGGGAGCAGCAGCGATCCACTCCGGACGATCCATTGGCGTGGCACCCACGGTGTCTGCCGCTATACGAGCATAAGTCAGCACCTCAGCTTGGTCTGCAAACCGAGCCGCAAGAGCTGAGTTATTAATGGTGAGTTCAATCCACTCGCCTGTGCCGTTATCGTTAAACTTGGCAACATAGAGCTTACCTCGGTCTAAGGGGCTGATGCCGCGTGCCTGCATCGACCGCCAGTTGCTTTCTGAAACAAACTTGTAGATATAGTCAAAGCGTTCGTCATCGCCCATGTACACCACGGCGCGACCACCTTGTCCAACGACTACCTCGGCGTTTTCGTGCTTACAGCGACCCAGCGCAGTCCGCTTAACGGGAGTCTGAGAAGCGTTCATGGGATCAATCTCGACTACCCAGCCAAATCGATTCTCTTCCTTGGTGTAACTGGAGTTCGAGAGGTCAAAGCGCGGGTCAAATTTGTGCCAATCATAGCCAGAGCCTTCGGCACTGAAGCCATAGCGTTCTTGTGCTTCCGTTGGTGTCCAGCTACCTGTAGCGCCGAAGTAACCATTGAAGTTCTCTTCGCAAGTCAGGTAAGTACCCCAGGGAGTGTAACCATTCGCGCAGTTGTTCACAGTACCCTTCGGAGAATTGCCTGCTGGTGTTTGCAACAGTGGATGACCAGCAACGGGTCCGCCGAACGTTACTGGCGTGTTGACATGGATGCGACGATTCTTAGAGCTGTTAACCCTTTGCCACTTGCCGTTGAGCTTTTGAATCTCAACTACGGATACGCCGTGAGCATGTTGAGAGAGGCGAACATCTTCAAGACTTTCCGGTGCTTCCTTACCCAGCACATGCACATTGTTGCCAAACTCATGGTTAATCGCCAACACACCCCGGTCATTACCCTCCCCAATCGGGAAGAGCCACATGCCGTCGTGACCAATCCCGATCTGTTGAAGCTGCTGGGCAGCCGTTGGGCGTGTATTCGGGTCACCATTATATTCTGGGCCACCAGGCTGAAGCGAGGTTCCCCAGGGAATCAGCACGTCAAACTGGTAATTGGATGAAATGGTGGGTACAGGTCCTACACTGTTAGCCGCAGGAACAGGTGTAAAGCTGATCAAACTGCTGCCTGGAGCTTGGGCGATCGCTGTGCCAGAGCCTTTAGCCGTCGCCGTCGCCGCACCTCGATCTAAAAAGCGATCGCCGGCTAGCGCTGCTAAGAAGCCAGTAGCTGACAGCGCCGCACCACGAGCGAGTACGTTTCGCCGAGACATTCTGGCTTGGAGCACGTCCTGAAACGGACGATTGCCCGACCTATTGCTGCTTCTATTGTCGTGAATCACTTGGACTCTCCTCTCAATATTGACTCTGTTGTCGATAGATGTGAACTGAAAACTGCTCTACGCTCGAACTCAGCCACGTTACGTAAGCCCAGTTTCAAACCTGGGGCTTTTCCCTCACAGGAAGCTACACTTCTGAATCGGGGAAACTTTTAAGACATTCTTGTGTCAGTGAACTGTCATATCTAGTCAGCTTGAACGCCCGTAATAAGGAGACGTGGAGATGTTTTTATTAGGAGCAATTGTCCCGACTTGATATCCCACCTAAACCTCACAATCACTAATCCAATTCGTCTAAATATTCCTGTGCCGCTGCCCCAGTCAGACGACCTTCATCAAAGGCTCGATCAATTTCTGAGATCGAACTTTGAGCGCTTATAGTCGCTCTAGCTGGAGTTCTTGCTACTGTTTGTGTCGGCTGCCCTTCATGACGCTGGAGTAGCGCGTAGGAGACGTTGTAGTACTTAGTCCAAACACTTACAAGGGGGGTTTCTTGCCACTGAGAGCGAGAAACAGTGGTAGTGAGAATTGGAACAATTTCGCCGTAGCGATCGCCTACAACCACCACCTCAACTTCTGAAAGATCGAGGTTTTGACTAAATTGACGACTAATTTCGTCGCTGACCATCGTCTCTGCCCGTCTGAAAAAGTCTCCAGACTCGACTGGACCATACACAGACATATCAACAACGATGCTTTCAGCCTTTGCATATATAGGTCGATAACTGTCACAAAAAAACCAGAAAAACGCCGCAGATGCTATCAAAAAATAGCGAGTCAAACCCTTGCCCGTCCTCTCTGCCAAAGCTACTTTTAGCACCTCTGGTTGCCGTGATTGTCTCAATGATTTGATGCTCACAATTACAAAAACTTTATCCCTGGGTCTTGACAGCAAATCTGAATAAGTAATTTAAATGCTGAACAGATTACTTTTTCTTTAGAAGGAGTTGACATAGTTTGATGCAAAAGCATTTACAGCTCAACGCAATATCTACCAGGAGACATAATATTTCTACGTTAAAAGAGTTTATCTGTATAGGCTTAAAACTAAGTAATCTAAGGGTTAAGAGTTTGCCCGGAAGTTTAAATCTCCAGTAGAGTAAGGCAACCTTTGGCTAGTTTTTAGCTTAGTTATAGCAATGGAAAAAATTTTGGTCGTCAAGGCTGAAAAGTCTACAAATTAAGGCTTTTTTGTGTTCTGATTGCCAATTCTACGAAGTTGTCAAAGGTCGCAATGGCTGCAAATGTCGGAGAAGCAAGCGTTACAGAAGACAAAACTCCCAGCACAGACAATCCGGTGTAGAGAGAAGGTTTAACTGTGCTTTGCTATCGGGTAGCGGATCGCCTGAAGCTATACCGAGTTTGAAGGGATAGTCAGAAAACCTAGGTTGAGCAACAACTCGACGACTGGGCCATTGAGACGCGAGTACAATCCCTGTTAAAGCTCCAGCGCTCACCAGTAAGCTTCGCCGTCTCAGGCGAGTTGAAAGTAAGCGCTCAAAATGAAAGCGCTCCATAAGCACCCCTCTTAAAATTTTCTTGCGATTGGCTAAGACAAGAATCAACAAAATTAAACAAGAGTAAGTAACAAGCTCGATTGGATTGAATCAATCGTTCTCGTCTTTTCGGTGACTTTGACTTGTGCAAGATGAACTTAACAATCAGACCTTAACTACTCATCAAGCTTTTGTTAAGAATTACTGATTATGCCTTACGGATGAGGTCAAAAAGGAAAGGCTATTGTGACTTATATATGTCGTAGATAAAGCAATGATGATACCCTGTTGTTGATGCGATCGCTCTTCGGGCGTTGCCTTAGGCAATCCCAACTGCCCTAACATCTAAAGACAATAAGTTGATGACGGAGATCGCACCACGTCCTCAGGTCTCAAAAAGGCGACCAAAACTGCCACTGCGATTGATCTTAGTGGTACCATTCATTGTCCAGATTTTCGCGGCTGTGGGACTGATAGGGTGGCTCTCTTTGCGGAATGGACAAATAGCGGTCAACGACGTTACTACTCAGTTACGCAACGAAGTCACCGCTCGTATTCAGCAAGAACTAGACAATTTTTTATCAACGCCATACCTAGTCAATCAAATTAACATCGATGATATCCGGGTTGGTCACTTAGATATCAACAACTTGCGAGGTTGGATGCCTCACATCTGGCGGCAGCTAAAGTTATTCGACTCAGTTGTTTATATTTCTTTTGGTAGCGAACGAGGAGAATTTGTTGGGGTAGATAGGCGAGATGATGGCAGCTTTATCTATCACATTAAGGATAGCCTCACGGCTGGGGCAGCACTGCAATACAAAATCGACGCTAGGGGCAATCCCACTCAAAAAATTTACACGCTGCCAAGTTATGAGCCGCGCCTCCGACCCTGGTATATACGTCCAAAGCAAGCTGGTCAACACACTTGGAGTGAAATTTACCAGATTTTAACTCCTCCTGTTCTGGCGCTCACACTGGGTCAGCCCTACTATGACGAAACAGGTGCGCTGAAAGGGATAGTAGCGGCTGATGTGAGCCTCGCCCAAATCAGTGATTTTCTAGGACAGTTGTCAATTGGCAAATCAGGAGAAGCCTTTATCATCGAACGGGATGGTTCACTTGTTGCCAGTTCATCCAGTCAACCGCCATTTGGGAACCAGAACAAGAGAATTAAAGCCAACCAAATCAATGAAGCTTTGATTCAATCGGCTGCTGAGTTTTTATCCCAACAGTTCAAAGACTTCAACCAGATTAAAGGCAGCCAGCAACTCAGCTTTACATGCGATGGCAAACGGCAATTTCTCCAGGTAACGCCCCTTTCTGGCGATTTCGGGCTGGATTGGCTAATCGTTGTGGTTGTTCCCGAAGCTGACTTCATGGAACAAATCAACGCCAACACGCAGATGACGATTGGGTTGTGTTTTTTAGCGCTGGTGCTGGCAACAGGATTAGGAATCTTCACCTCTCGCTGGATTACCCAACCGATTCTGCGATTAAGTGAAGCGTCTCGAAAAATTGCGGCTGGTGCATTAGACCAAAACGTAGAAGTTAAAGGTGTGGCAGAGTTGGAGGTTCTCTCTCAATCGTTCAACCACATGGCAGCACAGCTCAAAACCTCCTTTTCAGAGCTAGAAATCCGAGTTGAGCAACGAACGGTTGAACTCAAGGAAGCAAAACTTACTGCTGATGCCGCTAACCAAGCAAAAAGCGAATTCCTCGCTAATATGAGCCACGAATTGCGAACTCCTCTCAATGGCATCTTGGGTTATGCCCAAATTCTGCAACGTTCAAAAACGCTAACTGAGTGTGAGCGAAACGGTATCAGAGTTATTTCTCAATCCGGCTTCCACCTCTTAACCCTCATCAATGAAATTCTAGATTTATCAAAGATAGAAGCCCGAAAAATGGCGCTTCATCCCAAAGACTTTCATTTTCCCTCGCTTCTACAAGGTGTTGTAGAAATTTGTCGGATTCGGGCTGAGCAAAAGGAAATTTCGTTTATTTACCAATGCACTTCTGATTTACCTATCGGTATCCATACTGATGAAAAACGCTTGAGACAAGTACTCATCAACTTATTGGATAATGCAATCAAATTTACCGATGTTGGTGGTGTGACGTTTAAGGTTAGTCTTATTCATCAGCTATCGGTAGATAACAATAGACAACAAACAGCCAATAACAAATCACAGAAAAATACCAAAATCCACTTCCAAATTGAAGATACAGGTATCGGCATGAGCCAGGAGCAGAGCGAAAAGATATTTTTACCCTTTGAGCAAGTAGGCGATCGCAATCTTCAGGCACAAGGTACAGGGCTGGGATTAGCAATCAGTAGCAAAATTATTCAAATAATGGGTAGTGCTATCCAAGTCAAGAGCCAACCAAGTAAAGGAAGTACGTTTTTCTTTGATTTGGAGTTACCGAAAGCCGACGACTGGACACAGGCAGCCGTTAGTTTCAATTGGGGAAGAATTATCGGCATTCTCGGAAAAAAGCCTAAAATTCTGATGGTAGATGACCGCTGGGAAAACCGCTCAGTTATCGTCAATTTGTTGGAATCAATTGGCTTTGAAATGGTGGAAGCTATCAATGGTCAAGAGGGATTAGAAAAAGCAGCACAGTTCAATCCCGATTTGATTATCACAGACTTAGCGATGCCTGTGATGGATGGATTTGAGCTGATGAAGCACATTCGACAATCAGCGCTCTTACAGAATGTCGTTATTATTGTCTCATCAGCCAGCGTGTATGATATTGACCAACACACAAGTTTAGATGCAGGCGGAAATGATTTTCTTCCTAAACCCGTGCAGGTTGATGAACTTCTTCAAAAGCTCAAGAAGCATTTAAATTTGGAATGGATTTACGAGAATTCCTCTGAGTTTAGTAATCCCTATTCAACAAAACTAATAGAAAATGGGCAAGAAAAAGATAACGTCAATGACTTAATAGCTCCTTCTCATGAAGAATTAGCTATCCTACTGGACTTAGTTAAAAAAGGTCGATTACCAAGTCTTTTAGACTATCTTGAACAACTCGAACGAGTTGATGAAAAGTTTATTCCCTTTACCCAACATCTGCGCCAGCTAGCCAAAGGCTTTCAGGTCAAGAAAATTCGCCAGTTCCTCGAACTGTACCAGTTAGAATATTAGCGAGAGATTATTGAGTTGCTATTTGTAGCAAGTTCTCAAAACTCATAAGTCTCCTACCAGGACGTAGCAATGACGCCAACCCAAGAGACTGACCTGATTTTAATCGTTGATGACAGTCCGGCTGATCTAGAAGTGCTGTCCAAAACTCTTACGGATGCAGGTTTTGAAATTGCGATCGCTGTTGATGGTGAAAGTGCGCTGGAACAGGTAGGCTATGAGCTACCAACTCTCATCCTATTAGATGTACTACTGCCAGGAATTGACGGGTTTGAAACGTGCCGTCGCCTGAAGATGAACCCGTTAACGCAAGAAATTCCCATAATTTTTTTGACTGTCCTTGATGACACCCTTGATAAGATCAAAGGTCTAAATTTGGGAGCAGTAGACTATATCAGCAAACCCTTTCAGCAAGAAGAGGTACTTGCGAGGGTTAGAGTGCAACTGAAACTGTACAGCTTGACAAAGACTCTCGAACGGCAAAATATCCAACTTAAGCAAGAAGTTGAACAGCGTACCGCAGCAGAAGCTGCCCTACAAAAGCTTACGGTTGACCTAGAAAAACGAGTAGAGGAACGCACTGCCAAGCTAAAACAAACCTTATCTGAGTTGCAGCAGGCTCAAATGCGTTTGGTTCAGAGCGAAAAAATGTATAGCTTGGGCAAGATGGTAGCGGGTATTGCCCACGAACTCAACAACCCGGTGAGCTTTATCGACGGCAACCTAGTTTATGCTCTTCACTATATCGACGACTTGCTAGAGTTGCTACATCTTTACATCAAGCACTATCCAAATCCCGTGCCTGAAATTCAGGAGAAGGCGGAAAAAATTGATCTAGATTTCGTGATGAGAGACTTACCGAAACTACTGAATTCGATGCAAGTGGGAACAGAACGCATTTCCAAGCTTGTTAAGAGTTTACGCAACTTCTCCCACTTGGATCAAGCAGAAAAGAAGGCTGTTGATTTGCACCAAAGTTTAGACAACACCCTGTTAATTTTGCAGCATCGACTGAAGCTAACCTCGAAATTTCCAGGTATAGAGATTCTCAAAGAGTACGGTAATTTGCCACTCGTGGAGTGTTATCCAGGGCAACTAAATCAAGTCTTTATGAATATTCTCAGCAATGCAATTGAAGCATTGGAAGAGTCAGTAATCAATCACGACGGAACAGAAAGAATAGATAAAGAAATTCCTAAGATTGAGATTCGTACAGAAGCGAAAAATGACAAGGTGACAATCCGTTTTGCAGATAATGGGCCTGGTATGCCCCAAACAGTATACGACAGATTATTCGACCCTTTCTTTACAACCAAGTCCTTTGGTAAAGGTACAGGCTTAGGATTGGCAATTAGTTACCAAATTGTGGTAGAAAAACACGGAGGAAGACTCCACTGTGTCTCAACGCTAGGAGAAGGTGCAGAATTCATAATCGAGATTCCCCTTCTCGAGGCTGACTGATATGACCGTTTCCTGTTAAATGAGGTGCAGTTAAAGGCTTTGAAACTAGCGTTATAGTTAGGAAAAAAAAGGCTGATGGTTGGGATCTGACCGTTAACTGCTACAGCGAATCCAGTTAGTTAAAGATATTGCTTTAGATATACCTCAAATACACTTCTACGGATAGACCGTATTACCTATGTATAACGGTCAATCTAATGTTATGTAGACAACTGGGAAGTTAGGATTCATTACCTACATGCAAGTAATCAATGATCAGAGTGTATTAAACCAAGCTTCAGCCTGGGGTTTTAGCTGCGAACGTGATCTGCACAACAATTGGCAGATTGTTCCAAAGCTGAGAACTACAAGCTGGAAATTGCAGCAGAATGGGGAGAGATGGTTACTGCTAGTTGATGGTGTGGCTCAGGTTAATCTTCACGAACCCGAAGCGATCGCCTTTTTGCAGCGTCGTTGGTCAAATCGGTCTGAGCGGAAAGCTGTCTAGACAGTATTACCCCAAACAATGGATAAGTAAGATAGCTTATACATTCCTTATCGCATCAAGGGACTGGCGCATCGTGCATCGCGGCATCTTGATTGTCATGAACTATGAACAAAAAAAACTATCAGGCTTGTATTTCACCCAAGTGAGAACTGCTATAAGCCAGCTTAATGATACTTTCCCGCCGTCACATTATCCCTGAATTTGTCTAGCCTTTCTTCTAGTTCAAGAGTGAGTTGGTTAAGCTGGTACTCATTACTTAAAGTTGGATGGGCAGTTTTGGCAATATTAACCAACTGCATTGCTATCATTGTTTGCTGGCTGCTCCCAATCTCGTTTAAAGAGCGGAACTTATCCTGTTTAAGCCAATTAACCCAATGACGGGTTGCTTTGAGAGAGGAGCGGATGCCTCGTGCGGCTGGCGGGTATAAATGACTTAGGGGAGCAATGTAGCTGGGTTGATATTCTGCATTAATTGAAGAACACCAATCAAGCCATTTAAATCTTAAAATTCTGGAGCTGGTAACTATTGAAATCCAAGGAACCCGAAGCGCATCGGCAACAATGGCACCATGCATCGCTTCGGCAAGAAGAACCTCTGTCTGGCTAATCGCAGATAATACTTGCTCGATTGGCCAGCGTGGATCGATATATCCAAATCCTATTTGCTCGCAGGTTAATTTCCAAAACTCGCTACCATAATTGGCATGATGAACGTGAGGCATGAAGGCAAAGCGATTAGTTTTGCCACCAGTGGGTTTGAATAGGCGTCTAACGAGGATAGCTCCATCGGCGACGGCAAATTTAGCTGGCAAACCAAGCTTTTGAGCAGATAGTAAACCTCTCACACAGTAAATAGTCCAGGAATTATCAATGTTAGGCAAACCTTTTTCATAACCAATTCCGGAACTAAAGATTGCTATCTTGCGAACATTTGATAAGCGCTTGATTAATAAATTATTGAGCAGAGTTCCAATACCGACAAACACTGTTTTTTCATCTTCATCAAATACACCAGGAAGTAGTTGATTCCATAACCAAGGATTTAAGGAATCACCAAAATTACTCATCCCATCGGGTCGGCTATAGTAAAAAAGTTTCATTGATTCTTACGCTTTGACGTTGATGATGCTAATAACGCAGCGTGTATTTTATATTGAATTCGATTAATATTGAAAGTAAAATAGTTACGGTCTAAGATTAATTTTTGAAACCAGTGAGGTTTGGCTTTCCAATGGTAATAGGCTGGAATCGCGATCGCTTCTAAAAAGTTTCGCCACCTAGCAGTAATGTTTGAATGCAGTAAGGACTGAGCGCGAAGTTGCCCATTTTTCACCATTTCTAGACGTAAAGTGTGATTGTCTGTGGCACCGCGTAAAGGGCGATCGCTTTGCAGTCGTTCCAAGGCTGAAATGACATCGGCAGGAGAAGTCACTTCTAGATAGTCGAGGGAGGATTGGCGTTCAGCACGGTAGGCAGATTCAGCACCTACAATCGCAGGTACGTTAGCTAACCAAGCATTGTACAGTTTTGTTGCAGGCTTGCTGATGTAGTTGCGACTCAGATAGAGTTGTTGGCGATCGAAACTACGTACTGCCACGATCGCATCAATCTCGCTATAGTCATTCCAACGATCATGAATCTGGCTGTAGTCGCTCCAGTGGTTGCGATTGAGTATCGGATACCAATTCAACCCCATCACCTTGAGCTGTTTTTCCCAAGAAGAATCTAGTAGCTCCGGTGCTAGATTGACTTCGTGACCGAAAAAAGCAATATTCTCAAAGCGATCGCCTCTTGCAAGATTGCGAGGAATCAAGGCTGGCTGAGACCAGTGAGGTATATAGTAACTATTCTTAAGGGTTTTACTTTCTAGGGAATTTTGTACAACATGGAGCTGAGCATAGGGATACGCTGGTAGCTCAGCCTTCAGGCAAATGAGTAGTATATTTGGCGTTGGCTTGAGATTATCGTTATGTGCTCGTAAGGCGTTGCGATGCACTAAAACAATTCCTTCAGCAGGCAACTCGCTTACCAGTTCGCAAGGAAAATTATCTGCCTTTAAGCGAAGGTAAGTTTGTACAGTCCAGGCATAGATACCAAGACCAAAACCTTTCCAGTTTTCATCTGCACTTACTGGCATGGTGGAAGGCCAATAAAGCTGAGGAATATAAAAGTAAATGGGTGGTACTCTCTCACTCATGGAGGAAGAAATGATTTTTTAAATTACTTTTCACCCAAAAAAAATGCCAATAGTAAAAAGGACTCACAAGAGTGCTTAAAAGAAGTTCCATTTCACAAGCTGCAACAGTATTAGTTTTTAAAGCTTTGCGATACTTGATGAAATGAAGAATAAGTTTTCTGAGATCGTTGACCCAGTAGGCTAGCAAAGCCAAGGGTTTCTGCCAGACTCGAAAGCGTAACATCCGAATCGGATATCGGCTCAAACCTACTCCTCGCAAGAGTTTCGCTAAATACCTTTTTTCTAACCGCCAAGGGGGTATGTGGTGATAAATGCACATTTGAGGGTTATGCCAAATCTCCCATCCTCCTTGAATGATGTAAGATAACGTTTCTAAATCTTCCCCTTTTGATAACAGAGATGTCGTGCATACTCCTTTGAAAAAAGGGCGACCAGGAACACAATCTATCCAGGCTTGCTTGCGAATGACAAGTCCTGCTCCCACGGGAAGTAGACCGTTGCGAAGGTCATATCGAAAAGGTTCTTGACCGCGTTCGACAATTGCTAAAAAACACGATATTCTCTGAAAATTTTCTGGAGGTTTGCTTTCATACTCTCCGTAAACTTGACTACCATAAGCTCCAGCTTGAGGATGCAACTGACCAAAACAATAAGCTTCATAAACCCAGTTAGGAGTTGGTAAGTTATCATCATCCAAAAAGCCAATTAAAGACCCTTGAGCTTCTTTGATGGCGCGGCGTCGAGCAAAAGCTATTCCTTGGGTGGGTTCAAAGTAATATCTCAGGGGATACTCTTTAGACCAATTGGATTGATAGTCTTGGACAACTTTTGCAGTATTGTCATTGCTGTTGTTATCGATAACAATCACTTCCCAGGAGAAATGTTTGTCTTGAGACGGTATTAGCGTTTGTTCTTGAGCGTCAAGCTGTAAAGAATGACCTTTATCGAATGCCGTTTGCCTTAGCCTAGCAGTAGCCAAGTCACAAGCAGTTAACTCGGCTGTATTAGTGCTGACTTTGCCTGATGCCTCAGTAGCCAAGCAGAACGCGCTATCAGCCAAGGCGATAAAAGCAGAAGGAGAAGTAACGTTACCTAAGGCAATTCGCAATCGCTCTAAAACCTTAGGCAAACGACTTTCTCCGTTGTACGTACAAATAGCTACCGTAAAGTCAACCACAATTCAAAGGGGCTAGAGACTGCGGACTAAAGACTCTTGTGCTAGAGGAAAACCTCTGCCAATGCTGATAGCTCCACTAGACTACCGTGAAAGTAGTAGAAGCGCTGTCAATCAGCACACTTGCTTGAATCCCAGTTAGAAGCGCTAGAGTTTCGTCATTGAAACTAATCAAAGTGTTGTTTTCCTCTTGCGCGATCGCTAACTGACCAAAGCTCAATCCATCTGCTAAGCCAATGAAGTCAATACCAACTTGGAAGTCGAGGATAGTATCAGTGCCTTCACCCGCTGCTAGCACAAAGGTATCGCGACCAGTACCACCGGAGAAGTCATCGCCAACGAGTATGTCATTACCCAAACCCCCCCGAATCAGGTCATCACCCGCATCACCATAGATTTGGTCGTCGCCTTCATCACCGTAGAGGGAATCATTACCAGCTTTACCACCAATTCGGTCATTACCTGCGCCGCCATAGATTTGGTCATCACCCCCAACGGTACCGCCAGGTTCACGACTGTTGAGGTCGCCCCGCAACACATCATCACCGTCTTCACCAAAAATCCGGTCATCCCCTAATTCACCCGCCACGAGGTCATTCCCCGCACCTGCGTTGATGATATCGTTGCGATCGCTAGAACCAATCAAGGTCTCACTATCAGCAGTCCCGTTGAGGATATTCGGAGCTTCCAGAACGTTATCTTCCCGCGCTGAAAGGTTTTGAATCCGCAGGTCTTGAGACGGATCGACATCTTCGCTCTCAAAGGTGCCAAGCTGATTGATGTACTCCGCAAAAGCATCCTGCTCTGTACCATTGTCAGCAAACGTCGCTGTCCCTGTCCGTACTCCTGGGTCTACCAAGTCCACTTGGTTTAGCGTATCGCCAAATTCAGGGAAGGGATAGCCATCGCCTCCCTGAGCGAGGAAGCTCAAAGTCACCATCCGGAACGTGCGCGTCGGGTCGCCTACGATTTCCCCATTCTCAACAACCGTCTCAATTAGGTTCCCTTCTGAATCCTTAATTGCCACAGTCTGAACGCGCTCTCCTGCTGGCAAGGTTGCATCAAAGCTGAAAGCCAAGCCACCCACTTGAGGGAACTGACCAGGCGTTGTCCCTGGTTCTGTCGCAGAAACACCATGCTCTAGTACCTCAAGGAGTTGCTCCGCTGTTACGGTGACTAAACTCAGGGCATTGTTAAAGCGCAACGAGTTCTCAATATCTAGCTGAGAAACATCTCCTTCCTCCTTACCTGCCAGAGGATTCGCTGGTGGTGGGAGCCTATCAAAATCGTTAGGGTCTGTGGAACCTGGCGCTGCCTCAATCGCGCCAATATTGTCCCGGATGCCACCACCATTTTTAAGGGAAAGGAGAACAGTGGAGTCAACTTGTTGGGCAGCAAAAAGGTTAGCGTCAGCCGTGAGGTTCCCCAAGTTGGTTTCCTGAGTCCGCACATCGTTCCGAGTCCCATTGAGGAATACCTCTGTTTCACCAAAGATGTTGCCATCCTTGGTATTGATAACTTCGCTCAAAGCATCGGTAATGGCAACAACCTCTGGGTCAGCCACCTCTTCAGGATTGACATCGGTACCATAAACCGTATCAACGCCTAAATCATCCGTTGCGTAAGCGCCACTATCTTCACTAATGTTGGTGATAATGCCGTTCGCATCAAAGTCCAGCACCAAGCGACCAACATACTGCCAGTTACCGTCCGTGTTGACCACATACGTTGGTTGACCACTGGCAGAGGTCAGCTCAATTGGGTATGTCCCTGCGCTAGTGTCTCCACTCCTCAGTGGGTCATCAGGGTTAGCGAGTAAGGTGTTGGAACCACCTGCAATAATTACATCCACATCTTGCAGAAGCCCTGCCAGAGTCTGCTCGATGTTAATTTGCTGCATATGAGCCAGCAGAACAACTTTGTTGATGCCTGTACCTGTTAGCTCATCAACACTCGTCTGAATCTCAGCCGCTAAGGCAGCATAGTCTGTTGGATCAGCAGGAGAAACTCCGACATTACCCGGAGAGGAGATAGAGCGCAGTGTGGGAGTGGTTGCACCAACAACACCAATCCGTTCTCCTAGATCGAGAGTGCCATCACCATCAGTGTCTTCCCCATCATCCAGGACGCCGTTGTCGTTGGTATCTTCTGAACCCACGGTAAGGATAACGCTACTAGCAATGCTGTTGGGTTGGGGAGCTTGTCCATCTTCAACAACAAACCGAGCCAAATTGCTGTCCGTGGTAAAGTCCAGGTTGGAGCTGAGATAGGGGAACTGCGTTCCGACATAGCCATTGCTACTACCGATGAGTTCCGCAACGGTTGAAGTACCCAAGTCAAATTCATGGTTTCCAAAGGCAGACGCCTGGAAGCCAATTTCATTCAAAATCTGGATATCAGCTCGTCCTACACCTTCACGACCTAGAACATCCCGCAGGGCGCGATCGCTACTTGCAGAAAAGAAGGGGCCAGGAATGTAATTATCACCCGACGACAGAATGAGGGTGTTGTCATACGTGTCTCTCAAACCATTAACAACGGCTGAGAAATTGACTGCATCCTCTAGAGCGGGAATTCCGCTTTCCATGTCAGAGGCGTGCAAAATCTGGAGTTGAAAGTCTGCCATGAGTGATGTGTGAAGAGCTTTTCAGTACAAGTTCGGAGTTTCTTGAAATCTGGGTGCAGTTTTTACCTAAAATTTACGCAATCTTTACCTGGATTTAACGTATTTTCATGGACTTTTGACCGCTTTTAGACGTTATCATTGAGTCAAAAAACGTGTAAAGTGATACAGAAAACATTCCTTATGAAGTTTCTGTAAAGTAACTCCGAAACTGAAGTATTTGCGATCGCTCTTTAGTCCGGGTGATAATACATAATCTTCTAGCGGGAAGGGAGTAATTCAGATTCCTATTCAGCCGCAAAATAAATGCGATCGCACAAACGCAATACGCTAATCTGCATTTAAATTGCATTATTGAGGAGACAAGGCAGAAGGAATAAGAGTTTTTGTCTCATCATCAAGATATGCAATTTAGATCCGTCTCAGCTTTTTTGTTTTCCTTGCTGTCTCTAAGTTCCACACACATCCCGCTGTATCTCATCTATCTAAAAACCGCTATAACTACAGTACAGAGAGAACATACTCTCCTTCATTTGCAGCATAATTAGTCGAAACATCATAAACCAAACCCTCCGCTTCAGCGCAGATATCAATTAATACAGGTAATTCTCCATTTTTATTAAAAGTCAGTATTTGGTATAGTAGTTGCCCCGCTTGAATAGAACTTCCCAACTCGACTCTTGACTGAATCATCCCCCCTGACGGAGCGTAGTATTGTTTAACTTGACTTTTTATAGTGAACTTAATTTCATGTTCGGCTGTCTTTGCTATAGGAAACCCCGGAATTTTTAATATTTCCTTTTGGGCTAAATAGTTTTTGATGCCCTGAATACCTCGTTTGACTGACTCTCGATTCATTTGCATCCCAGAACCACATTCCAGTGTCCAAGACTCAATATCAAATTGAATGGTTTTCCCAAACTCTACTAGTTTCTTCTTCAGTTCTAACCAAGGCTTAATAAACGCCTCATCAAAGGTATGTCCATCATATTCACTCATAAGAATTCCATAATTTAGTAGAAAAGCTTTAGCAGTTTCCTCCCGACTTTGGAAGCAATATAAATAGTCTATTGCTTGGTTACTAGAACTATGAATATCAATAACATAGTTAGCATCAAAACATAAAGACTGTAAGTGATAGCGATATCGCTCATTAAATGGCAATCCAGTAGGAGATTGAATTTTTTCAAATTGCTTTTTCAAGCCAAACTGGATTCGTTTAAGATAATTTTGTCTGATCTCAGCAGGGTCAAGATAAACTTGAGACTTGGCAAACTCTTCTAAATCGTCACATTCCTTTTCATAATCCCAAAAGATTCGATTCCAGTCTTTCCCGTCATAGATGTTATAACGCCCTGTCGAGAAGAAATGAGTTCGTTGATTGGTACTCAAAGGATTACAAACAGGAACGAGCCAGATTTCTCCTGTAAGCTGAGTAGCATCAAGAGTCATTAAAAACTCAATTAGCTGATGGATAATTGCATTACCAACAATTTCCGCCCCATGGAGATTGGCTTGTAGGTATGCCTTTTTCCCAGCTTGAGCGCCAATAAACTTATAGACTTGGATAGAAAGGCGATCGCCTGAAGCGAGATGCTGAATTGGAATTGTAGAAATCGTAGGAATCATTAGTAAAATAATTCTCGAGTAGGTGGTAGGTTTTAGGGAAAAATCTAGCTCAAGACTTGGTCATATTAGGACTTCGGGGAAATTCTAACTCCAAGACTCGCCGCTCACCCTACCACCTGCCACCTTGACAGGGATAGGTCACAATCCCCCAATGGAATTCTTTCAGTGGCTTATGACTTAAACTCTAAACCTCCCTTTAGACTGATGCGGTCGCGCTTGGTGAAGCAATAACGTGACCTCTCGGCTATTGCGGTTCATTCCACCTATAGAAAGAGTCAAATAGATTTCTTGATTCCTATAATTTCAAAAAACTTAATCAACTAGATGGGGAGGGTGCTGTAAATGCTGCCTACCGAAGGTAGACGAAGAGTTCAGATTGAAGGAGTCTCCCCAGTAATTGATGGGGGTCGTTTTCCGATTAAGCGAACTATCGGTGAGAAAGTCCATGTTGAAGCCGATATGTTCTGCGATAGTCACGATGCGATCGCAGGTGTCATTTTGTACCGTCCGGAAGCCTCCGAACAGTGGCGAGAAACACCCTTGTCTCCTTTAGTCAATGACCGTTGGCAAGGAGAATTCACAGTTTCTGATAAGGGACGCTATCTCTACACCGTCATGGGCTGGGTTGACCATTTTAAGTCCTGGCGGCGAGACATGGCGAAGAAATTGGACGCAGGACAGGAAGTGTCAGTCGATTGGCTAATTGGAGCGGAACTGGTTGAACAAGCGAGTCAACGGGCATCGGGTGATGATGCCCAACAGTTGAAAGCTTGGGCACAAAAACTTCGGGCTGGAGAAAAACAGAACTCTGCACTCCTACCAGACAATACACTGGCACAAGAATTAGTCGCCCTGGTAGACAAGTACCCCGACCGAGAACTCGCAACAACTTACGAAAAAACACTCCAGATTACCGTTGACCGAGAGAAAGCCCGCTTCAGCACTTGGTACGAAATGTTTCCACGCTCCTGTGGAGAACCTGGCAAGCATGGCACCTTCTCGGACTGCGAAGCCCGTCTGCCCTACATTGCTTCTATGGGCTTTGATGTTCTGTATCTCCCGCCAATCCACCCGATTGGCATCACCTTCCGTAAAGGCAAAAATAACGTAACTAAAGCTGAGTTAGAAGATGTCGGTGTACCTTGGGGAATCGGTGGCCCAGAAGGCGGACACAAGGCGGTCAACCCAAAATTAGGCACCTTAGAGGACTTCCGCTCGTTTGTCTCCAAAGCGGCTGAGCATGGCATCGAAATCGCCTTAGACTTGGCTTACCAATGCTCCCCCGACCACCCTTATGTGAAGGAACATCCCCAGTGGTTTAAGCACAGACCCGATGGGACAATCCAGTATGCCGAAAATCCCCCTAAAAAGTATCAAGATATTTACCCAATCGACTTTGAAACGGAAGACTGGCAGAACCTTTGGGAAGAACTAAAAAGCGTTGTACTGTTCTGGATTGACCAGGGAGTGCGTATCTTCCGGGTGGACAATCCTCATACTAAATCGTTTAATTTCTGGGAGTGGATGATTGGGGAAGTCAAGCAAGAGTATCCCGATATCATTTTCCTCTCTGAATCCTTCACTCGCCCCAAAGTGATGTACCGCCTTGCAAAGCTAGGCTTTACCCACTCCTATACTTATTTCACCTGGCGCAATACACAGTGGGAGTTAACCGAGTACTTCAAGGAATTGACACAAACGGAAGTGTGCGAGTTCTTCCGACCGAATCTGTGGCCGAATACCCCAGATATTCTCCCTGAGTTTCTCCAACAGGGAGGGCAACCTGCTTTTAAGCTTAGGTTAGCTCTAGCCGCGACATTGGGAGCCAACTACGGCATTTACGGACCAGCTTATGAGGTTTGTGAAAACCGACCTCTGCGGGAGAAAAGTGAAGAATATCTGGATTCGGAAAAATACCAAATGCGGGTTTGGGACTTAGACAGTCCTTACAGCATCAAAGGTTGGATTTCACGGATCAATCAGATCCGTCGAGATCATCCAGCCTTGCAGAGTGATAAAGGGCTGAGATTCCATCAGATCAGTAATGAGCAGATTATCTGCTACAGCAAGCAGACTGAGAACATGAGAGATCTGATGTTGATGGTTGTGAACCTCGATCCCCACTATACTCAGTCCGGTTGGCTTCATTTGCCCCTAGAGTCATTAGGACTCAAGCCTGACAAGCCCTATCAGTTGTTCGATTTGCTCAACGATGCCCAATATACGTGGTGGGGTGAGTCTAACTATGTGGAACTCAAGCCCCATGTAACTCCAGCTCATATCTTCGTGATCAGACAGTAACGACTAGCTCTTGGGTCGCACTCCTCTCTTCCTAAAGGAATAGGTTTGTCGCTAATACATAGACCTATCCCTTGCAATTCAGCCAAGAGCTTGTCTGACGAAGGATGCAAGTTTTGATTTTAGCGAGTGTCAACTAATCTCTTGAATAAGCCCGAATAACCCTTGGAAAAGTAGGTTGGAGTGCTTTGATACCGGAAAGTTACAACCGTTGAAATTGTTTTTAGTTAGATGTCCATGACCAGTTGCTCACTAACGTTGCGATGAAAATCCCTCCCCCCTACCACCTACAACCTAACCCCTAACACCTATTTCCAAGATTAGGTTCTCAGTCTAAATAATTACTTCTATTGACAGTTGGACAAATGAACCTAGCCAGTGCAATATACCCCTGAATCTAAAACTTAAAATCTAAAAACTATCCATGCAAAATCATCACTCGATATTGAATGATGACCCTTTATGGTTCAAGGATGCCATCATTTATGAGGTACCAATTCGTGCCTTTGCTGATAGTAATGATGATGGTATTGGTGACTTTCGGGGTCTGACAGAAAAGCTGGATTACCTGAAAGATTTAGGCATCACTGCAATTTGGGTATTACCATTCTTCCCTAGCCCATTGCGGGATGATGGTTACGATATTGCTGATTACACGAGTATTAACCCGATCTATGGCAATTTAGAAGATTTCCAAGACCTTTTAGATGCTGCTCATCAACGAGGTATTCGGGTAATTATTGAGTTAATTATTAACCACACGTCTGACCAACATCCTTGGTTTCAGCGAGCACGCAGAGCACCTAAGGGCAGTAAGGAGCGAGATTTTTATGTCTGGAGTGACACGCCCGAAAAATACCAAGACGCACGGATTATCTTCCAAGATTTTGAAACCTCTAATTGGTCTTGGGACCCGCTTACCAAAGCCTATTACTGGCATCGCTTCTACTCACATCAGCCAGATTTAAATTATGAAAGTCCTGCGGTGCGCCAAGCTGTCTTTGATGTCCTCGATTTCTGGTTGGGGATGGGAGTGGATGGGCTACGCATGGATGCAGTGCCCTATCTATATGAGGAGGAAGGGACGAACTGCGAAAATTTGCCAGCGACTCATGATTTCTTGAAGCAGCTACGCAAGCACGTAGACGAAAAGTACCCCAATCGGATGCTTCTGGCTGAGGCGAATCAATGGCCAGAGGATGCGGTTCAATATTATGCCGCTGGGGATGAATGTCACATGAACTTTCATTTCCCCTTGATGCCGCGCTTGTTCATGTCGTTGCAGATGGAGGATAGCTTCCCAATTATTGATATTCTTCAGCAGACTCCTGCAATTCCCGATAACTGCCAGTGGGCATTGTTCCTCCGCAACCATGATGAATTGACTCTGGAAATGGTGAGCGATGAAGACCGAGACTATATGTATCGGGTTTATGCTCAAGATCTTCAGGCAAGAATTAACTTGGGTATCCGTCGCCGTTTGGCTCCGTTGATGGGGAATAACCGCCGCCGGATTGAATTAATGAATGCTCTATTGCTCTCTTTCCCAGGTACTCCGGTGTTGTACTACGGGGATGAGATCGGGATGGGAGACAACATTTATTTAGGCGATCGCAATGGTGTCCGGACTCCCATGCAGTGGAGTGGCGATCGCAACGCCGGCTTTAGTCGCACGAATCCCCAAAAGCTGTATGCACCGCCAACTGTTGACCCAGAGTATCACTACGAATCGATCAACGTTGAAACCCAACGCGCTAACCCGCAGTCTCTCTGGTGGTGGATGAAACGCCTGATTGCAACCAGGGAACGTTATCAAGCCTTTGGTCGTGGAACATTTGAGTTTCTCTATCCAGAAAACCGCAAAGTCTTGGCTTTTCTTCGTTCCTACAATGGTGAAAATATCCTGGTCGTAGTGAATTTGTCGCGCTTTGTCCAAACGGTGGAATTGGACTTATCGGCATTCCGAGGCATGGTGCCGATTGAAATTTTTGGTCGTACCGAGTTCCCGGCTGTTGGTGAGTCGCCATACTTCCTCAGCCTTAGCCCCCATGCATTCTACTGGTTTACCTTAGAGTTGCAAGAGGAAGCTTCGCCGCTACGCAGACCACAAGCCCAACTGCCGAATCTGGTTATCAGTGGTCAATGGCAGAATGTGTTTGCCAGTGAATCAAGAACAACACTCGCTGGAGTTTTGCCGGGATATCTCTCTACCCGTCGTTGGTTTGGTGGTAAAGCCCGGACAATTCAAACGACGCAAATCACTGAGGTAGTGCCAGTCCCGTACCGAGACAGTGAGGCTTATATCATTTGGCTACAGGTGGATTATACAGAAGGATTGCCTGAAACGTATATCCTGCCAATTGCCTATGTTAGCGTTAGTGATTCCGCAAAAGAGCAAGAGAGTGGTGGTAGTGAGCGTGATGGAAGTCATTACGATCAAGCGATCGCGCAACTTAAGGTTCAGGGAACCAATGAAGTTGGGCTGTTGGTAGATGCTTTAGCTGACAAAGACTTCTTGGCCTTCCCCTTGGAAGCGATCGCATCAGCACGTCGCTACAAGGGAAGTGCTGGTGAACTCCTCGCCACGACAACTGATGTCATCGCGCAATTCCCCATAGAATCCTTAGAGCTTGAACCTCGCTTGCTCAAAGGAGAACAAAGCAATACATCAGTAGTTTACGGCGAAAAGCTCATCCTCAAACTCTTCCGTAAAGTTGAGGAAGGACTCAACCCAGACTTGGAAATTGGGCGCTTCTTGACTGGGAAAAAACTCACCCAACACTTTGCCTCTGTCGCTGGGGCATTGGAGTACCGTAGCCCAGGAAGCCAACCTGTGACGCTTGGGATATTACAAGAGTTTGTCCCAGATACCAGAGATGCTTGGTCTTATACACTGGATGGTTTACGCGACTATTTCGAGCAAGTGCTGGTTAGGCAAATTGATATCAATCAAGTAGAACTGCCATCCAACGCCCTCGTCTCTGATTTGTCAGTTGGTATTCCCGATCTAGCGAAGGAAATTATTGGTTCTTACTTAGCCAGTAGTGAACTTTTAGGTCAGCGCACCGCTGAACTGCACTTGGCATTAGCGTCTGATTCAGAAAATCCTGATTTTGCCCCGGAAGGCTTTACGTCGTTCTACCAGCGATCAATCTATCAGTACATGCGTAACTTGGCAGGGCGCAGCTTACTGTTGCTGAAAAAGCGACTTTCACAACTGCCACCAGAAACACAACACTTGGGGCAGACTGTCCTTAACCGTCAGGAACAACTGATGGATCGCTTTGGGTCAATCTTGAACCTAAAGATTACAGGTCAACGAACCCGTAATCACGGAGACTACCATCTGGGGCAAGTTCTCTACACGGGTAAAGACTTCATCATCATTGATTTTGAAGGAGAACCCGCCCGCCCGATGAGTGAACGGCGGATGAAGCGGAGTCCTCTGCGAGATGTCGCCGGGATGCTGCAATCCTTCAACTACGCGGTAAACCAGGCACTCCGCAATGAAGTCGATAGTGGGATGATTCGTCCTGAAAGTCTCCCAACTATGGAGCAATGGGCGCAGTTTTGGTATGGCTGGGTTGCCAGTGCTTTCCTCAATAGCTATCTACTCACAGCCGCAGAAGCGACTTTCTTACCGAAGTCTTCGCAAGAACTGCAAGTGCTGCTAGATGCTTATCTGTTGGAAAAAGCCGTTTATGAGTTGGGTTACGAACTTAACAATCGCCCTGATTGGGCAGAAATCCCACTTCAACGGATTCTCCAATTGCTGGAATTTTCAGATTAAGAAGCTATCAGCTATCAGCTTTTAAAGACTATCCCTAGCTGAAAGCTAACCGCTAAAACAAGGAGGAAATAAATCATGGTTACGACTCAATCAGCAGTTAGTACTAATGTGACGCTGCTCACCGAGGACGACCTCTACCTATTTAATGAGGGGTCTCACTTTAACTTGTATGAAAAGCTAGGTTCTCACCAGCTAACACACAATGGGGTTGAAGGAACTTACTTTGCTGTCTGGGCACCCAACGCCGCTTATGTCTCTGTCAAAGGTGACTTTAATGGCTGGAATCGAGATAGCCACCCCTTAACGGCTAGAGGCTATACCGGAATCTGGGAAGGTTTTATTCCTGGGATTAGCAAAGGTGTTATTTACAAGTACCACATCGTTTCCCACGGGGGTTATGAGGTAGAGAAAGCTGACCCCGTTGCACTGGCGTATGAGGTGCCGCCCAAAACCGCTTCTGTGGTTTGGGACACTGAGTATACCTGGAATGATTCCGAGTGGATGAACAAGCGCCAGAAGCATAACGCTCTGGATGCTCCAATTGCAATTTACGAAGTCCATACAGGCTCATGGATGCGAGTCCCTGAAGACGGCAATCGTTCTCTTAGCTACCGAGAACTTGCGCCGAAGCTGACTGAATATGTGCAGCAGATGGGTTATACCCATGTTGAGTTTCTGCCAATTACGGAACATCCTTTCTTTGGTTCTTGGGGTTATCAAACTACAGGCTTCTTTGCCCCGACTAGCCGTTACGGAACGCCTCAAGATTTCATGTATTTGGTGGACTACCTGCACCAGCATGATATTGGTGTGATTTTGGATTGGGTGCCGTCTCACTTCCCTACTGATGAGCATGGACTCTCCTACTTTGACGGGACACATCTTTACGAACACGCTGATCCACGTCAGGGTTACCATCCTGACTGGGGTAGTTTGATCTTTAACTATGGACGCAATGAAGTTAGCAGTTTTATCATCAGTAGTGCGTTCTTTTGGTTAGAGAAATGCCATATTGACGGGTTGCGGGTGGACGCGGTGGCTTCTATGCTTTATCTGGACTACTCCCGTAAGCAAGGGGAATGGATACCGAATCAACATGGCAGTAATGAGAATCTAGAAGCGATCGCATTCTTACGTCGTTTCAATGAAGCTGTTTACCAGCGCTTCCCTGATACCGTCACGATTGCTGAGGAGTCTACATCCTGGTCGATGGTATCTCGCCCAACCTTCTTAGGTGGTTTAGGCTTCGGAATGAAGTGGGACATGGGTTGGATGCATGACACGCTCAACTACATGAGCAATGACCCAATTCACCGGAAATACCATCACAATTCCTTGACTTTCCGAATGCTGTATGCATTTAATGAAAATTTTGTCTTACCGCTGTCCCATGATGAAGTGGTGCATGGCAAGGGTTCATTGATTGACAAAATGCCGGGAGACTACTGGCAGAAGTTTGCCAATTTGCGATCGCTTTTTGGCTATATGTACGCTCAATCTGCGAAGAAGCTGCTATTTATGGGCGGCGAGTTTGGGCAATGGCAGGAGTGGAAACACGACAGTAGCTTAGACTGGCATCTGTTGGAGAATCCCATGCATGAAGGTTTACGAAAATGGGTAGCTGACCTGAATCGCACTTATCGACAAGAAAGCGCACTTCACGAACTCGACTTCGACCCCTCCGGGTTTGAGTGGATTGATTGCAACGATTCCCAAAACAGCACCATCAGCTTAATTCGCAAAGGCAGCATTCAGGTGTCAGGGGTTAAGGGTGAGATATCGCCAACTCGCCTAGAACCTGAAGCCTGGAACCCAAATCCTACAGGAACAGTGCTGATAATCTGCAACTTTACTCCCTTACCTCGCTTCAACTACCGAGTCGGTGTTCCTGCTGCTGGCTTCTGGCAAGAATTGCTCAACAGCGATGCCTCTGAATACGGTGGTAGTGGCTTGGGTAATTTAGGTGGAGTACAAGCTGAGGAAATCCCCTATCACGGGCGCCCTTATTCACTGAATATTACCCTGCCACCATTAGCGGTTGCCTTCTTCAAGCTCACCTAAGCGCTGTTTAATTAGCTAATACCCCCGTTAACTCTACTAGGGTTAACGGGGTTTCTCAAATTGCCCCCCTATCTCCCAACTTTGGGGGAACCGGAGTTTATAGCGTTTCTCTATTTGCTGAGGTACAAAGTAGTTGGCTTTCAGGCAGAAGGCAGAAGGCAGAGGGCAAAGGGCAGAAGTTGAGTGTACTCCACTTATTTGAGAACTGCAATAAAGTCCCCAGAATTAGGGGATTTAGGGGGCGAATAAGACCTTATTGTTAGATTAAACTTCATTCCTAACCTCTTGGAGCCTATATTCAAGCTCGCTACGTTTACGCTGAACCTGAACCTGTTCAGCTTTGACTTCTTCTGAAGCATGATGAATCTTACTATGCTCAGCTTCTAGCTCCTCTTGTTTAGCTTCTAGCTCCTCTTGTTTAGCTTCAACCTCCTCAACTTCAGTTTTGAGCTTAGCCGCAAGTTTGCTAATAGGGATTGATTGATCATTGTCCTGATTCATATCTCAAATCCTTGGTTATATTAAAAAAGCTATATTCAACTTAAATAATAAACCAGATAGTTTTTGTAAAAACTGTAGTATTTAAGTTTGATATCTTTCTTGAAAGAAGTTAGTTTTAATTAACAAAAATAGAAAACTATGAACACTCTTGAAACCCACTCTTACAAAAATTAGAAGATTGAAATCTACCAAAACTAATCCGGTAGTTTTGGATATCACTGCTACGACTCAAACAACGATTTGTAATATGTTAAAAGTTTAAATAATTGAACAGGGCAAAAAGATAACCTACATGAATTAAACCGATGCCAAGAACAGCACAAAAGACTAGAAGAAGAAGCCGATAGACCGCATAGGGTTGAGAAACCATAAGTATATACTCCTAGAAGTTTATGGTTTCATGCTCCCTATAAACATCATTTAAAGCCTCTTCCTTTAGTTCAAATCTATAAGTAGGGAAGAGGTAGGACTCAGTATTCAGAAGTACTCCTAAGGGTTATCTTTCTAAGGAAATAGAACTTAACATAACTTCAATGGTTAGAGGTAAAAACACTCAAAATGCTAAGAAGTTTCTATCAGAAGTTCAGATTCCCGACTTCTTTGAGAAGTCGGGAATCTCGCGTTCAATGGTGTGCGCCATCCCTTGAAGCTCAAAGTTTCTTACGCTCTAAGTCTTTGAGTACCACCCGTGCAGCATTGCGACCTGATGCACCCATGATTCCGCCACCTGGATGTGTGCTTGCCCCAGTTAGGTACAGCCCCTTGAGGTGCGTTTTGTAGTTAGCCATGCCAAGGAAAGGGCGCAGCATAAACATCTGATCCATACTCATTTCCAAGTGCATGACATTGCCTCGGTACAAGCCAAGTTCACGCTCTAACCATAAGGGATGCTGGAATAATTGCCCAACTATCTTGGAACGGGTTCCAGGAGCATACTTCTCAAAGGTATCTAGAATATTCTCGGATACTTCTTCAGCCCGATCATCCCAGTTTCCGGAGGCAAGTTCGTAAGGGAAATACTGTCCCCACAACCACAACACTTCACCACCAGGTGGAGCTAGTGTATCATCGACCCCACTGAAGCTCATTGCAAAGATGGGCGGGTCTTGTGCGGGTTCACCTTTCTGGTAGTCACTGAAAGCAGTGTTGATTTGCTGGCGATCGCGACAGAGTAGTTGCAAGGCAACACGAGCATCTTTACCGGGATGGGCTGTGTAGGAGATCGGAGAATCCAGTGCCAGACGCAGCATAACGGCAAAGCCATTACCTGTCCGCATTCTTTTTGCGCCTCTCGGTCGATGTTCAGGTGGCAAGAGTTTCCCAAATGTTTCGATCGCATGAGTTCCGGCAACTACTGTCCGTGCGGTGTAAGTCTGTCCTTCAACTTCGATGCCAACAGCACGTCCGTCTTCTACGAGAATCTTTTCGACAGGTGCATTTAAGTGTACCTCTCCACCATGAGCGGTAATGTGCTTTGCGATCGCTTGCGTTAGCATTCCCGAACCACCCTTCGGTCGGGCGACACCGCCTTCATGGTAAAGCGGTTGCCAAAGTACAAATGGGCCACTCAGCGATTCAGTAGGTGGTGGGCCAGATTGGGCAGCCATCCAGACTAATGGTGCTTTAATCTTCTCTTCAGTGAAGTAATCATCCACGACTTGACCAAATGGTCTAAACAGCGTTTGGAATGTATTGAACCAACCCACCTGCTTAGACTTACCAGCAATCATCTTCTTGCCCAACTCGAATGGGCTAGGACTACTCAAGAAGTAGTCTTTGATCTGGATCATCAAGGGTCGCCAATCGTTTAAGAAACGGGCGTAAGCTTCGCCTTGTCCGGGAAATTTGGCTTCTAGATGATTAATAGTTTTTGCTTCATCTCGGTAGAAGAATACCGCATCACCGTCGGGAAACGGGGCAAAGAACATGGGGTCTAGTTCGATATACTCTAGCCCGTAATCCTCTAGCTTCAATTCCTGCACAATCGGTGTTAAGCGAATCAGGATGTGTGCGCTGCCGCCAATGTCGAAGCGGTATCCTGGCACAATTTCCTTAGTAGAGACAGCGCCCCCAATAATATCTCTACGCTCAAACACTCCCACTTTATAGCCAGCTTGAGCTAGGTAGGCGCTGGTAATCAGGGCGTTGTGTCCACCTCCGATTGTGATTACGTCGTAGTCGTATGCGTTTGAAGCCATTGTGCTGTTTTCGTTGTCGATCGCTAACTCCCTTAATCCCACATTACCGCTTGTGGCGATCGCATTCTTCATAGGCTAGAGGCTAGGGCGTGTTTTCTCGCCCCTTAGATCCCCCTAGCCCCTATGCATTAATCGCATCTTTCTTAACAAAAGATGGAAGGCGGTAGGCGTTATCAGCCAATAACGGAACACAACTACTGATATTGATAGCGGCGGCAAGTTCAACATCTTTTGCAAATCCCCGTGCAACCAACTCTTTACCTGAACTACATTGTTCCAAAGTGGTGCCGAGATTACCTTTCAAATTCTGAAATGCTGCTACAGCTACTTCTGCTTCTGGTGAGAGTCTTCCATCTAAGTAGCTGAGAATTGCACCCGCCCCAATCAAATCTTCCCAAGCTGGACGTAAACTTCGATCTTCCCAGCGTTCGCCAGCAGGGATAACAGCAATCTTGGTTCCATAGCTTCGGGCAAAATCTGCAACAGCCTTACAGTTACGCAGACAGCCAGCTAGTGTCGGTGTTTGCCCGGTGCGTAAAGTCAGAGAAGCACCATTGGGTGATGGTAAGACAAGTCTGGTTCCAGCCGGAATATCAACCAGTGAGACAGGAGAGAGGGAGTAGCCATTGCTAGCTTGACGCTTCTGACTTGCGAGTTCGGCATTCACAGATTGGGCATAATCAACAGTTGATTCATCCTTCCATCGGTAAGGAAATATTGTTGCTCCCCGATTAGTCGCAATTTCAACAGACGTTGAAAAAGAGAGGACATCAACAATAACTACAACATCACTAATTGGGGCAAGTTTTGCCACGCCTTGCTCACCCCACTCACACCGAAGCTCAAACTCTGACTGGTCGAAAATCATAATCTTCAGGGTGCTGGATTGGGGTAACGAGCATGAACAAGAAGAATACAGGAGTTCAGAATTCTTCTGAACCCTTTCAATCAACAATTCATACTTTGATTCAGTAACGTTTGGAATTGATGCGGTTGTCTAGACAATGAACAGAAAAATGCGATCGCTACTTCCAGAATTTCTCAATACAAACAGCATCACTCTCACCAGTTATCTGAATTTGTAGTCTTAATCCAAACCGAGTGGGTGCAACATCTCTCTCGAATTCTTGTACTCTAGTGCTAGCTAGAACGGGGAGCTTCAATAAGAAGCACTTTACCGCTAAACTAAAACCGGAAGCAAGTGAGCCGGAATGCAAGTCCGTCACTAGAATTGAGACATTGTTGCCGCTAATTAGGTGAAGTGCCGATGACGAATTTACCGCCTCGTGACCCCCGTTCGTCTAATCTAGGTTTCGATGAGTTAATTGGTGTTGTTGTCGCCTTCGGTGTGATTGGCACAATTTTGGCTGTGTTGCTTGGTCAAAAGGACAATCGGTTTGGTTTTGAAGCCTTAGATCCTTCATCAACAACTACTCCAGCCAGTCCAGGGGCTTTAATCATTCCTAGCCCTACGCCAGAAGCAACGTTACCCACTCCAATAGCAAGAGAGACACCGTCACCTTCACCAACAACAGTAGGACCACGAAGAGTAGGGCAGCGAGCGGTGGGTCCCTTAATAGTGGGAGCCGCTCCAGCCGCAAAGACAGAGGAAGCGGAAGCGGAAGCTACTCCAGTTAAGGGTTTCTCAGATGTTCCTCAAGACTATTGGGCACGTCCTTACATTGAAGCACTAACCCAGAGAGAAGTCATCGCTGGCTATACTGATGGAACTTTCCGCCCTGACGAACCAGTAACCAGGGCAGCATTCGCGGCTCAGTTAGATAAAGCGTTTGCCGAGAAACCCGTTGCAGGCACTCCAAGATATACCGCAGACTATAAGGATGTTGCTAACCAGTTCTGGGCATCATCAGCAATTCGGCAAGCAAGCGCCAACGGATTTATGCGAGGCTATCCTGGAAATGTCTTTCGACCTCAACAAGAAATTTCTAAGCTGCAAGCCTTGCTAGCGCTCAATAGTGGGCTGAATTTACCTGCACCTGCGGCTCCTAACCAAGTTTTACAGGTTTATCAAGATGCTGCTCAAATTCCTAAGTATGCAACTAACGCTGTGGCAGCAGCGACACAAGCAGGGATTGTGGTCAATCATCCCAATCGCCAACAACTAAACCCAAACATCCTCATCACTCGTGCTGAAGCGGCGGCATTGATTCATCAAGCGATGGCAAAAGCTGGCAAGGTGGAAGAAATTTCAACTGAATACCTTGTTAAGCCACAATAGACGGCTGGCAGTTAAGCTTCTATCAAATGGTGAGAGCAGGTATGTCTTTGCAGCAGGCTTGGCAATTATGACGATTGCATTCCAGAAAATGATGCTTGAGGAGTATCTTTACAAGGAGAAGCTGTTCATGAGCGATCGCACTCGTGAACAGCTAGGTATCAGCTCTTCACAACACTGACTTGCCTAACTTGGGTGAGGAAGCGGAACGCTTTGACGTAAAAGTTTGCACAATCGCAAGGAGACGTGTTGTAAAACAGGCTCCACGCAGCGGCTTTGTCCTCATCATAGTGGTTGGCTCGTTCAGGATAGCGTTCCAGCCATGCCAGTCGCACGGCATGACCAATTAGCACATCCAGCACAATATATTCTTTGATTTGCAAGTTGGGGTTGCGATCGCATACTTGAGCCAGCGTTATCAGCGTCTCAACATTGACTTGTCTGTACTGTGGTGCTGAAATTTTATTGAGCAGATGCTCCACTCGCAGAGCAAAATTCTTTTCCCCCGGTGTCATCTGTGCCAGCAAAAAGTCACTATCTAGACGATTACGAGGCTCTAGCTTATCGCCAATTAACACGCCTTTGCCGTGTTTCATCAAGCGCCAAACACATTTGAAAAAGTCAGGCGGAAGGCGGTTCATACTTCCCTGCTGTTGCCGATAACGCAACCAGCCTCCTTCTGACACCTCTGTTTCATCTTGTGTTGCTGGTTGTACCACCCAATCAATTTCACTCTCGTTTTGTTTAAGCTGTAGCGATTCTTGCTGATGTAATAGCTGACTCATCCCTGCATACCCAGCTAAGCAGGAACGGAGTCGCCTAGTCACCTCAAACGGTGTAAATTCCATCAACTGTTGATGGGCTTCATCCTGAGTGACACCCAACTCCCGTGCCAGTTCGCTGGTAATCAGTAGAATTAAATAACCTACACGTAGCGTCAGTAGACCTTTGAACAAGTGGGGTTCCGACCTAATTAACATACCGAGATAGATCAGAATTTCCTGACTCAAGACGCGATCGCGAATATCCTCCCGACAGAATTGATGGATTTTTTCCATAATTTGGTCGTTAGGCATCGGGCTTGTAATCAGCGATGCTTCACTGTAAGACTTGCCGACTGCAATCTGCTTACCACGTACCAAGAGATTGGTCACCATGTCCGACAAACAAAGATCGACCATCTGTCGCAATCCCGCAGCTTGACGAATAATTGCCCAAACTCCAGTATGACCTGCCTTTGTGTAGACTTCATCGAGCAAGTCCGCCACCGTAACCGATTGCCCCCAGCCACCCAAACCTGTGTCAAACTCAAGACCGCAGAGACGGGTTAACCTCTGCAACAACTGAATTTGCTCATAGAGGTTAAGAGACTCACGCAACTGAGAAAGCAAGATTCCCACCTCGGTTTCTGACTCGATCTGAAATTCTTGGGTATAGTTCAACGGCAAGTTTTTCTCACTCGCGCAAGCCAAGTGATACCGTCGTGACATGGTATCTTTGACCGACTCCTTAGAAAATTCAAAGTCGTGCAGAAAATCAATCCGTTCACTTCCAGCTTTCAGTATTAGCTGATTTAGCCGCCCCAGTTTGACCTTTACACCATTACAATGACCATCTTTTAGTTCCTGCATCAATGCCAACAACGCCTCGCTGCCCGTCTCCAGCATCGTCTGGGTCAACATTAGCGTCATTGTCGGACGCCCCGGTGGATTCCAATGATCCCGAATATAAGCCAGTTCACTTTTAATCTGTTCCACCAGGAAATGGTAGTCAAGCGTTAGGTAAAATTGCTGCGGGTCTAAAATGCACGGCAGGAAGACCATTGTCTCGCCCCGAAGGCGATAGATTCTTGATGTTGTCAGACTCCGCAAACGCCGCGCCGGACGTCCACTCATACCCAGCTTGTCGTTGCGCCCAACTTGGGTATAAGCGGCTGACAGTTCTCCTGCGTGACGCACCTGAATCGGCTCTATCTGCTCAGGAGTTTGCGTCTCAATACCGTAGACTTCCAGTTTGGCTTGCAAATCTTCATTTTCCGCCAGCAGTGCGATTTGTACGACGACTTCCCGTTGCCGCCCTACACGTAAGTAGCGTCCTAGTGGGTCAATATCGCCAACGGACAATAACCCTTCACTCAGCATCTGACCCAGCAGATACAACCCTTGCGCCCAAACCAATGGAATATTTTCGTTCGCCAAACGTGGCTGGCTGTGAGGATTTGCCTTCTCTGCCTCTACATTCTCAGCGGGAACGTAGTAAAGCTCTGGTAGGAGACGTAAACCATCGCGTTCAACTACTATTGACTCCAAACGCTCCTGGTATTCTTTGACTTGTGCTGCATCTCCCCGAAATATGCCATCCAGAAGTAGGTAGGTGAAAAACAACGGCCACTCACACTCTATATTTTCAAACTGTTGCAGTTCCCAAGGTTCGTAGTGCAAGCGATCGCAATTTTCCAAAACCGTTTGGTGTCCATCCCTCAAGAAGCGTTTGCAACCATATCGTCCTTGCAGTTTGTTGATGATTTCCAAACGTGTGCGTTCCACTAACTCCTCATCTTCCACCGCAAACGCAGGAAAACTAATCGCGCTCAACAAAGCCGCGTCAACTTCTTTAGAGTTAGATTCTCTAGGCAACAGGTTTTGCAGTGTAATTCGGGCGCGAGCAATTTCATCCGGTAGGACGTGGATAACGGAGGCTTGAGAACCACGGACACCAAACAAATCTAATTTATTGATCGCTTCCAGTGCCGCTTTTGCCATTCCGATGGAACTAGCATTCAGTTCTGGATGGGCATTATTAATCTTGTTACCTCGCTCCCAAATGCCATAATCGGGAGTTCGATAGGCACGTCCGATGTAGTGAACTAGATTCTGGACAAAGTTCACCTCGTCAATCGTATCGATAATCTCCAACCCTGAAGCGGTCATCTGGGCAAGCATCAGCAGCCAAAGCGAGGTTGCATCAACTTGTAAATGTCCCCATTCCCCATCGCCAACAACAATGTCACCCGTCTGGGTATCGTACTTGGCGTGTAAAGAATCTTTTATCGCCTGGGTATATTTAAAATGCTCAACTTTATGAGCCTGTCGCATCATCGCGTACAACAACCCACGCATCAACTTGATGACGCTATGTTCTAGTTCATAGATACGTCCTTTATCTTCATCAAGTTTGCGGTAAGCTAGCGCCAAACCCCACACCGCCAAAATGCTGTAGACGTTATCTCGCACCCAGGCATCGTTATAGTCACCATGAGCATTAACGGCAGTACTTGCAGGTAGTAAACCTGTGATCGGATTCTGGCGTGAAAGAATAATGGTCTTGATTTGTTGATAGTAATAATCCAGACGAGTTGATAATTGAGTAGCAGTTTTGGACATAGAATTCTCCAGTAACTTCAGGAATTTGACCCAGGCGCAGTGAGATATATCCAGTACGTGGAAGTCAATCTGAACTGGGTCTTGTACAGGCGATTTGCCAACTGATTGAGGTTGATTAGATTTTTCTAAAGGTCTTCTTTAACGGCTTTTTTTAAACACAAGGGTTGGGAGCCTGTCAATAAGCCCTCATCCCCTAACCCCTTCTCAAGAGCGCTCTTGAGAAGGGGAACTGGAATTTGGCTCCCCCTCGCCCAGTATTGGGAGAGGGGGCTGGGAGGTGAGGGCAGGAGATTGTTTGCAAAACTGACATGCTCCCAAAGGGTTTAACTCTGTAGTTAAAGCTATGAATTTACTACTAATCTGTATCAAAGTTTGGATAAGCCTATCCGTATATTTGATAACGTTTTCAATTCTTGATCGCGCTTATAAATAGCACAAAATCTGAGAAATTTATCTCGAAAGATAGAAGATGTATTGAACCACAAATGTCTTTCTCTATGCCTTACATACATAAACCTAGACATTATTGGCATCACTGATTGCCTGGATGCTGATGAAGTACCCAAAGTACATAATAGGAATATCAATTAGATTGTTAATATTCCCTGATTAATGGGGCTGCCATCTAACCAGAGTGCTTGTGGATTATGCTAATCAACAGGCACAGGCTAAGAGACTCTGAAGTAGACCAGCAAAGCGTCACAAGAGAATCTTCCCGACCCGTAGGGATAATGAAAACGTCAGAGGTATCTGCCGAAAGGTACAGAGATTTAGTAAGATAAACTATCTGTTGATAGACACAAAATAGTTGTAATCAAGCTAAGTTTTCACTAACAAGTAAACTGGACAGGTAAGTGTTTTTTGTTTCCAGTTCTTGTCTGCTTTCTGTGAACTTTTTTTATTAAGTTCTCTCGATAGGAGGCTCATAACATGGCGACTACTGACACAGTACGCTCAGTCTTTATTCTTTGATATCCAACATTTACCAGAGCGCGTGACTACCGATGAGCATGACATCTAATAAAAGCCCAGTTGTGATTCCATCTATGGGATTTGATCGCACTGAATTTCTTCAAACCTTTCCCGTTTCCTCCTCTAAAGAGGGTCGTTTCTACTCACTCCCTCAGCTTGAAGAGGCAGGAATCGGAGAAATCTCCCGACTTCCTGTCTGTCTGAGGATTATTCTTGAGTCGCTGATGAGGAATTGCGACGGAAAGAAAATCCAAGAGTCAGACATTACGACCTTAGCCTCCTGGCAGCCGAATGCCGATCGCACAGCTGAGATTCCGTTTATCGTTGCTAGGGTGTTGCTCCAAGACTTTACCGGAGTCCCTCTCGGAGTCGATCTGGCAGCGATGCGATCGGCTGTAGCCCGAATGGGGCAACCTGCCGAAATCATTGAACCGCTTGTGCCTGTAGACCTTGTGATCGACCACTCAGTACAGGTCGATTTTGCAGGTCTAGCTGATGCATTTAACCTTAATTTGGAGATGGAATTCAAGCGGAATATCTCTCGCTACGAGTTCCTTAAGTGGTGCCAGCAGTCCTTCAAGAGCTTCAATGTCATACCACCGGGAATTGGAATCTGTCATCAGGTAAATCTTGAATACCTTGCTCAAGGAGTGCTGGAGAAGGAGGGAGTCTACTACCCTGACACCATTGTCGGGACAGATTCTCATACAACGATGATTAATGGACTGGGTGTAGTCGGTTGGGGAGTTGGGGGGATTGAAGCAGAAGCCGCCATGTTGGGACAGCCAGTTTACATCCTTACTCCTGACGTAGTAGGCGTTTGCATGAAGGGTAAGCTTCGGGAGGGAGTCACAGCCACTGACCTCGTACTTCATATTACTGAACTGCTTCGCAAGACGAAAGTAGTCGGGAAATTTGTAGAGTTTCATGGTGAGGGAGCGTCTTCCTTATCCGTGACCGATCGCGCAACAATTGGCAATATGTCTCCTGAGTATGGCGCGACAATTGGCTTCTTCCCGATTGACGAAAAAACCTGTGACTATCTGGCAGCAACCGGACGCAGCCAAGCCAAGGTAGATGCGTTACGAAACTACTACACCGCTCAAAAAATGTTTGGGATTCCTCAAGAGGGTGAATGCCAGTACAGTACGGTAGTGGAAATCGATCTGGCTGAAGTGACTCCTTCGATCGCTGGCCCAAAACGTCCTCAGGATAGAATTGCTCTGGAAAATGTAAAACCAGGTTTCCTGGAGACGCTGCAATCCCAGACAGCGACAGGGTATAGTAAACCCGCTTCCGAGATCGGCGTAAAGTTTAGCAACACCCAAGATATTGATATAGAGCGATCGCATCAGGGTGGAGGCGAACAGGCACCTGAGACAGTACCGATGGGTGCTGGAAACCAAAGTACGAAAGACACAAGCACCATCACCGAGATCGAGATGATGACCAATCGTCCGACTCCAGATCGGATCGAGGAGGTGCTGCCAGACGAGCAGGAGCAGGCAATTCGGGAGGAGTTTCCAACAACTGAGCTTGAAATCGCTCATGGAGATGTACTGATTGCGGCGATTACTTCATGTACCAATACCTCCAATCCCAGTGTAATGCTTGCGGCAGGTCTGGTCGCAAAGAAGGCGGTAGAACGGGGACTGAGCGTGAATCCTAAGGTGAAAACCTCGCTGGCACCGGGTTCGCGTGTGGTGACCGATTACTTGGAAAAAACGGGATTGCAGCCTTATCTTAATGAATTAGGCTTTAATTTGGTGGGCTACGGTTGCACGACCTGCATTGGAAATTCTGGCCCAATTGAGCCTGCGATCGAGGCACTTCTCCAGCAGAAGGATATCGTTGCAGCGAGTGTACTTTCAGGCAATCGTAACTTTGAAGCCCGGATACATCAGAATATCAAAGCCAACTTCCTGATGAGTCCTCCGCTTGTGGTCGCTTATGCGATCGCGGGAAGTATGCTAGTCGATTTGCTAAACGAACCTCTGGGAAAAGATAAGGAGGGGAAGGACGTTTATTTGAAGGAAATATGGCCGACTTTAGAGGAAATCGGCGAACATACCGCATCAGCGTTAGACCCCGATACTTATCAAAGCCTCTACAAGGGTGTTGAACACAAGAATCAGCTTTGGGATGAAATTCGTTCCATTGGCGGCGAAGTGTACGAATGGGACACCACCTCCACCTACATCCAAGAGCCTCCATACTTTGAAGGGTTCAGTATGTCACCTGAGAAGGTAGCTGACATTATCAACGCCCGACCTCTTGCGATATTTGGAGATTCAGTTACCACCGATCACATCAGTCCCGCAGGTGCAATTAAACCGAGTTCTTCAGCAGGAACCTATCTCAAGGAGCATGGAGTAGCTGTCGAAGATTTCAACAGTTATGGTTCTCGTCGTGGCAATCATGATGTGATGGTTCGTGGCACCTTTGCGAATGTGCGAATCAAAAATTTAATGGTTCCCGGAACTGAAGGAGGCGTAACTGTCCATCATCCTAGCGGTGAGAGGATGGGGATTTATGAAGCTTCAATGCAGTATCAAACCTCTAATACTCCCCTTGTAGTCATTGCGGGACAAGAGTACGGCACTGGCAGTTCCAGGGATTGGGCAGCGAAGGGAACGAGTCTCCTGGGAGTTAAAGCAGTTATTGCCCAAAGCTTTGAGCGAATTCACCGGAGCAACCTGATAGGCATGGGAGTCTTGCCCTGCCAGTTCTTGGAGGGAACGAACGCCGCTAGTTTGGGGCTAACCGGGGAGGAGCTATTTACCCTCAAGGGTTTGGAAAGCAGCATTGCTCCCCGCCAGACTCTCTCCCTCTTGATCGAGTACCCGTTAGGAGAGAAGAAAGAGGTGCCAGTGCTTCTAAGGCTCGATACTGCGATCGAGGTCGATTACTACTGTCATGGAGGTATCCTACCGTATGTACTAAGACAGTTGGTGGAATAACATGCATTCACTTGGATGCATCTCATTTTTGCAGAGATAATTTGTTGTGGGGCGGGCAGGATGCCCACCCTTTAGCTTTGACAGGCTTTCCGGCTTGTCCCACAAGAAAATGTATTTGTACAATTGGAATTCTCCCCTTCCTACTTCCCTACCTCCCTATTGTTTCGGTTCTGGCTTTACCTGAGAAAAAACCCTATAAGAACGAATATCATCACCTGCCTCACCTACCTCCTCCTTATGTCGCTCAGTTTCAACGCTTACCAAGTTGTAGCGAATATTCTCAGCATAAACAGTCAAAGTAATTTTTAAGACTTCTAGGAAGCTAATTAACCACTGACATTCTGATTCTGATTCATCCTCATAATATTGAATCAAATAACCAATGCAAGATTCTAAATGAATATAGCTGTTCTTACTAACTAAAATTATTTTAAGAAGAAGAATAGACAAGGTTAAAGATTTACCTTGAATTACTAATAAACTAAATATTTTAGAAGGTTTTCCCTTGGTTTGAGTTGTCAAGAGTTCAATGGTTCGATTGCAAGTCCTTAGAAGCAAATAAGAGTCCCATCCTTGGTTTTCATGCCTTTGATAAAGCGAATCTAAATGTTCTGAAATATAGATTTCCACTAATTCCACTAATTCACATTTTTTCAGAGAAAATACTAAATATTTAAGAAAGCTTTCTTTTAAGTTTTTATACCTAATCCCCACAACTTGTTTTCTAAAAATATTTGCAAAATTGATGTAACTAAACATTCCTCGCTTAGTTAGAATAGTCTGCATTAAACGCAGAACATCTGCACCTAAAACCGTTGGGTTTTGGTATCGTTTAATAGACGCGGCTACCTGGGGTGTATAAGCGGTGTACATCGCTAAGTCAAGCTTGAACTGCTCCTTTAACTGATGCGCTACTAGTTTGGCAGCTTCTCGTTGTTCTATTGGCTTGTTAGTATCTTGATACTGAGCAGTTAGGAGATAAGAAGCATAACGGTTACTCCAACGAGATTTTTCTCGACTAGTGTACTTGGAAACAAATAGATTGAGTTCTTGATAATCCTTGCTGTGAAAGAAATCCTTTAACCAGCGTCTTAGACGTTGCCGAGTTGGAGATAAGGCTTGATTTTTGGGTACTTCTGGTAATTGTGCAAAAAGTTGAATGAGTTGCTGTATTTGTTGATAATGTCTAGCAGCACTCCAGTTGTTGATTAAAATATAACATGATCGAATTATTGTACTATTAAAGATATCTCTTTGATTTAAGCTAATAATTGCATACAACGCATGATGAATGTCTACTGGAACTTTTTCAACTTGTGAAATAAATAAGTTATCAAAATGCTGCAAAAGCCAATCTGGTGATTTTTTTCTGACCTGGGACAAGAAAAAATTACATATAGTTTCTTGAGTTCCTAGAGGAAACCTTTCTTGTTTGCTAGAATTAGATTGAGAATCTTCCCTAAGCGTCTCTAGCTTTTGAGTATAAAAAGCCTTTATCTGATTACTATTTGTTTGGTGGTTAGAATTTTGAGTTCGCATTACCTTATACTATTTTCCGTAAAAGTAATATCAACAATTCATTCCCCTGCCTCAGCAAAGGAGAATCTATAGAAGTCGAGCTTCATATCTCCACCTAAAACATCTACCAATAATAAATAAGGAACCAAGAAATTTACTCAAAAACTTCCACATTCAACTAAATTACTTGGATTTCTACTACATCTCCTCTGGCTAAAGGAGTGTACTATTAGTAACATTAATCCTTAGCAATACAGCAAAAATAAGTCAACTAAGGAATTAGCAACTCAAAAAATTTCACCATTACTATCAGGCGCGTCAGAGTGTAGAACTTCTATCGCTGGTATTCTTTCAATCTTCAATCGTAAATATTAGTAATATTTCTTTAGCAAAAGAAAAGGTTCAGTCAGGGAACCACTGCTCATCCAGGCTTTGAAGGTTTGTGAGCAACAAATAATGCAAGAATATCATATCCTGTCACTAACGCTTAGAGTTTTAAAATTCTCAACATAACCCTGTGACTCTTATCACTGCTGTAATCGCACTTTATTGCTCAAGCATTCTGCAATGTAGTAGTTAGCGGTCAGCTATCAGCAGTTAAAAGAACGTTGCGCTAACGCGATCGCACCCGTATCCCCAAAGATTGCCTATGCCAACTTCCAAAGGTACAAAAGCTAGAATGTGAGCGCTAACACTTGATAAATGAGCTTTCTCCACAAACTAAACTCATGAAAAAGATATTATTCGCAACCTCTGTTTGTCTTTTCCTTACCGGAGGCACACTTAAGCCTGCCGCTGCACCTGTCAGCGCCCAAACGCCGTTTGTAATGGCACAAACTAACAATTCCAAAACTAGCCCTGCTACGCCAACTCAACAAATAGAAATTCTTAGCACAGGGGCAGAACCCAGACAGGAACTGCGTTTTACACCACCCGCTAACACCAAGCAAACGGTTAACATCACTACAACAATGGACGCAGCAAGCTCGGTAGGGGGTCAAGCTGTACCCAAGTTCAAAATTCCGACAAGTGTGATGAAGATGGATGTTACAGTCACTCAGGTCGATCCGAATGGGGATATTCACTTACAGTTCGCCTACACCGACGCTGATGTTGTCGCTGATAGCGCTGTCCCACCAGAACTACTTGAGAGTATGCGATCGACAATCCAGCAGCTAGTCGGTCTTAATGGCACTTACATTACTGATAATCGAGGACAAGTCAAATCAGGCAACTTTGATCTCCCAGAGGGAAGTGACCCAATCACCGAACAATTATTTGAGCAATTATCAAATTCCCTCGATCAATTTTCTTCGCCAGTTCCCGCTGAAGCGATCGGGAAAGGGGCAAAATGGCGGGTTACCTCATCACTTAACTTATCAGGAATTAACCTATCCCAGAGTACGATTTATGAGTTGGTGGATCTACAAGATAATGTCGCGACGATTAACGTCACCCTAGAACAGAACGCCAATACTCAAAACCTGACTCTACCAGGGACACCCGCCGGTGCAGACTTTACCTTAAAATCCCTTACCTCTCAAGGTCAAGGACAGATGATCATGCCATTGAATGCAGCTATGCCGACTCGCTCTAATGTGTCGATTAGTTCCAATAATGAGATGAGCATTAAAGATCCAAATAGCAAGACAGAAACGACATTAACAACACAATTATCGATGCAGATGGCTCTGGAATCTCAGTTCCAAGAGTAACTAGCTGCTCTCTCATTTACCTTGAATGGCACCAACTTAAGAAAAATGACGCTCAGATAAGAGGATTCAGATAGCCAGTTTACGTTTGAGAACGGCACGAGGCTGCTGCACCAACTATAAACTTGGGCGTAAGCTTCTTGCGTCTTGATTTGACCTTGCCACAGTAGCTAAGCGAAGTGGCATCTAAGTGGGTGGGAAATTTGTCGATAGAGATAGTAGAGTTAAGTCTATATTTACAAATATTCATAGACTTATAGAATTGTGTATATTTTACTTAAGATAGCTTTACCTTTATAATATTTCTAACAATTTGGAGCGGAAAAAATAATCGAGAGTCAAAACTCGTGATGCTCCCGCTCCTGAAGAAAGTCTGTTAGAGATTACAGGTATCGATTATGAGCAATAGCGCTACTGCCAAAGCCAACAACTCCAGTAGTACGAGTAGTCGTAGGAGTAAAAAGAGTCAGGAAGTAAACCTTAAAAGCCCAGTAGCTGTAGATAGTGTAGAAACTTCACAAAAGCCAAGTGTAAACGCGAGTAACGGAGCACAAGTTATTGCCATGCCAGTCCCAGCAAATTTACAAGAAGCTGCTATACAGACATCCTCTCAGCCTGCTTTAACAACTCCTCTACCGGGCAACCGCCCCATTGATTCTAGTAATATTCAGGTTCTTGGAACAATTTCAGCGATGGGAGAGCGCCCAATCGTTGCTAGCAATATTAAGGTATGGGATACAATTACCCTCTCCGGAGAGCGTCCAATCGCTACCAGTAGTCTTCAACTTTCCGAGACAGCAATGATCATCGGAAACCGTCCAATCGCTTCAAATTACCTTGATGGTGCTGAAGATATCATGGGTTATTTAGATTAAATTCAACTAACTTAAATTAATCAGCGTGCTTGTTCCACTAGCATCTTGCTTTGTTGTCAAAACTTTTTCTCTTTGGAGATAAGCAAGATAGCACCCAAGTAGAGTTACAGGCACGCTTAATTGTTTGTGTAATTTTAAGTCATTGTAAGCTTATCTCCCTCTCGATCTGTAAGTAGAATTTATAAGTTTTGTAAAGCTTGAAGAGGCAACTGTCACAGACTTGTTAATGTTACGCTTCATCACGGAAAGCTAATTGTTGCTTGGCAAATCTGCGCTTTTAGGAAGAAGAGAGGCTGCTGACTAATACTTCTATGGATGGACGAAGAGGTAAAGAATTTCAGATAAATTCGATACATAAGGTAAACAAAGTTGCAAAACTTTTTGCCCGCATTTTTCAAAATGTATCAAATTTAAAGAATAGGGAGAAAAACATGAGTACTGAAGATAGAGCAAAAGCTACAGGTAAAAACCTTGAAGGCAAGGCTCAAGAAGCTTTAGGTAATATTACTGGTGACCCTGAAGATAAGGCAGAAGGTAAAGCTAAGCAGGCTGAAAGCCAAGCCCGTCATGCCGCTGAAGACTTAAAAGACAAAGCCAAAGAAGCACTTGAATAGTTGTATTACTAGCTAATGTCGGAGGGTCTAGATAGTTTTTCAATTATCTAGACCCTCTTCTTCTTTGGCTTGGGTAATAGGAAAATACTGAAGTTTCAGGAGGCTGCTGTAAATTTCACTCCAAAAGCTTGTCAATTCTTTACAGCTTTGCCTCTTTTTTAGTGCTTGCCAATACTAAAGTATTCAGTAAGCGTGGGATAAAAGAAGAAAAGCTTTCAACCAGCTTTAGTTAAATAGTTCGCTTTTAATCACACTTTTTTCAAAAAAATTAAAATGTACACAGAGATAAAAATCATGACGAAGGACGAACCCTATAACCGCCAAATCACTCAAGATTTGGCGGGTGGCGATATAGACCCTTTGGAGGAACTGGTTTCAGCAGTTCCAGAACAGGATTATCAAAATCTTGATGATTTTACTCAGTGTTCTTCAGCAAATGAACAACAGCAAGCGTCTGGAGATTCTCTACACCCAAATCATATTCCTTCCCGTGAGATGGAGCCAGAACTTAAAAAGGCGATCGCACAAATTAAGTCGGACGAACGCCATGATGTTGCCCGTGAATTTCTCAAGCAACTAAAAGGAATAGGGATAAGCGATCGCGATTTAGAAGAGCAACTGAAATTATCTAGCAGCCATGCCAATCACATGAATGGGAATGACGTTAGCCAACTTGCAGTGTTCACCTATGACAATCATCCGGAAATTTTTCAGAACGTGGTATCTGAAAAACCTGTAATTGTCAAATTTCTCAGTAATTCTCTCGTGGGAGCGATTTTAGGTGCAATTGCTGCCAAGTGGTTGGGAAACCGTAGATACTAAGCTCTTGTGCATCTCGCATCACCTATTTAACTAATCGGTGTTAGGGAAAAGCTGAAGGGTGAAAGGTTAAAGGGGAAAAGGTTTTTCCCTTGCCCTTTAACCCTTTGCCCAGACTGCATAATACAAATTAAATGCGTGACCGCTTAAGCAAGCCCCTCAAACTTACAGCTTGCGTGGTAATGCAAGACACATCTAGGGACACACTCTACAGTGCCCCTATTTTTCGTGACTGATGCCCTTAAAGCAATTGTGAAGTTCAGGACAATTTTGTGTGAATTTTTACAGAAATTCTTGCCGTTCTCCGAAAAGAGGAAAAAACTAGAATTTATTAGGAGATTGCACCAAGATAACTTAGATTAGCTAATTTCAATATTAATAAGGGACGTTAGGAATGGCACTTACATTTATCGGTCAGTCAAGTTTTGACTCAACAACAACGTTTGACGGAACCACAGTCGGTGGGTTATCCGGGATTACCTACGATGCAGCAAATAACGTTTACTACGCCATCTCCGATAGCCGCAACAATGGTAATGGTCCCGTCCGCTTCTACTCCCTCACAGTTGACCTAAGTACTTTAAGTGCAGGTACTCCACAAGCGGTTAATTTCACAGATGTAACATTCCTAGCCAACCCAAACGGTACTCCCTTTGCTGCCAATGTTTCTGATACAGAGGGCATCGCCGTCACCAATGGCGGCAATGTTTTCATCTCGTCAGAAGGTGTTTTTGGTTCGCCAATCGCTCAGCCATTTGTGAATCAATTTAACGTAGACACAGGACTACAAAATCAGACACTGGCTCTTCCTGAGAAGTTTACCGCCTCAGCCGACACAACATTTGGGATTCGGGATAATCGAGGGTTTGAAGGTCTAACGATTACCCCTGACCAACAATTTCTCTTTGCAGCAACAGAAAATGCTCTCGAACAGGATGGTACGGCTTCAACATTCAATGCTGGTAGTGCTTGCCGCATCTTGAGCTACGACCTGACGACAAATTCAGCAGGAGCCGAATATCTTTACAACACTGACAACGCTACTGGCATTTCTGAAATCCTAGCGATAGATGAAAACACACTGCTCGTGATGGAGCGCTCTGTCGTCAACGTTTTACCTAGCTTAAAGCTGTATCAGGTGTCTTTAGAGGGTGCAACAGATATTAGTGCTTTTGACGATATTGGTAATGCACCTGGCATTATACCTGTAGAGAAAACCTTAGTTGCTAATTTACTTTCTCCAGAATTCTCGTCTTTAGGTTTTACCCCTGACAATTTTGAAGGGATGACCTTTGGCCCAACGTTGCCTGATGGAACGCGATCGCTTATTTTAATGAGCGACAATAGTTTCGGTCAGTTTGAAGCGTTTGGTAGCCTCACCCGGTTTGCCGCTTTTGAATGGGATACTAATCCCTTGCTGTCTTCTGTTAGCACCACTCTGCCAGCAGGTGAAGCAAATCTAACTTTAACGGGAACCGATAATATCAATGGCATAGGCAATGAACTCGACAACATTATCGCCGGGAATGATGCCAACAATACACTAATAGGTAAGTCTGGAAGTGATACGCTCTTAGGGAATGAAGGTAGCGATCGCATAGTTGGTGGTTTAGATAACGATCTCCTAACTGGCGGCGATGGGGCGGATCGTTTCTTCCGTTGGTACAGCACAACCGGAGTAGACACCATCACTGATTTCCAAGTGACTGAGGATAAACTCTGTTTCTCTGCTAGTGGTTTTGGGGGTGAACTCACTGCTGGTGCGGTGCTAGGTTCTGAGCAATTTACCTTTGGTTCAGCTGCTGGGGATGCAAGCACTCGCTTTATTTATGACAGCAACAGTGGTGCCCTCTTCTTTGATGTAGATGGTACAGGCGCAATTGAACAAGTACAGGTAGCAACCTTATCTGCGGGACTTGACATGGGCTACACTAACATCTTCATTTTTGCCTAGAACACTAATAGTTGTTGGTTGTTAGTGAGTTGGGATTTATAGAGCGGTTTTCACTTGGATGAGGTACGACGGGAGGTGTGTGAAAACTAGAGAGAGCAAGGAAAACAAAAAAGCTGATAGCTGACCGCTTTCTGCTACAGCTAAATTAGCAATCCTAACTTAGGACTTACTCACCTTAGTTTCAAAGTGAGTAAGCCTTCGTTTGCTAAATGCCTAAGCGTTGATAAATCTCATCTAAGTGCTTCAAGTGGTGTTGCGGGTCAAAACACGCCTCAATTTCTTCTGGCGTTAACTGACTAGTCACACGAGCATCTTTGGCAATGAGAGCGTGAAAATCACCTTCTGGTTTATTCCAAGCTTCATGGGCGCAAGATTGCACGATGCTGTACGCTTCTTCGCGGTTCATTCCCTTTCCCACCAGAGTGAGTAGCACCCGTTGGCTGAAGACAACGCCACCATAGAGATTCATATTCCGCTTCATGTTTTCTGGATAAACCAACAGGTTTTTCACCAAATCGGTGATTTCTACCAACATGAAGTGAGTCAAGATGCAAACATCTGGTAAGATGACTCGTTCAACAGAACTGTGAGAAATATCTCGCTCGTGCCAAAGAGCAACATTTTCTAACGCAGCAACAGCGTGTCCCCGTAGGATTCGCGCCATCCCGGTGAGTCGTTCTGAACGAATCGGGTTGCGCTTGTGAGGCATTGCTGAGGAGCCTTTTTGTCCTTTGGAGAAGAATTCTTCGACCTCTAGGACATCAGTTCTTTGCAGGTTGCGAATTTCAACAGCAAAGCGTTCAATTGTTGCTCCTAAAAGGGCAAACTGCTGTACATAATCAGCATGGCGATCGCGTGAAATTACCTGTGTTGAAGCCGTATCCGGTCGCAGCCCCAATTTCTGACAAGCGATCGCTTCAATTTTCGGGTCAATGTTGGCGTAGGTTCCTACTGCGCCCGATATTTTCCCAACCGCAATTTGTTGCTGGAGACGCACAAGGCGATCGCGATTCCGACACACTTCTGCTAACCAACCTGCCAACTTAAAACCAAAGGTTATCGGTTCAGCGTGAATTCCATGAGAACGACCAATCATCACCGTATCGCGATGCTTCTGGGCTTGGAAGCGAATCGCTTGACTAAGTTGCTCCAATCGTTCCAGGATAATGTCTAAACTTGCGACAAGTTGCAGAGCAAGAGCAGTATCCAAAACATCGGAACTTGTCAAACCCAAGTGGATGTAACGACCCGCATCGCCGACATACTCATTAACATTCGTAAGAAAGGCGATCATATCGTGGCGGACTTCCGCCTCAATTTCTAGCACCCGCTTGGGGTCAAAGTTCGCTTTCTGTTTAATTTCCTCAACTGCCGCCTCTGGAATTTCACCCAGTTCGGCTTGTGCCTCGCAAACGGCAATTTCTACCTGAAGCCAGGTTTTGAGCTTGTAGGTTTCCGTCCACAATTCGCCCATTTCGGGCAGGGTGTAGCGCTCGATCACTGCCTGTGTCGCAGAATACAACCGTCATATTGTACAACTCACTGTCAGTCTAAGTTCGACATCAGCGATCGCTTTTGAAGAACAGCCCTTAACTCTCCACGCTAACTAGCAGCTTAGGGTAGTGATTTCCGCCGAATTGGATAAAAGTCCCATGTTGTGAACTTCTATCATAGAGATAGACTAGCAAAAGTACTCATCCAAATTCGTGAATGTTCGACTTCAACGCATTATCTGAGTTTTCACGCGCTAACTGTATCGCCATTTGTGCATTTTTGGTTCCTGCCAATTTGCTCTTTACGATACGGACGGTAGTTTTCACAGGACTACACCGCCCTCAAGCTCAGGTGCGCCAAGCGGCTGTACTTGCCTGTATCCCGGCTTTGGTGATGGTACTGCATGTCTGGACTTGGTTAATGATTGGAGTAGTCATGGCTCCGACTTACATCCTGTTTTGGCTGGCAAGTACCTGTGTATGTCTTAATGTTTGGGCGATCGCACATCCCAAAAGTATGGCTAGTTTACTCAAAGCTGTACTTCTTCGGTTGCAAAAACATCTGAGTTTGGCACTTATCAACAGGTAGAAGTATAAATTCTTCCTGCTTTTTCTTCATACTCCTGATATAGCGAATGAGGATGCCAAAGAAGGCTGTAGGTCGGGTTAACGCCTCATGGATTCCTTAAACTTGATAGAACGTAGGAGTTGAGATGCATCCTCGCTCAACCCTTTTACCCGTTACCATCATTGCATTCTGTCAATTGTGCGGTACTGAATTGCTTCTGCAACGTGATGTGTTTTGAGTTCATCATCTCCTGCCAAATCAGCAATGGTACGCGCTACTTTCAGAATGCGATCGCTTGCTCTGGCAGATAGCCCCAATTTGCGAATTGCTCCTTCGAGCAAGTTCCGAGAGGTATCATCCAGTTGGCACCAAAGGCGTAGGTGATTACTCTGCATCTGGGCATTGCAACGAACCACTGAATCATTCTTGAACCGAGTTCGGGCGCGATCGCGTGCAGCTTGTACTCGTTCTCGCACAGGTGCCGACTCCTCCCCCGTTGGTTGTCGCGTAATCTCCTCCGGCTTCAAGCGATTCACCGCCACTTGCAGATCGATCCGATCCATCAAGGGACCTGAAAGCTTTGCCCAATATTGCTCTCTAGCCCTAGGTGAACAGGTGCAGCCTTGAATCGTATCGCCAAAATAGCCGCACGGACAAGGATTAGTACTGGCGACTAGGGTAAATTGAGCAGGAAATAGCACCGATTGACGGGTGCGGGAAATGGTGACGTGACCATCTTCTAGAGGTTGACGCAAGAACTCTAGTACATCACGTTTAAACTCTGTCAATTCGTCGGCAATTTTTATATAGCTTTTTTTTATAACTCCCTTGTAGTCTTGACTTGAATTGCGTAGCATTCAAATGAACGATAGCAGACCTGAAAGATTTTTGAATCTGTCAGTACTCAAGTTCCACCTACTAGTTTGTAATACTTAAGTACTTTACAAATTCGCTATAGTATGCAATGAACACGAATTACATATTTACCATATAATTGCTTTTCTGCCAAGGTGTAAGTCCAAGTAGATTTGTTGCTAGCAATAACTGACAAAGCCAAGACTTCTCTAAACGGAACCCCTCAGCCACATCTTGGTCATTTGATAGAGTTTTATCTAACTCGTACTAAGCGACCGCAACTGGGAACCGCTTCACTAGATTGGGCGGGTCATGGCACTCCCTACAGCAATTCGGGTGAGCCATGACAATTAATCAAAGGGAGCGCCAAGCCCTCCGCTGTCGCCGCCCAATCTTTCCCAGTAGCTAGTTAATGGTTGAGGCAAGGGTTAGATGGCTTGATGTAACTGCCCATGCTTCGCGTCAAGCGAATATTCCTACTCCATTAAGAATGCGCTCTGTGCTGCCTAGGATTCAATCTAAGCGGGGTCAGTTAGGGTTGGTGGCAGATACATCTATGAAGTTAGGGAACTGAGCAGTGCGTTGGGTTAGAGCGCACGTAGATTGGCTCGTTCTCTAAAGCGTTCAAGGACATGGCTAAAGAGTTTGATGTCCCCTTTGTGTGTCTGGCTTAAATCAATCGAAGTGTTGAGGGTCACACTAACAAGCGACCAACTATAACAGATATCAAGGGCAGTAGTGCATCAAGCAGGATATGGATTTATGTCTGCTCCTTTACCAAGATGAGTACTACAACTCAGACACGCCCAAAAAAGAAATCATGGAGGTGGCTGTTGCCAAGAACCGTAACAGTCCTACAGGGGTCTGTAAGGTGCTGTTTAACCCTTCGCTAGGACAGTTCCGCAACTTGATTGCTCATGATTCCTAATTGGCGTAGTCCTTAATGCTTTGTAGGGTGCAGCATTGTCTAGTTTGCGCTGACTAGGTAATTACTTCAGGAATTAGTAGCTGAGCCACAAGAGTTGATAGGTGAGGATGACTTAGGAGAAGTGGATGAAAGCCATCTCTACTTTGGTTTGTCAACGAAAAGAGAAAAAGTATAGGCTTAATAGTTAATCTGGTACCAAATTTCCGATGAAAGCATGTCAGTTTTGCAAGCAACGAATCGTAGGTTGGGTTAAGCGTTATCGAAGACCAACAGAAAAAACGAGAGTGTTGGGTTAAGGTATCAACCTAACCTAGAAAGGTGACCTACTTCGATGTCCTACTGCATTATTTTGTAAGAGTGTGATGACTAAAAAACTGAAAGTCGATTTTTATCAAATAGAATTACCAACTACATCTAATGTATCTTTTGAAGCCCTCTTGCAAAAAGCTATCCAAATACAAGAGCAAGCTCGTATTAAAATCATTCGTAGTTTTCCAATTAGATTACAGTCACTAGATTGTAATGATTTCAATGGTGAACAATTTTTTGAAGGAGAAATAATTCGCATACGTATGGAGGATGCTCCTGTTATAGCGAATCTCAAGGGAGGTCTTGAGGATATTCATCTCACAGATGACCAAGGAATTGGTGAGCAAACAGCGTTTCTATACCATCCAAAGACACGAATTTTACTAATTCATACTACGCAAACTGGAGTTTCGATTTCTCTTTTATTAGGATATTTTAAAGAAATTGGAGGTTTCAATGAACTCATTTATGGCAATGCAGTTATTCAATTAGATACTATGCAAAAGCTTGATACTATGCAATATTTTCGTAGGTTTGAAGTTCGTGTAGCGGGGCTTGAAAACGCTGAAGTTTTTAAAGATCAGAATCGCAGTATTGAAGAAATGGTTAAGCTTTCGGAAGAGTTTCGTGCGCCTGTTTTAGATATTAGTATGTCCATAGGATATAAAAAAAATAAATCCTTAGATCCCAATATTATTAAAAGTACGGTAAATTCATTAAGAAGTATGTTGGGCAGCAGGCATAAACAAATTAGCAAAATAAAAGTCTCTGGCGTTACTGAGGATGGAGAGTTGGTCTTGCTTGATTTTATTAAAGATAGAATGATTGAAGTTGTGGATATTAGTACTCAGAAGAATCAACGTAAGATTCCGTACTCTACTCGTCAACGAGCTATTCGCGAGGCTTGGAATCATCGTCAAGATGAATTACTCAAGATGTACTGCCCTCCAAAGCCTAGTCAGAACTTCTGAGTATGAGTGAAAAGAGTTTAATTACTCTGTAGTATGAAAAAGTTGCAGTTATAAGACAAAGCAGCCAAAAGCTAATTATCCAAGGATGCCAAACTTCTTTTTGATTGAAATTAACGATTAAGCCAAAAGCACTGCTGATTGCTAATGTAAAAGACCAATGTATAGCAGTCATAAAATAATCAATTAGTTTGTCGTAATAACCTCCGGATTTTAGTTGCTGAATTACTCGTTTGTTACCTATTGAAAGTAGTATTGATTGTGAAGTACCCAGAAAGCCAACTGTTATAGCGCAGATGTTTATTGCTGCGGAAAAGAGGTCTCTTATTGCGTTAGGAAGTGAATAGCTTTTCAGGAAGAGAAGGTAGATAAGTGCGGCTATGAAACCGAATATTATTGGATGCCATCTTTCTGCTAAAGCTTTTCTACTTCCTGTTAAGCTTCTTCTGCCTGTACTCATAATCCACCCACCCTTGCAGTTACAGTTAGCCAAAGCTACTAGTACCGCTACGCGGAAGTCATAAAGTCAAAAACCTTACAAAAGGAAGCTTTTCGTCTATTTTGCATGGTAGCTTTATTTCCACCGCACTGTACTAGAAAATATTTTCTCTAAGTTCTTTAATTTTTTTGTAAACTCAAAAAAGTACATGTGTACTATAACGCGCTATCTATATTGTACTATATATACAGTTGGTATCAAATTCTATTTACAGTAGCTTTACATAGAATCTACAAAACTTTGTAAGGTGCTGTTCAATCCTTCAGTAGAACAGTTCCATAACTTGTCATAACTTGGTTGTTTAGATTGCTACCAATTGCTGTAAAAATTGTAGAATTTTTGGCTCTTTACAAGATCAAAAAACTAATTCAATTGGTATCCAGCTAATGTATTCATATCGGAATTGAGTTAAAGGAATAATGAATTAGGTTGTAATCATTTTTAAAGTGAAGCTCTAACAATGTAGCATTAGCAAGTAGTTACAATATCTATTTATTTTTATCAGAAATCTGAGGATATTTCTCTTCTGCTTTTTCAACCCTAGTTTTATCCCACTCCTCTACTGTTGGTCTATACAACCAATGTTCTAACTTAGATTCATCAATATATCCTCTTAGTTCAGAATCAACCCAAATATGAAGCCGCTCAATGCATCCTATCTCTTTAGCAGCAGCTTCAATATATTCCCATTGCTGAATAAAGTTTTCCGCCCAGGACTTCTTAGTCATAATAGAACGAGCAAATTCTAAACCTGCTGCTAACATCCTTTTTCCATTAGTGCCACGAGCATTGATAGGTTCCCAAAAAATCACCTCTGGATTAAAACACATAATTTTCTCCAAGTGCTTCCTGAAAGCATCTAAAGTCATGCTGGGAGGAGTGGGAGCAATTGCAACATATAGCCGACATCCAGCTTCGTAACCTACAAGCATTGCTTTGTAACGTTCAGTAGGTAGAGGTGCAGAAGGTTCAATCTTACGAGAGAGTTCATCGTCTAAAAACGGTAGGCTCATACCAACTATTACATTGGGGCGATTAAGAGTCTCAATATCATTTACCCATAAAGGACTACGGGTGAGAATTCTAACTCTTTTGTTAGACTGTGAGAGAGCTTCAACAGCTCCACGAGTGACGCTTGCTGTTTGCTTGTTTTGGTAAGGATCAGTACCAGAACAAAGTAAAACTACACCTTTCCCTTCTGGTGTTTCACGCCAAGATTTTTTACGTGAGAGAATTTTCTCTAGTAAAGCTGGTATTTCTTCACGGACAAAAATATACTGTCCCCAATCTAGTTGTGGGTCAGTTACTCCTTTTTCTTTCAGTTGTGCTTGACGAGTCCGAATTGCGGGAGTTGAAGGTACATAACAGAAAGTACATCCATGCAAACACCCTGATGCAACATTTATCACGTAATCACATAATCCCTTTTTATTAAGCGCACTTTCTTGAAGAGGATTAACAATTTTTTCGGTGCCTTTTATGATAGACATTGTATCAAGTTACTCAATGTGAAGATTATAACTAATTATTAGGTAAAGGAAAATTCAATGGGTAAGAAAGAAGAGATTCTTTGGAGTGCTGATGGAACCCTTTTACTCGAACTGCAACCTCACACTAGAGCAAAACATCAACTACTAGCTGAATATATTAGAAACTGGATAGATACTCTTTGCTCCAATAATAGATGGCGTGAATCAAAAGTAACTTTAGTAGACGGCTTTTGTGGCGGTGGTTTATACAGAGATGGCAATAGTTTTTGGGAAGGCTCTCCCATCAAGATGATAAGAATGCTTGAAGAAGGATACAGAATGGTTAGAGAGGAAAGATCTAAACCTTACTATCACCTTCATTTTAAATTTATCTTTATAGATAAACAGAAAGAACACATAGATTGCTTAAGAAAGCAAATTATAGATGCAGGTCTAGGTCACTATTTAGACTCTGATAGATGCCAATTGATATGTAAAGAATTTGAAAAAGCAGTTGATGAATGTATTTCTCAAGCGAAAGGAGGACATTCTTTCTTCTTATTAGACCCATGTGGCATAGATGATGTAAGCATGAGTAGTATTAGAAAAATTATTGATCTTGGTAATTCAGAAATTCTTTGGACATATATGATTAAACATCTTTTGAGGTTGCTACCTCAAAGTAAAATAAATGATAAGGAAATAAAAAGAAGAGTTATACAAGATATTCTAGAAGCAGAAATGTATTATGACTATAAGCATTATAAGCAGCTCGAAAGCACTAAAAATATAACGGCTGCTCAACAGTATCTTAAAAATCAGTCTCTTCAGTTAATCAGAAACCAGGGAAGAATTAAGTACTTGTACCCTTTTGCACTAATGAAGGATAAAAATACAGTTTTATACTATTTAGTTCATTTAGCTAATGACCCAAAAGCAATAGAAGTGATGAAATATAGTACTTGGAAATATAATAATTTAGAGTACCGATATCACTATGATTGCTATGGTGTAGGATTTAGAACCCTTGAGTACTATGAAGAGAATTCAAAATTCTGTGATGTTGATGAGACTAATCTCAATATATGTCTTGAAGATTTGAGTAAAAAAATCTTACCTTTGATAGGTAATAGTGAAGATGGCTTAACACTTTCCGAAATTCAGGATAGAATTATTGAAGCTACTCCGGCGACATCTGAGCATTTAATTTTCTTGATTAATGAATTAAAAAAATTTAATGAAGTTGAAGTTATTAAGACCAACGGAAAGGATTTTAAAGGTTATAACATTGCTCCGAAATATCTAATTAGGAAGCCATGGCAGAGGACTTTATTTGATCTCAGATCAATCATTAGATAGTGACTGAGAAGTGTGAGTAGTAACGGTGCCATGCTCTCCATGTATTCCACTGAGCTGCCAATCTCCGATTTTTATACAGATTTCTATGACAAAGCTCCCTGGAAGCGCTTTGAGTATGGCACTCCGTCCAAGTCATTGGCAGATTGGGGTTGGGTGCAGCATATTCTGGCTTCGCTGAATGACCAGGGACGGGCGGGGGTTGTGTTAGATACGCAGGCGGTGTCCCGTGGTTCGAGTGTATGTTGTAACTATTCAATGTAATAGTATCAATAGCAATTTTTAAGAGGAGCTTTAGATGTCTGACGAGAACCTTATAGGGCTAGCAGCACTGATTGAGCAGGTAAAGCAGGAATTACTCGCGCCCTCCCTTGAAGGTGAGTCTGACATCCCTCTGTTGAGTGTGGATGAGGTGGAACTCGAACTCCAAGTAACGGTTAAGAAGGAAGGCAAGGGAGGAATAAAAATTTATGTTCTAGAGTTAGGTGGGGGAGGTAGTCGGGATGATGTACAAAAAGTGAAGGTTAAGCTTTCTCCTATTGTTAGCAAAGAAACTCTTTTGGGTCTGTACAAAAAACGCCATCCGGAACGCTTGAACGAACTGGTGGATACCAGTATTGAAGGAATCTTTAAAGGTGGTAGCGAGAACTTAAGCGAAGAGTTTTGAGCGCTGTAACCAACAAACTCATGGAACTATTTGAGTTATATCTCTCACCCATTGATGCTACTCGGTTCAAAGTCATCATAACTCAATCGCCAGCGGGTGAGGGGGAAGTGGAGTCAGCGCTACCGTTCTGTGACGGTTCTCAAGATTGGCGAATCACTCTGATCAAAACACTCGAAAGTGCCAGCTTCCGTTCGGAGAGCTTCGCCGGGGAAGGAGAAAAGGAGTGGATGGTCAAGGCTGAGATTTTGGCGGCTGACCGGACAACTTTCCATTTCGATTATCAAGCCAGGATTGGTAAAGCACTCTATCAAGCCCTGTTTCCCTCCGGTTCAAAGGTCGAGAGAGCGTTACATTCCTCACTGCGTCAAGCCGAAGAAAAAAACACCCAATTGCTCGTGCAGTTAAAGTTAGAAGCTGATGCAGTGCAGCGCTCCCGCCTATCCGATTACCCGTGGGAACTGCTGCATGATGGGCAGCGATTTTTATTACATCACCAGCTCGGTTTTTCTCGATACATTGCTCACGATACTGCACCACCTTCCTTATCCCCTTCTGAACAAGTCAATGTGCTGTTGGTGTCATCGGCAGCGTTTGACTCACAAATGGGACTCAAACGGCTCTCGAAACAGGAACAACAAGCGATTGGTAAAGGACTGGACAAGGCAAGCGATGCCGAACATATTTGTCTGAGGGAACTGGAATATCCCACCTTCAATGAACTAAGAACTTATCTCACCGAAAACCGAGGCAAGGAAGCACCCCATATTGTACACTTTGACGGACATGGTTTGTATGGCAAGCGCTGTCAGCAGTGCGGTGCCATGCATAAGGGAATCAAGGTAGAACGCTGTAAAAAAGAAGCTTGTCTTGCTCCATTGCCTGAGCCTCAAGGATATCTGGTGTTTGAGGATGAGGAGGGTGAAGCTGATTATATCAGTGCCAGAGAATTGGGAACACTGCTACACCAGATCCGTTTGAGCGACGGTACTCATCAAACTGGTGGAGTGGCTTTGGTGGTACTGAGTGCCTGTCAATCAGGTATGGCAGTAGATGGGGAATCAGTCTTTAATGGCACAGCGCAAAACTTAATTGGTCACTGCGTCCCGGCAGTGGTGGCGATGCAATACTCGGTCAGTGTCGAGGCAGCGACTTCGTTTGCCGAACAATTTTATCGGTCTTTGGGGCAAAAAGATTCTCTTAGTATAGCTGTCAACCAGGGACGAGAGGCGATGGGGACAGACGGCAATCAGTGGTATCGTCCGGTTCTCTACTTGCGCTGGCGAGACAATGAAGGTGGACAGCTCTTTTCCGCCTCAAGGTCGCCTTTCCCTATTGGTATTTTGTCGCAACACAATAGTCAGACCCAAATCAGTAACTTCACTGTACAACAGTCGTTCAAGACTGCTGCTTACTCTTATGAAAAGGGATTTACACTACCCAGTTATGGTGCAACTAAACAGGTTGCTCTCAAGAAAATATTCATTCAGTACATCAACCCGGAAATTTTGTCACTTTATGGTGTACTTCAAAATATCAGTAACTCTAAAATTTGTGAACAAGCATTAAGAATAACAAAGTATGCTCTTTTATTTTCAGATGATATTATCATTATGCCAGCGTCATATCTTTTTGAGAGTCCGTTCATCTATAAATTTCTTGAAAAACTCCAACCGCTGATAGCAGATGGTATATTGCATTTTGCAAGTCCCACTTCAAGCTGGCAGGAGTATCTAGACACCAAGCTAATAGAGTATCGTGATGAATTGTCACTGTATTCCAATTCCCAGAATCGAAAAGTTGCTGCTGGAATAAAAAAACTAAATCCACAATGGATTCCTAGAATCCAACGTTCTTCTGCACAAGACATAAGTAGCGCATGGAAAAAGGAGTTATATAAAGATACAGGAATATGGAAAAAAATTTTAGATAAAACAATACAAAAACATGGCTCAATCCCTCAAAAGTTAGATTTGGCTATTGACAATGTTCCGGAACGTTTAGATGGTAAAGCTTTTATTTATAAGTACGCTGTATCGCTTCTACCCGTGACATTTGAAGCTTCAGAGAATACCCAAATAGGAATGTTAATATCTCGCTCTTACTTAGAAAGCTATTTAGAAGAGTTTGATGCGATTATGTTTACTAATACGCCTTTAGGACAGTTAGATTGTGGCTTACAACAGTTTAGTACTGAAGGGAAACTTCGCACAATCTCCCTCCGTGCATTATTCTCATTCTTAAAGTCGATAAGGATTCAACAGTATATTGATAACTCTCTGGAATGGGAGGAATTAATTGAACTACGAGAAAACTTCAAGTTCCGCTGGTTGAAAAAGCAAATTTTAGAAAATACATTATGCCCAAATCACCCCTTAGAAAGGGTTATTATCAAATCTAATTATAGGTTGGATGACAGACCTTTAAACCCAGACCCTTTACAAGCTATTGATGAAATTCTTGAGCAGCTAATAGTTACATTAGAACCTTTCCTAACTTAATTGAGTATGCAACATTTTATCTGTATTGCAGGAAATGTGGGAGCTGGAAAGACAAGTCTGACTAAACTTTTAGCTCAAAGAATGGGCTGGAAACCGCTATTTGAACCTGTAGACCATAATCCCTACTTAATCGAGTTTTATCAAAACATGACTCGATGGAGTTTTCATTCAAACGTAGCTTTCCTATCACATCATGCACGTCAGCATTCTGAATCGTTAAGGACTAATACTCCAATAGTACAAGACCGCAGTATTTATGAACACGCGGAAATTTTCGCATACAATGCCTACCGACAAGGTTACATGACTAGTCGCGACTGGAATTTATATTGTACTTTATATGAAACATTCAAGAGTCTGCTACCCATCCCAGATCTATTAGTTTACCTTAGAGCGTCTGTATCTACTTTGATAAAGCGCGTTGCTCAACGCGATCTTTCCTTTGATCGTGTTACTAGCGTTGAATATATATCTCAATTAAATGAGCTATACGAAAACTGGATATCAAGAGCTGTTTCCTGTAAAATATTAACTTTGAACACTGAGAATTTAGATTTTGTAAACAATCATGAACATCTTGAAGCAGCAATTAGCAATATATTGAGTGTACTTCCTTCTAAATCACTCGATTAATTGTTAGTGTTATTGTCGAACTAGCTTCAGCTTTTTTGTATTAATCTCGATATTGTACATCCTAGATTAGAGAGGTTAAGTAGATGCTAGTAACAGTTTATTGTTCTGGTAGTATTCAGAAAGGTTCAGCAGATACAGGGAAGATATGTTGGACTGATGTAGAACGAACTATGGTAGCAAGAGCGGCATTACCTATAGAAGTAAGATTTTTAAATCCTGATGACCCAGTAGCTGATCTGGGCAACGTTACTGCTGTTTTTGGGCGAGATATGTATCAAATACAGTTTGCCAACTTTGTCATAGTGGATGCAAGACAACGCAGAGGTCTTGGAATAGGTACAGAGATGGTTATCTCAAAAATTTTAAGTAAGCCATTGATTGCTGTTGTGCCACCGAATACGAACTATCGCAAAGATCAGCTTAGCTATCGTGGTTCAGAGGTCAGGGACTATATTCATCCGCATCTCAAAAGTCTTGCGGATGCAGTTGTTGATGATTTTGAATCAGCAGGCGTTTGGATAAAGAATTATTTGGCTACACCAACTTCATTGAAAACTACTTCAGTAGTTTTTGATGCAATTGAAACATATAAGGTAGAAATGCTACCTAATGATAAGCCTATGCAGGAAATAGTAAAAGAAATAAAGTTGAACAAATAGAATAAAAATAACATATTAAGACATTGATACAATTTGCCTCTTGAAGAGGACAAAGGAGGATGACATGCCCCAATCATGGCTAGAACAGGAGGGTAGTTACATGAGGCTAATTCAAATTGATGGTATAGACAAGGCGTATATTATAGAAAACGCTGCTCTTGAGAAAATACTTTTTAATCGAAATCTTATTGGACTCGAATTTACTCAAGCTTGTGAAAATGCAACTAGAGCATTCTTACTTCATTTAGAACCAGAGCTAAGTCCTATATTTAATAATATAGCTGAATTAATGATTCTGACGAAAGGTATATACTATTGGATGCATAATGCTTATGCAATGGCTTTCAATCGCAATCTTGAGATTAATTTTTCATCTACAAATCGTCTTGAAGTCTCTGGTGACTCAGCCCGTATTACAGTACACTCATCTAACTTTGATGTACCTGTTCCAAACTTAATTATCGGAGACACAATTGCATCGGGAGCAACCATTTGTGCTGTTCTTTCAGAGTATTTGAAATTCAATGAGCTGAAAAAAATTTTTGTTTTTACTATGGTAGGTAGTAAGCAAGGTGGGCAGGTAATTGCTCAGTTTTGTAAATCCCACAATATCGATTTGACATTAGGTTATGGTTTAGCCGCCTTTGGATTAGCAGATAATGGATTCGATCTATCATTTTTGCACCCTGACACGGTTACTAGCGTAGAGTACCAAGAGCGTGCGCGGAAAGTGTTTGAAGGAAAGCCTGTGTCTTCTGCTGGATGGGACTTTGGGACACAAGCTCAAGCTCTACGTAAGTATAGGATGCTTTGTTGGATTGAAGCTAAATATTGGGGATTAGAGGATAGTAATGTATTTCAGGAGAAAGAACCCCCTGTTGATAGGCATCTTGTGGAAAAAGAACGTGCAGCATATGAGGATATATATGGAGACATATTCTAAAATTTATAAGCTTATTAATTAAACTCTGTTTTCCTTTAGATATGTAAGAACTTTATTTAAAATGAATTCTTTATTATGAGAAGCGGGTATACGTAGAAGACTGTAATTTGACTCAAAACTTTGAATGACTGGCTTAACGTTACTATTGAACCAACTAATCCTAGAGCGAATTGATTGAATTTGAGTGTCGTCCAGCCTTTGGATTAAAGAGCCACCACACATTGAGCAAACACTAGAATTATTCTCAGACGGATTTCCACAACTAGAGCATATTACTCTTTTTTGTAATCTCTCTTTTATCAAAGTTTCACATGCATCTAACCAAACTCCAGTGATTGTTTGATAGCTGAAATCTAATTCTGAAAGTAAATTCTCTAAGTTCGTTAACTGTACTGCATCCCTAGGATATCCATCAAAGACAATATTTTTCAAAGACTTTCCTGCTAGCTCTTCTTTAATCAAACTAACAACCAAACTGTAAGGTGTAGAGGTTCCTTTAAGAATTACCTCCTTCGCTACTTTAGTGTTTTCATTATTTTGATTTTCCTCTAAAAGCTTTCTAAGTAAGCAACCAATACTTACTTGAGTGAAGTTAGTTTGGGCTGATAAGCTTTTAACGAGGCTACTTTTTCCTGAGCCAGGTAATCCTAGAACAAATAATGCTGCTTTTTTAGATGAAAACATAAGTTATTTCTATATATAGCCAGTCTAAATCATTGGCGAAATCCTACTCTTTACTGGACAAGGCATTCATACATTTGCGTTCACAATTCATTTAGGCGACTATACGAACTGTTAGTAGCTTGGTCTTGGTTATCATCACTTAAGTAAATCTAAAGTGAAAGCAACAGCTTCATAATTAGATGTTTGTAATTGAAAGCGATAAATCCCAGTAACGATTAATCACCATAACTGGTGTTGTCTTACTTGACAAGTACTAAATATGTAATCTTTGACAAAAGCGCCAAAGGCGTTGCCCAACACTTTCAGGAAAACGTCGAACCCTTGGGCTTCAAAGCCTTTCTCGTAGCAGTAGACCGGGTAGCCTGCGTCCAAGACACCTAAATAATCAAGAACTGCTCTCTGGTTCATCCTCTACCTCAACACCGTAGTCAGTGAACAGACGAGCGATAGATATGTCTAGCGCTTTAGCTAGCTTCTCAACGTTCTCCAGAGAGGGATTTCGCCCCCCTCTCTCAATGTCCGAAATGTAGGTTTGATGAAGCTCAGCTCGTTCGGCAAGTTCCTCTTGAGACAAATCCAATTCTCGCCGCCGCCGCCTGAGGGCTTTCCCAAAACGCTTGTTAATCTCTGATGTTTTTTTTTGACTCACCGCCTGATTTTCAGGAAGTGCCAGCCGTGAGTCCATAGACAATGAGTTTAGTTTTATTGACTATAAGTTATAAAATGAGGGCAATCTGATTTCATAACTCACTATGCCTGGTACTCCCTCTCAGATATCGCCATTTGCATTATCAGTGGCTTATCAGCAAGGACTCCATGACTTTGCAGTCACAGATCTACTTATTCACTTACAAAACTTCTCTAGTCCCGAATTCGATAGCCAGCCAATCACTCAACCTGAATTAGAGATGGTTGCTGCTTTGTTGGTTGAACAGTTAGCGAATAATCTCGATTCTCATTTAGTTGCTGCCTATCTCAAGGCAATTCGCCAAGGAAACGAGGAAGTAGTCCCTGAACCAATAGATTTGGAATATCCTCAATCTACTGACCTTCCTGCCAACTTCCCAACTGCTGCTCCTTCTCCTCGCTTCATCTATGGCGATTGCTTACGTCTGTGTCCTGTCACTATTGATGGTCAGACAGAAAGCGAGACTGATACGGGACGTTGCATTGGGCGATACTATGCTTATGCTCCCCATCATTGCCACTGGATGTGGAAATATGTAATTTGGCTTGATAAGGATTCACTAAGTGCTTCTTGGTGTGTCGCCACAACGGCTTGGGAGGATGAACTTGAACCTGTAAGCCAAGAGGAGCCAGCATGACAAATGGACGCTCTTTTGGGGCACACGAACAAGAATTGCTTCAACGCTTTGCCGAGCGTCGTCCCCTGGCACTAACACCTCAACAACTAGCACAGAAGTGGACGGGCATTAGTCGTAACGAAATTGCCTTCGTGTGCCAAACCGATATATCGCGTGTCAATCACTGGTTGAGCCGAGGGCGAAGCTATGAGAAACCACGTCCCTACTACTCTCAAACCCTGGCACTATTTGATATCTTCTTGGAGTTTCACGAACAGCTTCCAGAGAGCTTGAAGAGTCGATATTGCTAGCGCAGAGCAACCGACTCTGCCCATCATCAAAAAGTTCTAGCGGCGTAAGTGTTTCAAGAAAGTTTACAGATTCAAGTAGTACTCTTGTTAAATCCTGCCTAGCATTTGCTAGATTGGTAGGAATTTTTCGTGTTTTACCATGAACACAGCTCAGCTCGGTGTCCGTATTCCTTCCAACCTCAACGAACGCTTGAGTGCGTTTATCTCTCAAACGGGTATGTCTAAAACTGAGGTAGTCATCAATGCCTTAGCGTCTTACATGGGATGTTCTTCTGAGATTTCGTTAACAGAGCGAATGACTAGCCTTGAAGCGAAGATGGCAATGCTAGAAACGTTGTCAAGGGAAGTTGACTAAGTTGGCTGTGGAAAAAGGTTGACTTTTTTGAATCTTATTGAGGAACTTATATTAAATGACAGACCCAGTCACCCTATCAGCAACAGTGATTGCCACTTTAGCTTTTACTAAAGCACTTGAGAAAACCGTTGAAAAATTTACTGAAGGCGCACTCGCCAAGATGGACGAGTTACGCAAGAAGATTTGGAATAAGTTGCAGGGTAATCCTAGAGCGGAAAACGCACTTACCGCAGTTGAGCAAGGCAACAAGGAAGAACTCCAACGGTTAGCCGTGTACTTGCAGGATGCGATGGAAGATGACCCGCACTTTGGCAATGAGGTACGGGCGTTGGCTCAAGAAATTAATGCGGGTAAGCTGCAAGATAACAGCCAAATGACCCAAAGCAACTACGACAACGCTCGTGGTTGGCAAACCAAAGTGGACGGAGGAACTGCATACATTGGCGAGATTCACTTTAATCAACCACCAACTTGACTAGAGCCGCCCAAATCGGAACGGGCAAAGTCGAATCCGCAAAGTAAGAATAAGCCAACCAGAAATTACAGCCAGCGCGACCCAAAAGCGGTGCTACTCAAGGCTGTCAAAATGCAGGTGGAGACACGGCTAGAGAGTTCCTTACACAATCGGGTTTATGTCATTCCGGATGCGGATACAAATCCTTCTCAGGTTGAGCATCCTTGGAACATTGACGTTAAATCGGGTTCTAAACCCAAGTTTCGCTTGCAAAAAAACACTAACATTATTACGGTATTTGACCAACCGGGGGTTGATGGCAGGTTACTGATTTTAGGCAAGCCTGGGGCTGGCAAAACTACCATGCTATTAGAGTTAGCCAAAGTCCTGGTGGAACGTGCGGCACAAGACTTAAGTGAACCCGTTCCTATTTTATTGTCCTTATCATCTTGGCAGAATGACCAACAAAGTATTGCCGATTGGATAGTAGCAGAGCTTAACTCAGGTAAATCTTACAAAGTTCGTCGAGATATCACTAAGCAATGGTTTGAAGACGGAGAGATTATTCTCCTATTGGACGGATTGGATGAACTAGCAGCAGAACGACAAGAACAGTGCGTTGTGAAACTTAATGAGTTTTTGCAACCGGGAACCTGGAGTAGTCCGCTAGTAGTTTGCTCTCGGATTGAAGAGTATCAGCTCTACCCAACTCAATTAGCATTGAATACGTCAGTTGAATTGCAACCCTTCAGCGAGGAACAAGTTCAAGAGTACCTGCGGCGTACAGATAACGACCAGCTTTGGAACAGTATAAAGGATGACTTAGAGTTAACAAAATTAGCCCAAACGCCATTTTTATTAAATGTGATAGTGCTTTCCTGTCAAAAACTATCGCAAGCTAAGTGGCAAGAGCTTGAGTCTTCAGAGGAACGCTTGAATTACTTGTTTGCTGCTTATGTTGAGGTGATGTTGGCAAGGAAGTATGAGAGGAAACGCCCTAGTCATGAAATAACTAAACGTTGGTTGGGCTGGCTAGCTCTTAAGTTAATCGAGCAAAATGAGACAGAGTTTTTTATTGAAAAAATGCAGCCAACGTGGCTGGAGGATAGGAGGCATGAACAAATTTATCGGCTGATTGTCAGGCTGATTGGAGGAATCAGAACATCTGAAATCCTTCAATTAAATTGGAAAACTTTTTGGTGGAAAGGGCTGATTGGAGCGCTGCTTGGAGCGCTGCTTGGAGGGCTGATTCTGGGGCTGAATGAAGGGCTGAATGAAGGGTTGAATGAAGGGCTGATTGTCGGGCTGATTGGAGCGCTGATTGGAGCGCTGCTTGGAGGGCTGGGTAGAGGGCTGATTGAAGGATTGAAGAGTTCAGAAATCGAAACAAGAACAAGTCCGAACCAAGGTATCCGCGCATCACTTAAAAATGCTGTAATTACCGGGCTGATTGGAGCGCTGAGTCTCGCGCTGATTGGAGGGCTGAGTTTCGGGCTGATGGGAGCGCTGATTGAGGGGCTGCGTTTCGGGCTGATGGGATGGCTGCGTTTCTGGCTGATGGAATGGCTGCGTTTCTGGCTAATTTTCGGGCTGATTTTCGGGCTTATCAATGGGGGGATAGCTTGTATCCAACATTTCAGCTTACGTCTTATCCTCTACAGCAATGGTCATATTCCCTGGAATTATGCTCGCTTCTTAGACTACGCTACTAACCGACTATTCCTGCAACGAGTAGGAGGCGGCTATCGCTTCATGCACGACCTCTTGCGTCAACACTTCGCCACTAACTATCGCTAATCCCTGATGAAGCAGGATAACAGAGATAACAGTAAAAATTGGCAAACCACTAATACAGGTGGAACCAATTACGTTGGCGAGATTCACTTTCACGGAAATGAGCAAAATTCACCGTTAACCCAACAAGAGTACCGCAACCGTCAGGCTTTACTTACTAAGGTCAAGAACTTTTGGGTCAAAGGTGTTTTAGAAAAATCTCTGTACAACCAAGTGCTGCTCGAACTGGGTTTGGAGGAACGACTTGATGCTGTTGCTAATCCTTGGAGTGTGGTTTTAGAAATTGAGGAGTCTTTGCATCAACCTCTCCCTGATGGGGCAAAGGTAATTGATATCTTTGAGCAAATAGGAGAAGGACGAACGCTGCTGATTTTAGGGGAACCAGGAGCCGGTAAAACTACAACTTTACTAGAACTAGCCTGCAATTTGATTGCTCGTGCAGAACAGGATGTCAATCACCTAATTCCGGTTATATTCAACCTCTCCTCTTGGGCTAATAAGCGGCAAAAAATTGCAGATTGGTTGATAGAAGAACTGAATACTAAGTATCAGGTTCCTAAAAAAATTGGACAGCATTGGGTTAACCAACAGCAACTACTCCTGCTATTAGATGGATTGGATGAAGTTCAGGCTGAACATCGAAACCAGTGTGTTTCTCAGATCAATGCATTTCATCAGGAGTATAGCCCTGAAATTATTGTTTGTAGTCGTATGAAAGACTACGAAAACCTCTCGAACCGTTTAAATTTTCAAGGTGCAGTTTATGTAAGGTCGCTCACCAAAGAACAAGTCTATCACTACCTAGCTAGTTTAAGTGCTGACCTGGTAGGATTGAGAGCTTTGCTTGAAAGGGATATGGTACTACAGGAGTTAGCCAAATCCCCCTTAATGCTTAATATTATGGTTATAGCTTACCAAGGAATAGCTGTTAAAGACTTGCCTAAAATAGACTTGGCGGAAGAACGTCGCTTGCAGCTATTCGATGCTTACGTTGAGCGGATGTTCAAACGACGTTTGGTTAGCCAACACTACTCAAAAGCACAAGTGATGCGTTGGTTGACTTGGCTAGCAAAGCGGATGAAACAAAAGTCTCAAACAATATTTTTAATTGAGAGGATGCAACCAAGTTGGCTACAAAATAAGAATCAAAAAATAAAATATCGAATTGGAACTGCACTAATTGCTGGGCTAAGTTTTGGATTGAGTTTTGGACTGCTTGGTCAGCTCATTTTTGGAATACGTGACGTTTGGCAATCTGGTTTACTTTATAGGTTGATTGACAGGTTGATTGACGGACTAATTATTGGAATAGTTGATGCGCTTGTTGTTGCGCTAGCATTAATTCTTGGACTCGTTAGAGAAAAGATCAAAACAGTTGAAACCCTGAAATGGTCTTGGAGGAAGGCAAGAAATGGTCTCCTATGTTGGATGATTCTTGGATTTACTTTGGGATTGATTGCTGGATTAACTATTGAGCTGATTGATAAATTCTTTTTTAGAACTGAGCTGGAGCAAATTGCTAAACCTGGTCTAGTAGAGATTGTTAGGCTATTTGATGGAGTTCTTGGGTTAATTGCAGGGCTGACTTATGGGCTGACCAATGGACTAGGTGGCTCGGAAATAGAGACAAAAACAATTCCTAACCAGGCTATCTGGATGTCAGCTATGAGTGCTAAGATTTTCGGGCTAGTTGGCGGGTTAATTGGTGGAATAGTTGGCGGGTTAAGTAGTGGGCTAGTTGGTGATTTAACTGTTGGAATAATTGATGGGCTGATTATTGGTTTGGTTGTTGGATTAATTGGTGGAGGTGGTTTAGCCTGCATAAAACATTTTACCTTGCGTCTTATCCTTTACTTCAATAATTACATCCCCTGGAACTATGCCTGCTTCCTTGACTACGCCGCAGAACGTATTTTCCTGCAAAAAGTTGGTGGTGGTTACATCTTCACCCATCGAATGCTGATGGAACACTTTGCCCAAATGGAACTTGAAGTTGAGCGCAAGTCCAGTTAGATGAACTCATGAAATTTATCAGGTAGACGTGAAAGATAATGAGTGAGCCGCAAATTCACGACCTTGGCATGACTGATACAGAGTATGCAACTCTTGCAGCAAAGGGTTATGAGCCTCTATTGGAGCTTCAAATCATAGCTATAGGTGAAGCCCCTTCTCAAGCCCGGAAACTGACAAAAGTTGTGGGATTGCTAAAGGACAAGCCACCAAAAACTGATGAGGAGTGGAGTGAGTTCATGACAGCCTGGGAAGATGCTTGTCAGGAAAGACCGTTGGAAGCATGAATTGATTCAACGATATTCCTCCAGGCTTTCATCCATCATCTAGAGCTAGCTACTTCTAAGATACAACCTTCATTCCATTCTTCTGATGTTAAGTCGAAGCGCAATCTATTTAAAAAGTCAATGTCTGAACAGCATAGACATTGACTAGCCATTGATGGGAGGCTAATTTTTGCTGTAATTATTTGGCATAAGCACATCCTCCCCTTAAATTCATGATTGATAAAGCTCATTTAGAAAATCAACTTACTCCTTATGCAAAGGCTCCAGTTTACTACCCAGACTCCCTTGACCCAATTTTCATTAAGTACATGAAAAAACAGCATAAGAAAATCGAAAAATCTTCCAATCCTATAGATTCATGGTTATATCTTATAGAAGGGAATATTAGAGTTATTTACACTGTATTGGTACAAAATAATATTCCTGCAATAGTTAAACACGGAAGTTTAGACTGGAGCAATAAAGGTGATTTTCCGCCTACTCTTACCCTTCATTGGTGGATAGATGTAGATCCATACCGCATTGATTATAGAGGAAGAGATTGGTATAGTTTCAATCCTTCAAGTAAACCCATAATTGAACAAGTTCCTTATGGTGTTTTTATTCCTAGTGATTTTCCTCTCGTTTCCTATAAATTTGAAAGAGTTGAAGAACTTCCTCCTTTGAGATTTAGATGAATACTTTAAATCCCTTAGTAATGTTACCTGGCACAAAGAAATGCTCAGCTTAATCTCATGGACGATATTCTGGTTCAGGTCGTCAAGCGTCCGCACGTCGCGGTTTATATTTCGTAACTTTATAAACGGCTAACTGACCGGAAATTATTTCTTAGTATTGAAGTTATCTACAAGGCAATGAACTGAATTTTGCATAATATTAGATAACGGAGTATTAAAGTGTCTCAAAAAATAACAGTAGCCATTATTCATGGTATTGGTACGGCAAACGAAGACTTTGTTGATGAAACGAAGCCTGATAAATTTGCTGGCGGCATTGCTAAACCACTAAAATCTCGGTTTGCAGCTTTAATGGGAGAAACGCTAGAGGATACAGATTCAAAACTAAAGATTAAGCCTGTGTACTGGGCACCAATTCTTCAACGTCCTCAAAATGAACTGTGGGATAGGCTAGAAGTTAAAAACTTAAGCAGCTTCTTTAAATTACGTGAATTTGTGTTTCACTCTTTAGCAGATAGTATTGGTTACCAGATTACTCCTTCAAAAAGAAATATCTATGATCAAGTACATGAGAAGTTTGCTGAAACTCTTCAAGAGCTAGCAAAAGATGGCGATGAAAAAGCTCCACTATGTATTATTGCTCATAGCCTCGGTTCCGTGATAGCGAGTAACTACATTTGGGATTTACAAAACAAGAAGGCAAATATAGAAATTGGCAATACATCCTTAGAGAAGGGAGAAACGTTTGCCTTGTTCTACACCTTTGGTAGCCAAATCGCTCTTTGGAGACTGCGATACGACGACTTTGGTACACCTATTACAGTCCCTTCACCGGAACTCTCAAAGCATTATCAAAACCTTAAAGGAGAGTGGCTTAATTTCTATGATAGGGATGATGTACTTGGATATCCTATCAAAAATATAAATGAAGAATACAAGAAAGTTGTTACCCGCGATATAGAAGTTAAGTCTGGCAATTTTCCCTCCGAATGGACACCTCTCTCTCATAATGGATATTGGACAGATAGTGAGGTTGTTGAACCGATTGCTCAAGGTCTTGTCAACGCATGGAAGAGTGCCTACCTGTAACATAGATACAATTGCTATTTAAACCTGAATATCATGGTATATAACCTTTAGCTAATAAGATTTAAACGCCAATTCAGTAGAGTGTAACGCTGTTGATCTTTGACCTGTCTAACAGCTAGGGTAATTGCTTTCTGTTGACCAACAATGACAGCTAACTGCTTTGCACGAGTTAATCCTGTGTAGAGTAAGTTACGGCTCAACATTGGGTAGTGCTGCATAAACATCGGCAGAATTACCACAGGATATTCCGAGCCTTGGCTTTTATGAATCGAAATGCTCCAGGCGAGAGCGAGTTCATTTAAGTCAGCGTAATCATAGCTTACCTGCCGCTCAGCAAACTCAACTGTAACTTCTTGTTCCTCTAAATCAATGTGAGAAATAACTCCCATATCACCGTTGAAGATCTCACGGTTGTAGTCGTTCTTTTTTTGAATCACACGGTCGCCTACCCGTAGAATTGTTCCACCTCTAACAATCTCTATCTTGGCTTTACTAGGTGGATTGATTAATTGTTGCAACACTATATTGAGATTCTTCGTTCCTACGTCCCCCCGTGTCATAGGACACAAGACCTGCACATCAGTAGCTGGATTAAAGCCTACATCGGGAATCAGGTTAGCTACTAATTTCTGAATAGCTTGTACACCCTCTAATGGCTCTGATGCCTCAAACCACAAACAATCAGACTGTGGTTCGTTAGAGATTGGTTCAAGAGTAGGGTACTGCCCTTGATTAATAGAGTGGGCATTTGTGATGATTTTACTGGTTTGGGCTTGGCGGAAGACTTGTGTAAGTCTTACTACAGGCACTCGCTCACTTATAATTAAATCTCGTAATACTTGACCGGGACCAACACTAGGCAACTGATCAATATCTCCTACCAGTAAAAGTTGAGCATCTTGGGAAATAGCCTTTAATAAGGAGTTAGCTAAAAACAAATCCATCATTGATGATTCATCAACCACAATAGCCTGTGCTGGAATAGGATTTTCCTGATTCCGTTTAAAGCTAAAGGTCTTCGGATCGAACTCCAATAGTCGATGCAGGGTTTTAGCCTCCATCCCTGTCATCTCGCTGAGACGCTGAGCAGCCCGTCCGGTGGGTGAAGCTAAAGCAATAGATTTGCCCATTGCTTTCCAAAGGGCAACAATGGTACGAGTGGTAAACGTCTTTCCTGTTCCAGGGCCACCTGTAAGAATTAGAATTCTTGAAGAGGCTGCTGTCTCTACAGCTTTCTGTTGCTGAGTTGAGAGTTCAATTCCTGTTTTCTCGATAAATCGCTCAATCCAGCGTTGAACACGATGTAAGTCTACTGTAACCGGAAGCTCTAGAAGTGACAGAAACCGTTTAGCCAGATGCTTCTCTGTGTGAAAGAATTCAGGTTTGTAGCAGAGCAACTGACTTTCATAACCACCAGCCTCATCCTCAATGACCAGTTCTTGTTCCTGTACCATCTGAGTTGTTAGCCTCAGAAATTGCTCTGGTTTGGGTTGATGGTCTGGAAGTGTTAACAGTTTCACTGCTGCTTTTACAAGTTCAGTTTGGGGTAGAAAACAATGTCCATTTTCAGAAGCTTCACCCAAGACATGAATGATTCCGCAACGGTATCGGAAGTCACAGTTGGGTGCGATTCCCATATTCCGAGCAATTGTATCGGATGTAATGAAGCCAATACCGTAGACATCCTTAGCTAATTGATATGGGTTTTCTGTAACAGTAGTAATCGAATTATCGCCGTACTGTTTGTAAATCTTTACTGCATAGGTAGTCGAAACCCCATGACTTTGAAGGAAAATCATGACTTCCTTGATAGCTTTCTGACTTTCCCAAGCACTCTGAATTAACTTAATTTTCTTTTTACCTATACCAGGTACTTCAATAAGACGGTGTATTTGATTTTCAATAATATCAAGAGTTTCTAATCCGAAATGGGCAACAACTCTTTTAGCCGTGACTGGTCCTACTCCCTTGATTAAACCACTACCTAGATACTTCTCAATACCCGTTAAAGTTGCTGGTTTTGTTTCTCGGTATCGGGTAACTTGGAATTGAGAACCATATTGAGGGTGGTCTTTCCAAAAACCAGTTAGTTGTAGTGTCTGACCAGATTGAATATTAGCGAAGCTGCCAACGATAGTAATTAGTTCACTGATTTGAGGAGCTTTTATACGAGCAACAGTGTAGCCAGAATCCTCAGAGTGGTAGGTCAAACGCTCCACTACTCCCTGAATATCTTCAGGCTGAGGTTGTTGTTGTGAAGGAGCTTGCTCACGCATTAATAATCTACATCTGGAATCTCAGGTTGTTTTGTAGCGTGTTTCTTTGCTTCGGCAAAATTCTTCTTTTCCTGAGAGCGTTCAGAAGCCTCCAGTTCAGTAACCCGATTAAAAAGACGTTGATTTTGTTTCTTTAACTCTTCATTTTCTACTTCAAGTGATTCTATTGCTAGGGATTTAGCTTGAAATTCTCTATTCTTGGTATTCAAACGCTTAATGTCTCTCTGTTGAGCTAAGATTTTCTCTCTCAACTCTGCCTCTGAAAACCCACCTACCTCCTTTAATAAGTTTCTTAAATCAAGATTCTCAGCTTCCAACTTTTCTACTGATTTCTTCTGCTTGGATTGTTCATCGAACTCATGTTTTTCTGAGGTGGTAGATTGCTCATCAGCTATGTTAGGTGTCCATTCTTCCTTGAGTGCTTTCATCAGACATGCTGCTAGGCTGCCAACGTCATGTATGCTGCGGTATTGCTCGAATGCCTCGATTGCCTTAAGTACAGCTTCTTGTGAATGCCGAGGAATCTCTTGGCGCAGTGTTGAGTTGAGCTTGATGCCAGTTTGCTTCAGCGCTGCTTCAATCTGGACAGACATATTTTGAACAGGCAGATTAACCACCTTTTCTTGGGATGCCTGGGATGCCTGTAGTGTTGCCCACAACTCCCGACTCTGTGTCCGCAAGCGCTCCACCTCGTCTTCTAAATCTACAACTCGTGCTACTTGGGCTAGCAGCTCTTTGTTAGCTCTGCGCTGCTCCTCAAGTTGTTGCTGCAAGCGACGGTTCAATAACCTTAACCGCTCTAGATCTTTAACTTCAGCGCTAAGCTGACGTACAGTGCGCGATTTTTTGGTAGATTCCTGTTGCTTCCGCTTCGCTATCTCTATTTCATACGCTAAGTGCTTGTTAACAAAACCGACACTAAAACCAGTACGTCGAGCAACTTCATTTTGACTGATGGTTACACCTTGAGCTAGCATCTCCTCAATAACATCGTGAGCAAGAGCGACCTTCTCCTCCCTTTCATTAGCAAACCGTTCCCGCACCTGCTGCCCATGACGGCTGCGTTCTGCTTCATCCCAATTGCGCTGAACTTGTCGTTGTATCTTCTCGCTCATTGCCTGACTCCAACGCTGCAATCATCTCCTCCAAAGCATTCATCAACTCTTGGTAACTATCGAGAATCTCTGAAGAACCATAATTAAACGCTACTTGCTCCTTAGTACGCAGTCGCTCAAGCTGAGATTTGTAGTGGGAAAGTTTATCGGCAGAGGCAATATGAAAACCACAAGTGTAGCAGCGTCCGAAGCGAGGGCAAAAATCCCGAAAGCTACAATACCCATATAAAGGCTCCCCATTAAGCATCGTCAATCCATCGAGTTCGTGTAATTCTGGGTTGTCCCGCAGGCTCTGAGGATTGCTGTCGTAGGCATAGTATTTCTTGTCCAAGTTCGCCATCACAGTAGCTACATCCAGTAACTCACCAGCAGGATAACGTGTGTAGTGACGTTTGGTAGTTGTTGCGTGGCGATGTTTAAGCCAGATGCGAACAAAATCTAAGCTGAAGCCGTTGCGAATGAGATGTGTTGCCCGTGAGGGACGCAGAATAGCTCCAGTGAATTTGGCTAATTTCCCGTTACTATCTTTGATCTCACAATGTTCGATGAGGTAGCGAATCATTCTAACCATTGGACCACACCCAGCTGTAATAAATGGCGGGCGTTTTACAGCTTTCATTCTTGGGTAGTTTGGGTAGCCAGTTTTGCCTACTCCCTGATAGTGACAAAATAGGTACGGATAATCTTCTCCGTGTAGTTTTTTAATGTAGTGCTGCTGCTGTTGGATAAGGTGGACAAGATCAGTGGTAATAGGCAGGCGATGCTCGTCGTTGGCTTTGTCTCGTTGAAATTTTATCCACCATGTACTACCGTCAGGGTCAAGGCTAATACAGTCTCTACCAGTGTTACAAAGTTCGCTAGGACGGGCACCAATCCAAAAACCTAGCATAAACATGAGCTGTATTGGTTCCGGTAGAATATGTATGTTATCCCGAATTGAGTCAAGCACAGAGTCTTCTAATGGATCGGGTTCGTCATAAAAGATTTTTGGAAAGTCAAAACTGGTAATGAGAGTAGGCGAGGTACTAAAATGTTGCTTAGTGTTCCCCCAATTGAGAAACATCTTTAGGGTAGACATTTCACCCGCTAGTGTATTCGTTGTTATCTTTCCTCGTTGTTTTGTCCAGTAAATTCCTAGCAAATCTCGATCAATTTTTTCCATTGACATTACGCACTGCTGCTGAAGAAAGCGCCCAAAAAAGCTCAATTTATTGGCATACAAATACAAAGATCTAATTTGAGAGCCTGTTTCAATGGCTGAGAGAATGTAAGTCTTTAACAACTTCTTAAACCAATCAGAACCACACCGACTGAAATTCAGAAATAGCGTAGTAAGTTTGTGTTCTTCAGTATTTGGAAAAAATTCTCGTATATCCCAAAAATCATCACTAAACTCCCAAGGGCGACGGGGAACAATTTGTCCCATCCTTCGCTGCATTCCAGCCTTCCAGGGCTGTCCTTCTCCTTTGAACTTTTGACCACAACCTAAACAGAGTAGTGAACGAACAACTTTCCCTTGTACGCAATACTCTGTCTTCAGCACTGCATTCTTTTTGTTACACTTTGGACATGCAACATCAGGTATATGTTCTAATCCTGGAGGGTCGTAGTAACGATGTATGACTTTACCGTTAAGGACAATCTCTCGAATTTCTCGTTTATCTTTTGAAAAGCCCTTGCCACAAGTTTTGCATGAACAAGGTTGGCTCGTATAGCCCTTGTTTATTCTAGGACTTCCTAATTTAACTGTATTGCAGCTACCGCATTTTGGGCAGTTCTCGCCAGCAGGCTGGGCAGGTGGTTTTAAGTAATTACTAGAGAAACTTTTCCCACAAAGATTGCACTTGTATCGTTGTACTTCTTTTCCATTTGAGAAAGTATGAAATCCTCTACTTGTAATATGGTTGCCACCGCAGGAAGGACAGCTATTCCCACTCGCATTAACAGGAATATGGGAAAAATACTCTTCCATGAACGAACGGCCACAGCTTTTGCATTTGTATTGTCGTACTCTACCATTTGAGCGGAGACGAAACCCATTTTTCCGGAATGTACTGTTACCACAGTGAGGACACGTTAAATTACTCATGAGTCAGCTTCTGATTCCCTTCGGCCCATAAACCAGCAACAATGGTGTTTAGGATAGAAATAAATTGACGCGCACTATGTGCCTTTCGGCTATCAGATTGTCCAGCTTCCAGACAATGCTCCAACAACTCTTGATTTCTCTCTCGTACCTGTAGCAATTGAGGCAGATGTTCATCGGCAAAACGGACATGTTCGCAGCCCAGACAGACATATTCAAACTCGCACTTTTCGTTGATTTTGGGTCGAGTGCAAAGTCCTAGTTCTACCTGTCTAGCTCCCCACTCTTTGCGAAGAAACTGGCTGTCCTGATCAGTAGGATAAATGGTATGTCGCCCATCCTTATCTACCAGTACCCGCTCGGTACGCTTCTCCTGTTCCTGTGGCGAAACACAAACATAAGAATCTTGCATATCAGGATTAGCATGTCGCAGCCCGTTCTGAATTTGATCTGGGCGTTTACCCATACGGTCAGCTATCGTTGCATAAGTGCGTCGATACATATGAGTAGTGACATGAGCTAGACTGCCGTCATTGGTACGAATATCATTCTTTTCAATAATCCTTGTTAACAGGTTGTTCAATTTTTCTCTTAGTTTTTTAGGCTGCTCCCTATGGTACTTGACATTGGGTGGCCAAGAATCTTGATGCTGAAATCCTTTTGTGCTCCAGACCCAATGAGAGAATAACCACGGGAAGTCTTCCCCAAACTCCTGGCGCACTAACACTTGTTGTTGCTTGACTAGGAAAACTAGTTCCTCAGGCAAGTCCTGTTCTTGTTTGCTGTTGTCCTGTTTTCCTGTGCAGAGTCGTATTCGTGGTACTCCTTCTCGCCATCTCAAACAATCTATAGGAATCTTAGAAATTTCGCTGATCCGAGTCCCTAATGCTGCATGGAGTTTGAACATGAGATATATCGGTTTATCCAATTGCTCTAGAGCTATATCAAGTTTGTGTTTAACCTCTTCAGGGATGATTTTGGGAGGCTTAGTTCGGTTTTGTCCTAAGTAACTTACTTGAAACTGGATACATCCTGATTGTCTTAGCACATAAAGCAATCCTGACAAACAGTGCACTTGAGACATAGACTTATCCTGTGCCCACTGCTGTACTATCTGAAGAGTTAACAAAGATGGCGTAACATAGCCCTGCTCAACTAGCCATTTACTGAAGTTATTGGTAGCAGAGAGTATATTTAACAAACGCGACAGACTCCACCGTCGATTCCCAACAGCAACCAACACTGACAGTTTTGTCAACTCTTTCAACCACGGCAATGAGATAGCCTTAAAGGATATAGTCCTAGACCCATTAAGTTGGGCATCCTCTGCAAGTGTCGGTAAGTCTTGCCGTATGTCCCAAATATCCCGCTCCAGCTTTGTGTCATTCAGATGAACATAAATCGGATTGTCAGGATGATTCAATACCTCGTACAGTTCAGTTTGTTGTAACGCCAGTATCATTTTATCTTCACTACTCTTTCGATTCCTTCCGCAAGTTCAGCTTCTGCAAAGGAGTGGTCGTAAACATCCAATGTTGTAGCGATAGACTGATGACCAAGCTGCCGCTGTACAGTCTTTGCTACTTCTAACTTGTCTTTACCTTTCTGCCGTCCCTCTCGAATGTTGTGAGTTGCATAGCCATGTCTAAACAAATGTGGATAGATCCGCTTCAAGTCAATACCAGTTTTCTTGTGTAACCGCTTCAGCAGCTTGTTAAGGTTCTGCGGTTCTAATGGTTTGCCATAGCTAGGTGAACCACGGTGAAGGACAACGAAGAGCATGTCGTGTCCCAACCGCTCAACGACTTCACGGGGATACTCTTGTTCGGTGTATTCCGTCAAGATTTCACAGAACTCTCGGTCTCGCAGGAGGTCTGCGATAGATAGCTCTCGTTCCTTCCCCTTTACATAGGCGTGATTTGGATTGTTCCGGCGTACTATTTTTATTGTTCGGGCAGTCCAATCCAAATCAGACTCGTGTACTCCTAGCAGTTCACCCCTACGCATCCCGGTATCTGCCAACAGCCAAAGGATCAGCTTGTCTCGTGCAGTGCTGCAAGCATCGATGAGGATACGCACCTGTTCAGAGGTTAGACAACCAGGAAACTGCTTGGATTCCTTATACCGCAGTTGCGTGGTTTCAGTGGGTGATTGCTTGATGTATCCTGCAAGCTTCCCCCTTTGCTTGGTTCTACGGGATGTGCGATACTTCCTCAGTTTCTTATCCTCAACAGTTCCAATGCTCGTATGGAAATCATAGAACTGTACTACTACGGTGATTGCAAGATTAACGGTGCGCTCGTTGCGACCAGCTAAGATTTCCCCTGATTTGGGAGAAACAGCCTTCCCATCCAATAGCAAGCCACCACTGAGATACCAATAACCGAACTCATCCAGTCGCGATGAACTAAAGTCGCGCCAGTCAATCACCTTTACCTCAAGGTATTTCCAGAATGCTTTGAGTTTTTCGGCATAGGTCTTAATCGTTCCAACGGCAGCTCTAGATCTTTGCTTTGAGCGCAGAAATCGCTCAACTGGCTTGATGAGCTGGTAGTTTTCATCCAATAAGTGCCACCGAACTAGCTCTTCCCCGTTGGAAAGTCGCTCTACAGATTCAAGAACTTTTGCTCCCATGAATAATATGAATAACTTGAATAGCTTACATGAGAGTGATATTACTACAAGACAGCTCCTGTTGTTGTTGTTTATGTGAATAGATAACTAATGTCTATAAAAAAGGAACAGAACGCCTCGGTGAGCAAGGGAAATTTCCCCTGGTCGCGGAAAGCTACCACCACCAACTAAAGAGGGTCCAGAAGCCGAGTGGTGGGGACTACGATAAGGCCGATCGCTTACTAATGTTCCTTTATCTTTCAATAACCCAGCAACGGAGTGGATTTGCGTCACTTCAAGGGCTTCTTCAAACGAGAGCGGGGGTAAAATTCCAGGTAGTCGTCGCGCCAGCATTGTTTTACCACTCCCAGGCGGTCCAACAAAAATCAAGTTGTGTCCCCCAGCCGCCGCAATTTCCAAAGCGCGTCGAGCGTGAGCCTGACCTTTAACATCTTTTAAATCGGGTCCAGTCAACTTGGAGTGAGCCAACTCCTGCAACCCATCAATCTGCATCGGTGAGTAACGCTCTGGCTCATTCAAAAAGTCAGCAACTTGCGATAAATCCTTAAACCCATAAACGGCTAACCCTTGGACAACGGCTGCTTCTCGCGCATTGTCAACGGGGACAACCAAACCAGCAATCCCCAACCGCGCTGCTGCTGCCGCAATTGGCAGTACCCCAGCAACGGGTCGCAAATTCCCATCCAGAGAAACTTCTCCTAAAAATAAATAATCTCCTAGCAACTCAGCACTCACTTGCTCGGATGCTGCCATAATTCCCACACTGATCGGTAAGTCAAAGCTTGGCCCCTCTTTCCGCAAGTCAGCAGGTGTCAAATTGATCACAATCTTCCGCATCGGAAAGGCAAAACCAGCGTTCTTTAGTGCCGCCTTCACCCGTTCTCGCGATTCTTGAACGGCTGTATCCGGTAAACCCACAACCACAATTCCCGGCAGTCCCCCGGAAACATCAACTTCAACGCCCACCTTCACGGCATCAATCCCTACAATAGAAGCACTCCAAACCCTTGCAAGCATATCTATATCCCTTGATACTTGACTTGTGAGTATAGTGCTTGCAATCTTGGCAATTTAACCGGGAAATTACTGTATTTAGTTTCTTCCCAGACGCTCACCACGTAGAATTGCACGTAGCAGCCTGAGTAACTGCAATCAATGCCATTTGGAAAGAGCAGCATGAGCGAAACTATCTTTAGCAAAATTATCCGTCACGAAATTCCAGCGGACATTGTTTATGAGGACGACTTAGTACTTGCCTTCAAAGACATTTCTCCTCAAGCACCTGTTCACATTCTCGTAATTCCCAAAAAGCCTATTCCTCAATTGGCGGCTGCCGAGTCGGAAGACCACGCCTTGATGGGACATCTCCTCTTAACCGTCAAGCGTGTTGCAGAGCAAGTCGGTCTGGAAGACGGCTATCGCGTTGTGATTAACAATGGTGTTGATGGCGGTCAAACCGTTGACCATCTACATTTACACATCTTGGGTGGACGCCACATGAAATGGCCACCCGGTTAAGGTAATGCCCAAAATCTGAAATTTCCTTTAAGAACTTTACAAAACGAAATAAAGGAGTTAAGGTATTTATACGCAGACATCAAACCTCTGCAAAAACATCAAAACAAAGCACTAATAAACCAAATGACAACCACATTACAGCGCGAACGCAGCGCATCCGTGTGGGAACGGTTCTGCAACTGGGTAACCAGCACCGACAACCGCCTGTATGTAGGCTGGTTCGGAGTGTTGATGATTCCTACCCTGCTTGCCGCCACCACCTGCTTCATCATCGCCTTCATCGCTGCCCCTCCCGTAGACATCGATGGTATCCGCGAACCTGTTGCTGGTTCTTTACTCTACGGAAACAACATCATCTCTGGTGCCGTTGTTCCTTCCTCCAATGCTATCGGCTTACACTTCTACCCCATTTGGGAAGCTGCATCTCTTGACGAGTGGCTCTACAACGGTGGTCCTTACCAGCTAGTAATCTTCCACTTCCTCATCGGCGTATTTTGCTACATGGGACGTGAGTGGGAACTCTCCTACCGCCTCGGTATGCGTCCTTGGATTGCCGTAGCTTACAGCGCTCCTGTTGCTGCTGCAACAGCAGTATTCCTCATCTACCCAATTGGACAAGGTTCCTTCTCAGACGGAATGCCCTTGGGAATCAGTGGAACATTCAACTTCATGTTCGTGTTCCAAGCTGAGCACAACATCCTGATGCACCCATTCCACCAGTTAGGTGTAGCTGGTGTGTTCGGCGGTTCACTCTTCAGTGCCATGCACGGTTCCTTGGTAACCAGCTCACTGGTACGTGAGACAACCGAGACCGAATCTCAGAACTACGGTTACAAGTTTGGACAAGAAGAAGAGACTTACAACATCGTTGCGGCTCACGGCTACTTCGGTCGCTTAATCTTCCAATACGCTTCATTCAACAACAGCCGCAGCTTGCACTTCTTCCTCGCGGCTTGGCCTGTCATCGGTATCTGGTTCACCGCGTTGGGTATCAGCACGATGGCGTTCAACCTGAACGGTTTCAACTTCAACCAGTCGGTCATTGACTCACAGGGTCGTGTGATTGGCACCTGGGCTGATGTGTTGAACCGCGCCAACCTGGGTATGGAAGTGATGCACGAGCGCAATGCTCACAACTTCCCCTTAGACCTAGCTGCTGGTGAAGCGACTCCTGTTGCGCTGACAGCTCCAGTTATCAACGGCTAATTCTTAGCACCTAGATAACGAATAAAGCGCTCTCCAAAAGAGGGCGCTTTTTGTTTTTGTGCTTGGTTGGGAAACAGGGATGCTATGTTGCGATCGCGTTTCATCCACATCGCAGTCAAACACAACCACTAATTGAGCTTCAGGCATGAGGCGACGAAGTACCTGTAAATGTCCCTCAGCATCAGAGCGTGTACGACAACGATCTACAACTTTCCGCTGCATATTGGGAAGCAAACGAACTACTAACCACCCGATAAGGCGATCTTTTTTAGGTGCTGTGGGTGCGATCGCATCTCCCGTCTGCCTGATCGGTTGCGCTAAATTGTCGATAAATCCATTGTGGGCAACCTCCTAAAGAATATGGAACCGGGAAATCAAAGGCGTGTTCTTGCCTCTAGTGCTGTCTTAGTTAGTCTATTTCTGGCGGGTGCCAGTTTTGCCCAAAATCCACAACCATCGTCTCCTAGCGCAGTTGCATCGCCCACGGGGAAAGCTTCTCCATCACTACAGCCTGCGGCTACAAGTAACCCAACTGCTTCACCTACAGCAAAAGCCTCTCCGTCATCAACACCTACTCCAAGATTCTTGCAACGCACTGAAGGCAACTGGATTGCATGGTCTGGCGTAATTATAGTTGCCCTTATCACTGGTGGAATTACGTTGTTTACGTTGCGAAAAAACCACCAGTTGGAACGGGACAAAATGCAAATGACAAGGGAGTTGGAGGAGTTGAAGCATGAGCATACAGTAAAACTGAAAACTTGGGAAGCAGAACAACAGAAACAACGGCAAGTAGAAGAGGCGGCAGCAGCAGCAAATCGGGAGGAGGAAGCTAAGGCTAAACAGGCACGGACTGCCCAAGAGTGCGCTGAAGCTTATCGACGCAGCCTGATTAAGACACTCTCTAACCTGAAGATTCTGGAAATGTCCAGTCCTCTTCACTTGGAGGACATCTACGTGCAGGTGCGAGTGCGGGAAGAAGAACCTCTGCGCTATGCCAAAGAGGAGGAGATGGCACCACTAGCAGTAGGAGAACCCACAGAACTGCTACAGCACTCCCAGATACGCTCGGCGGAATGGGCAACTAAAGCCATGTCACCGGAAGACGCCTTAGCCAGATTGCGACGAATGGTAGTGCTGGGCGATCCGGGGGCTGGTAAAACTACGATGTTGCGCTATCTGGCTCTGAGAGTGGCTAAAGGGGAGCTGTCAAACTTGCCTGAATTGCCAGTCTACGTTGAATTGTGGCGCTTTGTGGACAGCAAAATGGACAGCCTGCTCGATTTCGTTGCCTCAGACTGGGCTGAACGCTACGGCTTCCGGGAGGCTCGCTCCTACCTTCAGGAACAGTTGGAGCAGGGAAAAGCCGCCTTATTGTTGGATGGACTCGACGAGGTGCTGGCTGGCGCTACCCTTGAAGAGGCTAAAGACGTTTACAAGCAGGTTATTGATGAGGTAAATCGCTTGGATAGCCTATTCCTTGAGGCTCCCATCGCACTAACTTGTCGCAAAGCTGGCTGGCATAGGGGATTGACAGCATTTCAGACTTTAGAAGTGCTGGATTTTAGCTGGAAGCAGATTCAGGATTTTGTCAATAACTGGTTTAAAGCAGATACCGCCAAGGCTCAAGGACTACAGCAAGCACTGGCAGGAAATTTGCGGATGCAGACGCTGGCAGCAAACCCACTTATCTTGGCTCTGATTGCAATTGTCTACCAGAAAGACCTGGAATTACCGGAGCGTCGCGCTGAGCTATATAGTCGCTGCCTGGAAGTCTTGCTTAGAGAGTGGGATACTCATCGAAACATCAAGCGATGCACCCAGTTCACGACAGATCGAAAACTCAACCTCTTGAAAGAAGTAGCTTGGCATTTTCACCAGTCAGGGAAACGCTACTTCCCTGAAGCTGAATTGCTGCAACTGGTTGCCGATTTTCTACCTGCCATCAATATTCCTCCAGAAGAGAGGCAAGCGATCCTAGATGAAATTGCCACCCAATATGGTTTGCTAAAGGTGCAAGCTCATAGCTGGTATGGGTTTCTGCATTTAACGTTCCAAGAGTACCTGGCTGCTCTCGCTGCCAATGACAGAGGTACAGACGGAATCCAAACAGTTGTCGCTCATCGCCACGAGCCTTGGTGGGAAGAAGTCATCCTGCTGTTAGCTGGATGCATGGCAGATGCAACACCACTACTGTTGGGCATCTTAGGGCGTTCAATTGAATTGCCGCCTGAAGACGTAGACAGGCTAGTGTCTACAGAGGAACATCTAGCTGCAAATGATGACCTTTTCGACAGTGATTTACTCTTGGCGGCACGTTGTTTAGTAGGCACTCCTGTTATTAGGATGCGAGGTTTGAGAGAGCGCATCATTGCCGAGGTAAAAAATCTGCTTCAAACCTCAGCATACAAGCTTGATTGGGATCGGGCAGCTCAAGTCTTGGTGGAGATTGGCAACACAGATCTAATTGATGAGCTGCTGGAGATGCTCATTCCTGTAGGAAGGACTGAGCTAGAGAGACAGAGAAATGTTGTTGCATTAATGGAGAAGCGCTTTAGCATTGCCTCTGCCTGTGGGCAACATGGCGATCAAAATGTAGCTGAGCGCTTGCTGAACCTTTTGAAGAGGAGCGTAGAACCTGATGGACAGGTACTTGGGCGTATCTCATATGCACTAGCTGAGTTAAGAGCTAGCAACGCTGTTCCTCAGCTACTTACTATGTTCAATGCTGCGACAGAGCAATGGACTCAGATACAGTTGGCTACGGCTTTGTTTGAATTAGGGGAAAAATCCATAGTTCCTAAGCTGATAGATACGCTAACTGACGAGGATTGCTATGACGCTGAAAAAATTACAATCCTTGAGTTGATAGGCAATTCAGGTGACAAGTCTGTTGCTCCTAAATTACTACAGATGCTATTGACAGAAACCACTAACACCAGCATAAAGCCAGCGATCGCTCAGGCTCTGAGAGACTTAAAAGATTCATCATTAGTAAGTTCCATTTTGGAACAACTTCAAGATGAAACTCTAGATTGGGAGATTCGGTGGTTGTTGACAGAATCCTTGGAAGGTCTGCAAGAAAGTGCTATGACTTCATTAAGGAAAATGCTGGAAAACCAAAATATTGCCAAGCGCGTCCGAGCGGGCATAGCTGCAACTCTAGGAACTTGGGGAGAACAAGAGAGTATCAAATGCCTACGCGAGGCAATACAAAGCCAGGTCGTTCCTCCTAACTTGTGTTTGGGAAACTCTAATTGGATTGGCTATGTTTGGCGACGGATAACTCGTACTCTCAAAAGCTTGGGAGATAACTCTGTATTGCCAGCACTAGTGAGAGCATTGGAGCAGACTACAGCTAACTGGAGAGAAGAGGGCTTGTCATCCCCGTGGTTTATACGTGATGAGATCAACAGACTCTTCACTTGGACAACAAAATATAATGCATCTGTCTGTGAGGCAAAGGGCATTATCTTTGCTACCTTGGAATACGAGCCTGATGTAATTGCTCAGCAAGTGCTAGGGATTTTGCGTCAACAGACTTCACGCTCATTTCAAGATGAACTTCTAGACACTCTGCCGAAACTTGCTACCAAGTCGTTGGTGCCTGAGTTATTGCATCTACTAGCAGAGCGTGGGACGTACACAGCCCCGTACAAGACATGGGTTTCTGTAGTCAAGGTAATTGGTGAATTAGCCGATGACTGTGAGACAGTCACAGCATTGCTCGAAGTGGGTTCATCGCTGAGCAGCCAAGAGGAAAGCTATTTGGAACCTGCAATTTACCAAGCGCTCTATTCAGTTAGCCGCAGGGCTAGGGTGCGGGTGGGTCGTGACGAGCAGATAGAAGAATTAAAAACTCAGACCACACATTAAAGTCGAAGTATATACTTTGAAAACTAGCTATTAGGCTGTTGAACTTTTTTGGAAGTGCGTTGCGAGAGCAAGCGCAACAACAGCATTACCCAATTAGCGATCGCACTCACTACTGATTCCTCCCTAACTTGCCAGTTGTACGATTAAAGAAAAATAAAGCAATTCGAGGAGTCCATGACGCTAACACAGGTTTGGGGGTCTCTGCTCATCTTTACCGTCTGTCCGCTTCTCGGTGGACTCCCCCTGATTTCCTGGATTACTTATGCTCTAACCCGGCGACGGCTAGCAAAAGTTGGTACTGGCAATGTTTCAGTCTCAGCCGCCTTTTACCATGGTGGGCGCTGGGTTGGCATATTGGCTGTGTTATCGGAGGCAGCTAAAGGAATTGCCGCCGTTTTACTAGCGCGTTACTTCTTTCCCACTGAACCCACATGGGAGTTGATTGCTCTAATTGCTTTAGTCATGGGTCGTTACCAACTCGGCAAAGGAGCAGGTACAACTAATGTTGTCTGGGGCATCATAGCTCATGACTGGGTTGCAGCATTGTTTGTATTTTTAATTGGTGGAGTTGGCTTTACTATTTTCCGCGATCGCACTAGCGGACGTTTCGGTGTCCTTATTTTATTACCCTTAATCTTGGCACTCTTACACCCCCAAGACCCTGCCCGAATTGTTGCCGCGATCACATTGGGTGGAGTACTGGCTTGGATTTATCAAAAAATTCCCGATGATTTAGACCTTCCATCAAAGGAAGGAAAGGCAGAATCTCAAAAAGTGTTTCGTTTTTTTCGAGGCGATCGAACCATTATTTCTCTTGACTCTAAGCTAGATTCCAGCAAAGTTGGACAAAAAGCAGCTACTCTATCTCAACTCAAGGGGTGGGGTTACTCAGTCGCGACTGGATGGGTACTACCACCCGGAGATGACCCAGACCCATTGATCAAATACCTCCCCGTATCTGACTTTGAACCTTTAGTCGTGCGTTCTTCCGCAATTGGGGAAGACTCCGAGGAAGCATCAGCAGCAGGACAATATCGAAGCATTTTGAATGTTACCAGTAGACCTGCATTGCAAGAAGCAATTACTCAAGTCTTGGCTTCCTACCATGACCCTACCGCCGTTCAGTATCGGCGTGACTTGCTCCTGCGGAATCCCTCTAAAGCTAAGCGAGTCCAAAGCAAATCGCCAGAAGACTCAATGGCAGTGCTGATTCAAAAACAAGTCCAAGGCGTTTTTTCGGGTGTTGCCTTCAGCCGTGACCCAATCTCCCAACAAGGTGATGCAGTAGTAATTGAGGGGTTACCAGGAGACGCAACAAGGGTGGTATCCGGTCGAGTCACACCAGACCATTACCGAGTGTATCTTCAGGAATCAAAACTCCAGGGCAATGGAGATTCCTCCACTAGCCCCGACTCACCCGTACCCAGTGCCCAAATTGAAGGAAGTGGTGATTTACCCCCGGCATTAATTCAGGAAGTAGCTGTTCTAGCACGTCAGTTGGAAGACCGCTACCACGGCATTCCTCAAGATATTGAATGGAGTTATGACGGTCAGCAGTTGTGGTTACTGCAAGCACGACCGATAACTACCCTACAACCGATTTGGACACGCAAGATTGCGGCGGAGGTCATTCCTGGTTTGATTCGACCCCTCACTTGGTCGATTAATCGTCCCCTTACTTGTGGCGTGTGGGGAGAGATTTTTACCGTTGTTTTAGGGACAAGAGCGCACGGATTGGATTTTAATGAAACAGCGACACTGCACTATTCCCGTGCCTACTTCAATGCCACACTACTAGGGCAGATTTTTCGGCGCATGGGTTTGCCACCGGAAAGCCTGGAATTTTTGACCAGGGGAGCAAAGTTTTCTAAGCCACCGACCCGTTCTACTCTGCAAAATCTGCCGGGGTTATTGCGGCTGTTGGGTCGAGAATGGAGTTTAGAAACAGATTTTGAGTCGGATTACCAAAAGCAATTTGCTCCTATCCTCAGCCAACTGACAACTCAATCTGTATCTATCTTGTCTCCAACCGCAATCCTAGAACGAGTAGACGGAATTTTGGAGCAGTTGAAGCGAGCAACCTACTACAGTATTCTTGCTCCTCTAAGTCTTTCACTTCGGCAAGCAATATTGCGGGTTCAGGATACGGAATTGGATAATAGCCAGACACCGGAGGTTGCCAGTTTGCGATCGCTTACGCAACTGGCAGATGATACTCGCCACTTACTACGCCATTCACCCGATGTTTATGAAAGTGGGGCAGCTCTCTTTGCTACTCTGGCAGAAATCCCAGATGGTCAAAGCATTTTGGAGCAGTTTGACCAGTTTCTTGACCACTATGGTTACCTCAGCGAAGTCGCAACCGATATTGCTGTTCCCACCTGGAAAGAAGACCCCCGACCTGTTCGGCAATTATTCACTCAGCTTCTTTCTTATCCACCACCTCCGTCAGCACAACCAACTGACCAGAGTTGGAAAGCACAGTTAGTACAGGCACGACTAAACCTTAAAGGTCGAGTCACAGAGATTTATTCGCAGTTGTTGGCACACCTACGCTACAGCTTTGTCGCTTTAGAAACAACCTGGCGACAATCAGGTTTATTATCCGAAGCTGGAGATATTTTTTTCTTGGAGTTCTCAGAAATTCGTCGTCTTATTGCTGATGCAGACCAGGAACTGCGAGAACAACTGCCTCAAATCGTGGAAAAAAGGCGATCGCAACTTGAACAGCACCGCAAACTCGCCAGTGTACCTTCTCTGTTTTATGGCAATGAGCCTCCCTCTCCCCTTACCGTCTCCGCCTCATCCCACTCAGCTCAACAACTGCAAGGAATTGGTGCCAGTGCTGGGCAAGTAGAGGGCTTAGTTAAGGTTCTGACTAACTTGCAATCTGTTACCCACATTGACCGACAAACTATTCTTGTCGTGCCTTACACAGATTCTGGTTGGGCACCACTACTAGCGCGTGCTGGCGGTTTAATCGCTGAAGTTGGTGGACGTCTTTCTCATGGTGCAATTGTGGCGCGTGAATATGGCATTCCAGCCGTGATGGATATCCAGAACGCTACCCAACTTCTACAAGATGGTCAGCGAGTGCGGATTGATGGTCAGCGAGGTATTGTCGAAATCTTGTAACTCAAGATTTCGGGTTGTTTACTACAGCACTGATTCTAGGTGCAGCAGAGGGAACGCTCTTAAGCCAACGATAGCCAACGATTTGTAGAAAAGCGATCGATCTTCTTCCTCTTCAATCAATCTGTAAGGATAGCTTAAGTTAAATAAACTTCTTTAAACAACTCTCGCCTTCTTTCAAAAGTCCTGCTAACTTAAAGATAGGCACATAAAGAAATCGGTATTCAGGGCTGTGCCTCCCACCCTGAGCCTCTTACAGCTTACTTTAACTTGGTAGTAGAGATTAGAAGCGGACGGCGCGTGTTTTAACAGATTGGTGAAAATTTCCCAAAGCTTGAACTCAGCAATGAGGCTAGCAAAACTGTTAAAACAGAGAGCCAAACCACCCTTGAAAACTAGGAATGGAGGAATACACAAGTCTGATTAGTTGAAGCTGTGAGCATCTGTAAACCTTAGTTGGATTTTTTGTTGAATAAGTCTAAGCGTGAACTCGGTACCTTTACCGAGTTCACTGAGTTTTTAGGGGTAGTTGATTCACTGGTATTCTCAAAGGTAACGCTTCAATTTGTGCTTAGCTGTAATCTGTCTTCAATATCAGATTTTTTCAAACTGTAGAGTACATCTAAAAAGTGCATCTGTAAGCTACCAGGACCAGCCGCTTTTTCTGCCGCCAGCTCACCAGCAATTCCCATCACTGCCATAGCATGAGCTGCTGCGATTAAGCTATCTGAATTGACGGCTAGAAACGCTCCGATTATCGCTGTTGAGGTACAACCCATACCGGTCACTTTTGCCATCAGGGGATGACCATTTTCTAGCTTTATGACTTGGTTAGCCTTGATAATATAATCTTTGGCTCCACTAATTACTACCGTACATTTATAAGATTGAGAGAGTCTCTTTGCTGCCGCTACAGCCGCTTCCGATTCTTGGGTACTATCGACACCTTTAGAGACAGCTTCTGTTCCCAAAATTGCAGAAACTTCAGAAGCATTACCTCGAATCACAATTGGTGGAACTAGTTCAAAAAGTTTCTGAGTTGTTGCTGTTCGATAAGTAGTAGCGCCAACACCAACAGGGTCAAAAACAATTGGTTTGTTAAGTTTTTGAGCAAAAAGCATTGCCTTTTGCATCGCTTTTATCCAGGCTTCACTCAACGTACCTATATTGATGACCAATGCGCTGGAAATCCTCACTAAATCTTCTACCTCTTCTATAGCGTGTGCCATGATGGGTGAAGCTCCTAATGCTAAAAGAGCATTTGCAGTATTATTCATCACAACATAGTTGGTGATGTTATGGATGAGAGGATTAGTTTGTCGAATTGCTTGGAGGTCATCCCAAATGGTATCTGGGTTAATGTTCATGGGTAGTAATAGTTTTTAGTGCCAGCCTCGTAAGTTTTTGTGTACGCAAGCTAGATACCACATATAATCATCAAGCTTGTATTCATTAGCAGCTTTAAGGATGTAAAAACGCGATCGCAAAGTGCTGCTGCTTTCAGGAGATTGCTCTAAATCTTTTGCTGCTTCATAGTACAAACCAATGTAGAGATGGCTGTAAAACCTGCCATGTCTGCCATATTTCTTGCCCGTAGCAAGGACATCCTCTGGAGTACAATTTCCCGCATACAGGTCATACACGCTATTCATAATCGGTCGTGGGTCATTCTTCACGGCTAACAAGACTTGTCGCGCCTCTACCGTACCCTTAAGTTGAGCGATACAGAGATACCGCCAGATGGTTTCCTCCACATCTTGAGCATTCACATTTAAATCCAACTCAAACTGTGCTGCGCCTTCCTCAAATCTTTCGGCATAGTAGTACGATAGTCCGCGCTGCCACAGATAAGGTGAGACAGTTGGGTCAAGCTTCTCTGCTTGGTCAAAATCTTGAATGGATTCTGAAACATTAGCGAGTTTGAAGTTGACCATGCCTCGTCGAATGTAAGCTTTAGGGTCATTCGGGTAATTTCGGATGACCTCGTTCCACCGTGCGAGTTCCTGTTCGAGGGAAATTGAAAAAGCCATGAACTCAATAGTTCCAAGTAGGATAGACAAGTAATATGCACATTTGCCTAAACTGCTAGTTTATATGGAATTAGAGGGACGCTATCAACAAATTCAAAACAAGCTTGAAGAACTTTCAGATTTTTCTGTTGATTCACTAACTCGTTCTCGTAATCTTTTCCATTTAGAAACAAAACAAGTTATTCCGAGAAGATTTGAAGTCTGGACTCTTGTTGTTGGGCTACCTCTACCAAATCAGTTAACCCAAAGTTTTCAAACTATTGCTCAGCAGATAACTGAAAGATTTCCAGCGAATACCCGATTTTACAAGGTTCTTCCCCAAAATTATCATTGGGAACTTTTCATTGTCAAACGACCGGATGAAGACGTTACAGAGGATTGTCTACGAAAAACTCCAGATGTTTTGAGAGAAATGTTGAGTAATCAACCTTGTTGTAGAATCTCCTATCGAGGATTCTTGATCACAACCGATGGGACAATCATCGTCAAAGGTTATGGAGAATTTGATGAATTGCGCGATCGCCTTCGCAAGACACTCCCTTGGGCATCGTTGCAGCAATCGAATCTTGGGCATATTTCTTTAGGACGCATTCTCGATCCAGTTGGCTATCAGTGTTTTACTGAACTTAAAGATTTCGTTCGGACTTCAGAAAATGAGGTTTATGGAGAAATTGAAGTCAGTGACGTTAAATACATTCACGAAAGCCAGTGGTATATGGAAGATAGAGAAGTTGTTGCTGTTTTACCATTAGGAACTTTATGTCACTGAATCTTAAAGAAAATAGGACTGACTTAAGAAAAATCATCACACCGATTGCCCTTTGTGCAGGGAGTTTTGGGGAGGCACTCCGTCCCCCACCGGAGATGAGAGTGAGGAGGGGGTTTGGGGGAAGCCCCCCAAGCAGGGTTTTTCTACAAACGACAATTTTTCGCTTAAGTCAGTGCCATTCATCTTAAAGGAGCAATAGTTCAAAAATGCGATCGCTTAATGGCTTTCCGCCAACACATTAAATTGCTCCTCATTAATCCGACCCGCTTGATACAACGTTTCGGTAATTTCAGAAATGGTTAATACTGAATGCGCCTGATAGCCATTGGCTTTCAACCTATCCTTGACTCCTTGTTCATGATCCATAAACACCACAATATCCTTGACCTTTAATCCAGCCGATTTAAGCTTGTCTGCGCCTTCCATTACACTTTTGCCACTAATAAGAATGTCATCAACCACCACTACTGTTTCCCCAGGATGGAAGTTGCCTTCAATCACGCGGCGAGTCCCGTGTGCCTTGACCTCCTTGCGGGGAAAAATCATTGGGTGATTGAGGCGCAAAGCTAAACCAGTTGCCGTTGGCAATGAACCATAGGGAATACCAGCGATGCGGTCAAAGTTGAGAGTTTTGAGAATATCCGCGTAGGCGCTTAAGATTTGATGGAAGATTTGTGGGTTAGAGATGATTTTACGCAGGTCAACGTAGTAGGGAAATGTCGCCCCTGAGGCTTGGACGTATTCCCCAAACAAAATGCAACCGATATCATAGAGTTGCAAAATCAAATCTTGATAAGGATGCTGATTGAGCAAACAAACATCAGGCATCCATAAATCACAGGTAGACCCTTCTCGAATAATCTGGTTTCTAGTTTGGTTGACGGATTGACGTAGCGAGTCAATTTGTTCGGCTGGATGTTCGCCAACTAACATATCTATGGGAACTGGGATAAGCAGACCATCGCCATCTGTATTTAAACCTGCTGTCAGGATTTGATTGAGGTCGCTGCCGCCTTCTGCCCAAATGCTACGTGCTAGGATAACTCGTTCGGGAGCCTCGGCACGAATCCGTGCTAAAACCTCTACATTAGTGGTTCCCACTTCTAGCCCTAATTGTTCGGGAGTTCCCCAGGTTTTAGCTTCCTTCACCACTTGTAAGTAAAACGGAGAGTCAATTGTGGGATACTGCTGTAATGCGATCGCTGCCTGATTAGAAGTACAGCACAGGACAAATACAGCTTTATTCGGGTGAACTAAAAAGGATGCAACATGGTCTTGTCCAGCATAAGGACTTAGGGTAATGGCATCGACTTGCCAGTCTTCAAAAACAGTTCGAGCAAAGACAGTGCTAGTGTTGAGGTCACCATGCTTTGCATCCAAAATAATTGGGATATGGGAAGGGATAGCCTCTAGAGTCTTGTGCAGTAGTTCTAGTCCTGCGGAACCCAACGCTTGATAAAAACCGAGAGTCGGTTTATAAGCGCAGACTAAATCAGCGGTTTGAGCGATTTGGAATTGCAGCCAGTCCCACAAGCTATCAATGATGCTGATTTTACTGCCTGATTCACAGTATCGCTTCGGCATCATTTCTGGATTTGGATCGAGTCCCACAAACAGCAAGCTCTGATTTTGGGCGATCGCTAAATTCAGTTTCTCAGAAAAGTTCATCTGTCTTCACGGCAGGATAACTCATCCTATCGTTTAGTAGGGGGGTGAGGAAAGCGTTGGTAGTTAGGTTAAGAATACCGTTTTTGTTTTCAACCCCTGAAGATGGTTCAAGCACTCCGTTATTCTGTGGAGAGGTGAAAATTGATGCAGAAAATCGATACCACGCCATCCCGCGCACTCGACCCAGCCAAGAGTGACTGGAATTTTGTTGAAGTCTGGATTGACCCGATGCTTTCTCCTCCCTACATCTTGTTATTAGTAGGTGATCCATCCGGGAGGTGCCTTGTACATGATCCGGCTGAGGATTATAAAGTCGTGTTCAGTAGTGCAACTTATGATGAAGCTCAAACATGGTTGTTAGAGGATGAATATGAGCCAGTTGAAGGGCGGCTCTCAGCGTCAGAGTTGTAGGCAACCCTAAGTCAATCTTCATCGCGGCAACGTCGAGTCTGCCATGCTTTTCGGCTCAATACCGATGAGCCAATCCGTATTGATTAAAATCAGCAGAATCAGTGTGACAATCGCAACAAGTGCAACAGTATTGCTAAACGTCTTCCTGACATCGCGCTTACAGGCGTTGGCGCAACTCTCGAATGGCAACTCCAGTGCCACGCTCCTTTGCAGCTTCTAAGCATTGAGCTACAATCGCCTGCAAATCAACGTCAGGAAAGTAGCGACTAGTAGCTTGTAGTTGGTATTTGCTGTCCTGTAAACCGTAGATGGCAAGTTGGTTTCGTTTTAGCAACCAGACCTCTGGCACTTGATACAGGGCATAATCGTTAGCATCGGTGTAGGTAGTGACATCAATTTCAATCACGAGATCAGGAGACGGATCGGTACCCCACTCTAAGCGATCGCGCCCAACTACCGCTTGCCAGTTGTCGATGTAGAAGCAGTAATCTGGTTCTATACCACCTTCTTCTGGCAACTCCATTGTAATGGGAGTGAAAGCTTCATAGTTGCAGTTGGAGGCATCGAGTAGAGCAGTAACTACATTAGCGACCAAATGGGCATCACGTCCATGTTTGGGTAGAGGGGACATCAGCAAGATTTCTCCAGAACGGTACTTGAGCCGAGGAATAGATGAATCTCCCCGGCTTTCACATAAAGTAAGATAGTCTTGCCAGGAACCCAGCATCCGCACAACCATCCCTGGTGCTAGCTGAATTTTGTCGCGTGAAATGAGAGCGTACATGAAGATTACTTCCCCGTGAAAACTCCTGCGATCTACAACTATATTGCAGCTTGACGAAGGCAGAGGGCAGGAGGCAGATGGCAGGAGGCAGATGGCAGGAGGTAGATGGCAGAAGGGACGAAAGGGAAGAAAAAGTTTAGTTATGGGTCAAAAGTCCAGTTTAAAGAGAATTAGTACAAGAAAAGTTTTTATCACAACGCCACAAGACTTCATAGTTTAAGCCCACGTTGAAAAAGGTGGGAACCTTCTACCTTCTACCCTCTGCCTTCTGCCTTTTGCTGCATCTTCATCGCGGCAACGTCGAGTCTGCCAAGGCTTTAGGCTCAATCCCAATTAGCCATGCGGCAATGATTAAAATTGGAAGAATCAGTGTGATAATTGCAACAAGCGCTACAGTGTTGCTAAATGTTTTCCTTGATTTGATAGGTTGAGCGACTCTAAATTCATCAAATTTCACAACCTCTGATTGTGGATCGAGTGTGTTGAAGCGATAACTGCTGACTGTACCTGTACCTGTGTCTAAGATGCTAAACGCTGAGACTTCGTTACTCGCTATATAAGGTAGTGGCTGGTTGTCTTCTCCCACAAGTGGGGCAAGCGTTGGCATTATGGGTTGAAGACCATTTGGGTCACCTATTGCTGCATAGTCTGCCTGATTGCCAGTTGGTAGCGATCGCTTTTTGTCACCTGTGAAAGCACCATAGGTATTACCAACATTCGATGTCTCCAAGAAGTGTGTCCCATTCGGACTGATAAAGCGGTTCCAGACGTGCGAGTGTCCATAGAATACCAGTTGCACACCCGACGCCTCCAGCAGTGGCACCACATCACGAATAATGTAATCCGCCTCCTTAGGGTACTCATAACGTACTGCTTTGACTGTCCCGTCTGGATTCCGCTCAATGATCTGTACGGGGTCTGTATAAGCTGGAACAATGTTGTCACCCAAAGAATGAGGGGGATGATGAAACATCACGATTTTGTACTTGGCTTGCTGGAACGCTTCGCTGTTGAGTTCTTCGGCTAGCCAGTTATATTGGGCACTACCCTGACTCACTGGTTCAAAGATATGCTGTCCATATCCCCACTCCAGCGGATTGTTTAAGTCTTTTTCTCGTTCGCGATACCTGCCTCTAGCATCAGCATCTAAGCTGGGTGTTCTCCAGATATTAGTGATGTACAGGACAACCAAGCGGATGTCCCCGAAGGTCACGGCATAGTAGTTCTGTCCCTTCGGATTATCTTGGGGTAGTGAGAAAATCTCGTTGTAGGTGTCGGTATTAAAGGAATTGTTTTTCAGCCAAAATTCGCGCAAGTTTGGGTTGTTGCTGGTATTCCATTCCTTGGCATTTTTTTGATAGATGTCTTGGGCAATAGCACGAGGGAAAGGGTCGTTAAACTGTTCGTTTAAGTTGCTAACCTTGTCCAAACGCCCCATTACCTCATGGTTGCCAGTTGCTGTAAATAGTGGGGCATATTGAATCAGCGCACCGCCTGTGTAGGAGGCTTTGACACCATCCTTGTCTAGTTTGTAGTTCGCACGACCTTGAAGAGTGGGAAAGAAAGCGCCACCGCGATTGTCATCAAACCATTCCGAGGCGCGATCGGGAACGTTAACCAAGTCACCTGCGAAGAAAATGGCATCGACTTTCCCGATGGTTTGAGCAACTTTCTGAATATTTGCCGTTGTCATCGGCATCAGTTGATGATCAGAGGTCAGTAAAATTTTCAGTGGTGTCTGTGAGGTTGGTGTAGGCGCAAGGGTAAATTGGCGACTGCTTACACTTTGTCCATTGTCCTGCACACTCGTTACTTGATAGGGAACGCGATCGCTAGGACTTAAATCTGTCACTTCTGCCTCATGACGCCAGATGTCCCGCATCGTTGGCTGTTTGTAAATCTGACTATCTTCTGTCTGTTCCCCTACTTTTGATAACTGATCTTCGCGAGTGCGGCTGAGTTTGGTTGTTGTTGCGATCTCACTACGGGTGAGTCCCTGTCCATAGGCAACACTATGGCGGGAACCCTCAAATTCCGTAAACCATACCACTCGTACTGAAGTCTCTGTTGGCAGCTGCAAAAATGGGTCAGTTAGCAACTGGGGCGCAGATGTCATAGTTGGCTGCCTGGTAAGTAGTACAACAATTGGGGCAAGGGCAATGAAGACAAGACATACAGCCGCAATGAGGAGAGAACGACTGATTGGACGTTTGACCATTTCTTGTCTTCCAAAAAAAAAGGCACATCGTTGTTCGCACTCTAGCAATTCAGAGATACGATGTCATGTCTTTTGGAATACACTTCCTTGTTTTAGTGTTCCGAGGAAACATTACTAACCCTACTATTAAAAATCGCACCTGCTTTGAAGTAGAGGTGCGATTAGGAATTATTGAAGATTTAGTGAAATGGTTGGATTAAATTTTTCTGTTTTTAAAGATTAAGGTTCAATTAACTTACAACCCTAAACAATGATTACTTTAGATTTCAACTCTTGTTCATCAATCGCCCTCAACCGTTTAACCATTAAGGCAGTAATCAATGAGTGATAGCCTGCCTATTCACCCTTCTCAAGCGAAGTTTATACAAGTACTACGTCAGCCGTCAGCTTTACAGAAGCAGAAATAGTTTGCTCGTCAGAGACTGCTACCTCAGTGCTACCAAGTGAGCAATTTACAGAAAACGCCTCTTTTAGTATCAGCTTTTCATCCTGTAAAATCTCTTCAATGCTTTCCCAAGATGGTGTAAACAGGGGTAAGGCTAAAGAACACGCTTTCCAGTTTCCCCTAACCGATACACCGAGTTGCTGACACGTCCCTCCACGTCGTCCCTCGACATCGTAATGGCGGCAATACCGGCAGGCAGAAGTTGGAAAATTTAATGTCTTCATTGGAGTTATTCTCAGGAATTATCTTCATCTCCTCTTCACATTCAATTCTCCTACTTCCTGATTTAGGAGTTTAGAGCTAGCAAACATTGAGCCTGTCTAGGTTAGAGTGATCCCCGAAGTAAATAATAGTTTTAGATTTTCTTTATTTTTCTGTTATACACAGATACATTTTTGTTTAAGAAAAGACACAATTTTAACTATGCCTCTGAAGAAAGACGCTGTTTTATCCGTAAACATTATGGGGATCAAGCTAAAACACAAGGAAATATGTATAGCAAGTTACTAAAGTTTTGGCAAGTAATTGGGTTAAAACCAATGGTTAGTAAAAAAATGGAGTACGAACAATTTTTAGAGAAACTTGCTTTCATCTTGCCAAATCAGTCAGGAGCGCAACCTTACCAATCCTTTACCTTTACTGCACAAAGGCTACAAACCGTCCAGCGCTGAGTTCTCCAAGCGGTATGGGGCACTGGTATTGGGGGCAAAGTGGACTGGATAGCCGAGCATTCAGCTTCTTCAAAATTGAACGACGCTTAAATTTCAGGTTTTGTGCCCAAGCCGAGCTAGACGTGACAACAGAAAGAACATCTCTAGAGAACGAGTGCGATCGCCTCTGCTGCGCCACTGCATTACCCGCGATTTCAGCCAGCCGCGAATTAAGTATTGAAGTTGTTTTGGTTCTTGCCACTGCGGCTGATTTTCGACCGAACCTAATATATTATTGAGAGATTTCAGCCTAAATCCTGTTTATACTCATCCAGGAGCCTTATCGTTTGGAGCAATCTCATATGATGGCAGCGCATCTACACTAAATCCTAGACCAATAGCAAAAAGCCAGTTTTCTTCTTATCTTCATTGGATCACAACCCAAAAGCCATTAAAAAACTGACAGCGAGCGTCACGCAAGAGAAACTCCTTTGCAGGATTTGAATCAAAAACTTAACCCTAAAGCCCTCCTCATGAGCCAAAACACCCCCGTTGAATCCTCACGCCCCTCAATCAATCCCACCTTGCAAGCTGCTCTGGGCAGTTTTGATGTACAGCTAGAAGAAGAACTAGCACGTTACCGACGTCAACGCTCAGGGCGTCCAATCACACCGACTCGTGGTTTAGGTCGTAACCAAAGCCGTAAACCCATTGAGTTGATTCCGGTTGATAAGGGAGGAGAGCAAACTCCGCCGCTACCAGCATCGAGGAGGCTTCCTCCCTCGCAATTGATGCCATTTCCCCTAACATTAGGTAATCAGACACCAGATGCTGCCCCTCCAAAGGAGACACAAGACGAGCCAATAGCTCAACAGAATGCCAACTCACAACAGACAACGCCACAAAATGCCTCATCCCTGACAACTGAGGGAAGCGCGAATGAGCAACTTACTCCTCCTAGGGAACCAGCCGATATTGAAGGCGATTTAGCCAATTTTGCCGCTGAGCCAGCACAGCCAGAAGATTATCTGGAATCCTCAGAACAATTGCTGCGGAGTCTGGGGGAAGAAGAAGCCGATATTCATCAGCCAAGAAAGCGTTTTACGGATAGGTTGCTGACTCCATTGGGGGTTGGCTCAGTGTTGCTGTTACTGCTTTCAAGCGCTACAGTTGCCTACATCATTACAAATCCCTCTACCCTCGGTATTCTGGGTTTCAATAAATCCGCCGAGAAAAAGACAGCAACCATAGCTCAAAGCCCAACACAGACAACAGTAACGAACAGCGAAGTAGCGAAAGAGACACCCCTTGTGAAGGGTCCTGATTTGGCTTCTGATGAATTCGTTGACGTGAATATCAGTAACCTCAGTCAATTAGAAGCTAGTCCGCCACCAACACCTTCAGCAGCCCCGATTCCCCCACTTCCCGATTTGCCTAGTCCTGTGACGACACCAGTTGCTCCTAGCGCTGTTCCTAGCCCAGTGCCTCCTCGACGTTCTTCAGATTTATCTTCAACACTGCTACCACCTGCTGCACAGTCGGGAGTTGTGCCGCCGCCACTATCCGTTGTACCCGTACCAACATCACCCACATCTGTACCACAAGCAAGAACACAAAGTTCTGTGGCACCTGCATCACCGTCTGTAACGCAGCAGCCAGAAGCGTCTCCTTCTCAAGTACAAGTAGCAGCTAACGCCACACCATCTAAGGATAATTACTACTACGTGTTGCTCAACGATGGTAGTGAGAGTGCGCTACAGCAAGCCCGGACAATTGTTCCAGATGCCTATACGCGGGACTTCCCACAAGGTACTCGTGTACAGATGGGAGCCTTTAAGGTTGAAGCCGAGGCAAAAAGTCTGATTGCTCAACTCCAGCAGCAAGGAATTTCTGCCTCGATTTATCGTCCCTAGATGTAGTAGGGTGCGTTATTTAACGCACCCCACAAGTAGATTCGCTGCGTAAGTCCTATAGGAGTTATGCCGTTAATCAGTGACAGCCTGATTCGGTCGCAGGGGTTTGGCAAGCTCAAGCCCGTATAGCAGAGCATCCATGGGAAATTCAGGGGTTTGAAGCTATCAACTTGAGTAATTCATCCAAAAGTTAAACGGGGTCTTGACCCTGAGATACCATGATGTTAAAGATTCCCCCGACCCGCAACGTGAATGGAGAGCTGCCATGGGATTGATCGATCGCATTATGCGAGTGATTCGCGCCAACCTCAACAGTCTAGTTGGGCAAGCGGAAGATCCAGAGAAAGTTCTGGAGCAAGCTGTAGAAGATATGCAGCAGGATTTGATCCAGCTGCGGCAGGCTGTGGCGCAGGCGATCGCGACCCAAAAACGCACGGAACGACAAGCCTCTCAAGCTGAATCGACAGCGCAGGAGTGGTACAACCGCGCTCAACTAGCACTCTCCAATAGCGATGAAAACCTGGCACGGGAAGCTCTAACGCGACGGAAATCCTACCAAGAGACAGCAAAAGCAATGCGATCGCAGCTATTGCAAGAAGCGGATGTTGTCACCAAGCTGAAGGAAAATATGCGGGCGTTAGAAGGTAAAATCTCCGAGGCAAAAACCAAAAAAGACTTATATATTGCCAGAGCACGCTCCGCTCAAGCGTCCCAAAAAATCAACGAAATGCTGGGCAATGTGGGAACGGGTAATGCCTTAAGTGCCTTTGAACGGATGGAAGAAAAAGTGATGCAGATCGAAGCTCAGTCCGAAGCACTAGAAGAATTGGGAAGCAATGAACTCGAAAAACGATATGCCGCTCTAGAAGCTGGCAGTGAGGTTGATAATGAGCTAGCCGCACTGAAAGCCAACCTGAAGGCAGGCACAGAACCCGCAAAATTACCGTCTAATCAGGCATCATCCGTTAAAAATCCTGAAATTGATGGAGAACTTGAAAAACTGCGTTCCGAAACTGATGGGGCTTGATGAAGAAAGCAGGGGAAGCCGGAGGAAAAGATAATGGCATCTCCCGTTGGGGGAATCTTCTCAAACTCACTTAGTGCTTTGCCGTTGACACTTTGAGAAATTGGTTAGTATCTGGCACTTTTCATCTAGAAGTTTTTAAACTGGATTAAACAGCGTCCTGTTTTGATAGCTTGGGTATGAGTGTTTTAAATGATTCAAAGAAGCGCTTTAGACTTGAGACGGGACATCCATTGCTTAAACCTCAGCCCAACCACAGCAGACTGACGCAAAGCGAGTCTGCTTTACACCTACTTTATACATTCCGAGAGGATAGACAAGCGTCATGGGATTATTTGATCGCCTTAGCAGAGTCGTCAGAGCCAATTTAAACGATGTGGTTAGTAAGGCTGAAGATCCAGAAAAGATTCTGGAGCAAGCGATTATTGATATGCAAGAAGACCTGATTCAACTGCGTCAAGCGGTTGCTAGGGCAATTGCTACTCAAAAACGCACTGAGCAGCAATACAACAAAAACCAAACAGAAGCCAACAACTGGCAGCAACGCGCTCAACTAGCACTCCAAAAAGGAGATGAAAACCTGGCGCGTGAAGCACTGACTCGTAAGAAAGCGAATGCCGAAACCGCGGGTTCACTCAAAGGTCAGTTGGAGCAGCAGAGTGGTCAGGTGGACACCCTGAAGCGGAATCTAATTGCTCTTGAAAGCAAAATTTCCGAAGCCAAGACCAAGAAAGATATGCTCAAGGCACGGGCGAGTGCTGCCAAAGCCAACGAGCAACTGCAAAACGCTGTTGGGCGTTTAGGCACCAGTACCGCAATGGGTGCCTTTGAGCGGATGGAAGAAAAAGTCATGGAATTGGAAGCTCGTTCTCAGGCAGCCTATGAATTGACGGGAAATGACTTAGAACAGCAATTTGCCCAACTAGAATCCGGTAGCGATGTTGATGATGAGTTGACAGCGATGAAAGCGCAGTTGTCAGGCGGTTCCGTTTCACAGCAAGCTTTGCCAGCCTCTGAAGAGAAAACAACCACCTCCTCAGATTCAGCCGTTGATGCGGAATTGGAAGCACTCCGAAAGCAAATCGACAACATCTAGGTGTTAGCGATCTCGTCATAACGCTTCCTGCAATCAAACACCTTGTTGAGACTTCACTGACTTAAGCGGAAAGGTCGCCCTTTCCGCTTATTACAATATTTGATTGTTTAGACATATCGCTTAATAAAAAAACCTAAAGTTCAACTTATTGACGAGGAACCGACAAGCTATCCTGACCAAAGGACGCAACTACCTCAAGTTCGCAAACAGGAAGCTCTGGAGTGTAATTGCAGGTATAGGTTGCTAGACGTTCTCCCTGCTGGTTGAAAACTCTGACATCGTACTCATAATCTCTAGCAACCGTGCCGAAATTATTAACAAAGCGATAGCGTCCTAAATAGTCAAGAAGAGTCCAGAGTTGAGCGTTAACGACCATATCTATCCTCTTCTCATCTTGGTACGCTATCCAGTTGTTAATGAGCTTGCCACCAACCACATTGAACTGTTCCTTTGCCCACCAAAGGCTGGGAATTGCGACTTCAGTTGCAGAGATAGTATTTGCCGTGATTAAATCACGTCCTGGAGGTGGGGCATCCAGCTCTAGTAACTCTAATTCCAAAGGTTCCGAAGCAGGCTTTGGTGCTAAGGGCGTTTGAGCCAATGCTAGCTGAGGGATGAAAACTGTCAGGATACTCAACATTAGGAGCAATACAGTACGCTGGCTCCATCTTGAGTGAAGAAGTGGGGTTGACCTTTCCCTGTTTAACCCGTTTTCTCTGCATTCATTTTTTTTTAACGAAAAGCTCATACTCCTGCCTCAAATTGCTGAAGCACTCCCCGTTGCCGTCTTTACAGTGCTAACTTCCAATTTATGACATGACAGCCCTTTAATTGTTCCGCTTCAGGGAGTAACCAACAAGGGAGGTGGGGAAGTAGGAATGAAGTGCAAATTGCTACAAGTTCGTTCTTCAAACCGATATATAGAACCCATTTGAGATCTTGAGAAGAGGCTGAAAGCCTTTTAATCATTAGCC
>NZ_JCACKQ010000006.1:0-2498 GCF_059505465.1 Symplocastrum torsivum | reverse complement strand
ATCGCTTGCGTAGAGAAGGCAGTACAAGAGTCTTACTTAGAGAAGTCGCTAACGAATTCCCCAACGATTTAGCTGCTCAGAATCAATCGCTTGATAGCCGTCGCAATGGTTCATTGAATCGAGTAGTTCGTGAGTATTTTGGTGATAAAGGCGATTCAGAGCCAGTCCTGGCTTTTCGTTACGAGGAAGAACAGGACAACTGCAAAGCGCTAAGAGCAGCCTACGGAGCGCTGGCAACTGACAGAGATTGCGGTCGTTCCGTAGGTTCCAAGATGCTGCATTATGCCCGTCTGTTGGGTCATTTCGTCAAGGAGAATCCCACTGATAGAGAGCTGCAAGGGGTAGCGACAAGCCTGGGTTACGCCGATTATTTCACCTCGAAGCCCGTTCCCTTCCCTACGGCTCCACAGAAAGAGAAAGTGATGCAGGTGAGGGTTACTGATGAAGACTATGAAACCATCAAGCGTTTACAGAAGGACTGGGAAGCGCCCAATCAGCAGAGCGTTGTCAGTCACTTAATCGAGTCCCAGCAGAAGCTTGCTGAGTTAGGAAAGCAGTTACTAGAAGCCAAGACACAAATTAACCAGTTAAAGGAAGAGAGAGAAAAAATGTCACAGGTACAACCTCAGCAAGTCACAGTTAGTCAGTCCGAACTGGAAGCAATGATCGAGCGAATGGTTACACAGAAGATAGAACAAGCGCTGTCAAATCTTCCAACGACTCAGCAAGTCAGCCAGACCCGTGAGAGCAAGCCAGCAACTCAGACACCCGCTAAGCCTCAAGAGGTGATTGACTGGGTTGGAATGTCTAACGCTGATTTGTGGGCAACCAAGGTTAAGGGAGCAAGTGAAGAGAAGATCCGCCGCAGCTATGAAGCTATCTGCCTATACAACGACACAGTAGCAACTGGAGATGATGACCGCTTGGCAATCACTAACCAAGCCCTTAGAGAGCTTTCAAGGGTCAATGGCTTGATAGTTGGAGACTGGATTAAGAGCCATGCTGATGAGGTGATTAGCCACAATAGCAAGCATGGGATGCAGAATTCTAAAGACCCGTCTAAGACTGAGACTTACTACAACAAGCATCATGGTGCTGAGACGATTAGCAAGATTCTGAGTTCGGTCAATGAGCGGTTCCTAGACGGTGAAGCGTTGAAATCTCAGCAGAAGTGAGACGAAACTATTTCTCTGATACCTCTCTCAGGACATCTGAGGGAGGTTTACTGTATGACGAAACATGAAGCCCCTGTAATGTACTACAGCCGCCAATTGAAGAGTTTGCGATCTTATATTTCCTCAGAAAAAGAGTCCTCACACTAGATAAAAAAAACTGTTTTGAATAGCCGTCAATATTGACTACCAGTTATCTCCTAACCCTACTTGCCATGCTCATTTTTAGTAGCTATCACGTTTTAATTTCTCTAACTGACTGGCATTGAACCACCGTATTTTTACTAAGAATTTTTTTTTATACTTTATTAAAACTTCAAGCAGTCCCTCTCTTGAACTACTGGAGGCAACATATATAGCTTTATAACCTTCCTCTCTACGTTTTCGGTTTACAGTTAAGGTTCCCTCACCTAATAAAACCCTTGAATGTGTACTAAAATCATCTGTCTGAAATATTGGTTGAATAACTTTATCCCTTTTCTCCAAAAGATAGTTAAACAAGTAATTAACTGGAAACGTATTATCTTCAGGTAAGATATCCTTAAAAGGGTCTGAACACCATTCTTCAAGTTCTTCTGATCTCACATGATACATACACCAAAGGAAAGCTAACTCTTCTGACGTAAGCCTGCTTGGGTCAAGATTTTTATAAAGTAAAAAAAGTGTTTCAGCTTCAGGAACAAGATCCAAAGATTGCCAAGCTTCTCTTGAGACTCTTAAAAGCTTAGAATACTTATCCCCAAAATATTTAGCCGTAATGTCTTGAAATGCTACAAGAAAATTCTTTAGCGCTTTTCCTTCAATACAATGAATTTTGTAAAAGGGTTTTTGCAAATCTATTATCTTGTCAAGCCAGACCCTAGTATTATTAGTGAGGTAAGAACTTGTTATAAAAACAAGATGATTAGGTCTCTCAGCATTTGCCCAAGCGATTTTAGTGTCTAAATCGGTTACGTTTATCCCAGTAGAGTGACGTTTACATTCAATAAACCATTTCTCCGTATAACTTTGTACTAGTGGATTTATGACAGAAAAATTAACTTCAAGATCTCGCCCATTATCGGCACCACCAAGCCGCCAAACAGGAGAATGAAAACCTAGTCTTAAAAGTAAATCCAAGCACATTTCTTCAAATTCACCATCGGTGAGAGTGTCAAAGTTTATATCATCTTCTGCATAAATCATGCTTTATACGTGTAATTGCCTGATTGTTAATTAAACAGCAGATCGCCCGTTCCGGTCAGTAGTCGGTAGTCGGTAGTCAGTAGAGGCTATCCCTACTCCCTCAATATCAAGCCGTGAGACGCGCTAGACGATAGCTCGGTA
>NZ_JCACKQ010000005.1:0-126751 GCF_059505465.1 Symplocastrum torsivum | reverse complement strand
ACTTATATTTATATCCCTGTGTTAACCTGTCATAATCTTTGTGGCGCACTACTAGTCGTCGGACATCTAAATTTTTCGTAATAGCATTGGTATTTAGGTGAGTTGAGGTGAGCGATCACACCTCAACTAAACTGTCGATAGTCTATAAGGTTCAGTCTCCAATAAACTTAAGCGAAACGCCGTTCATGCAGTAGCGTTTACCAGTAGGTTTTGGACCATCGTTAAACACATGACCCAAATGCCCACCGCAGCGACGGCAATGCACTTCAGTCCTCGTCATAAACAGCGACTTATCTACGGTTGTAGCGATCGCGTTTTCCATCGGATCGTAAAAACTCGGCCAGCCAGTACCACTGTTGAATTTGGTTTCAGATGAAAATAGTGGCAGGTCGCACGCCGCACAGACAAAGGTACCCTTGCCATATTGCTTATCCAGTGGGCTAGTGTGGGCGCGTTCCGTGCCATGTTTCCGCATCACCTGAAACTGTTCCGGTGTCAGAACTTTGCGCCACTCTTCCTCAGTTTTGGTGATTTCAAATTCACTATTTGATGTTGCCATGACTTTTGCTCTCTAAGGTAGATTAATGTGACAGGTGTGCCGTGCTTGGTCTTGCACCAGCCTGTAAAAGATATCTTTCTTCATAATCCTTCATTTAGTTGCCGATTAACCAGTCCTCAAGTCCTCAAATGGAATACTTAGCTTGATGAAGGAGAGGAATTACAGCAATAAGCCTGTTAAGCAAGCGTTTGTAGTGCTTTTCGATAGAATAGTCACGACTGAGTAAAGCAGTGAATATCATGCAGGTAGTGTTTCGCGAATTTAACCCTTTTGATTTGTGGATTTGGCTGGAGTTCACCACAGTTCCCTCTTCAATGGAAAAGGAATATGTTGAGGAACTGTTCAACTCCTGGTTCTTCCTCGGTAAGCTGGGAGGCTTCGATGCGGAAAACCTCCAGGTTCAGGATGTTGGGATTGATATCGGCTACATGGAGTATGACGACAAGGTAGCAGACAGCAGCTTGATGTCGGTGATGCATAATAAGAGTGATTTTGAGTTTGAAGGCACTTGGGCACGCTGTTGGTTTGATTTAGGTACCAGTGATGCGATCGCAATTGATGTCTTAATCAATTCCCTCAGGCAGCTTTCCAAGGAATATGTAATAATTGAGCGCTTATGCCTTGGTGGCGAAAATGAAGACTGGCCGATAGACAATGATCGGCGTGCTCTTTTCTCGGAAGCTCAGCAAAACTAAAGCAACTTGCTAACAGCCAAAAGTGCAGGTTAGGTTAGGACAATCTAAAATCTCGAAGTTTTCAGTTGCACAGGTAGGCATATAGAACGGCTAAAAGCAGCAATGAACCCACCTAAGGAAATCCGTGTAATAGTACTGGGATTGATTCGAGATGGCGATCGCATCTTTCTTTCGGAAGGTTACGATCCAGTTAAGCAAGAGACATTTTATCGAGCCTTAGGTGGGGGTGTTGATTTTGGTGAAACTAGCTATGATGCTTTAAAACGAGAGTTTCAAGAAGAACTCGAAGCCGAACTCACTAATATTAAATACTTAGGTTGTATTGAAAATCTATTTATCTACAACGGTCAACCGGGTCATGAAATTATTCAATTGTATCAATGTGATTTTGTTGACCCAAAGTTTTATCAACTCGACCAAATAGAATTTCTTGAGGGAGAGCACAAAGGAACAGCACTTTGGCTAGATATTGACCAGTGTAAATCTGGAGAACTTCGTATTGTTCCTGAACAGTTTTTAGATTACCTGAGTTCGCCTCATGAAGGAACAACGCCGCGAAGCCTACATCAATCTGATTAATGGACTGTTGAGTTGTCCTAGTGGCGAGGAACCACAGATTTTGAATGCTAACCCAGATTTAGTTGATGCTGGGTTCGTGCAGACAATGGTACAGGTAGCAGAGGTGTTGGAAGAGAAGGGCGATCGCAACGCCGCTGATTTTTTAATTGATGTTGCCCGTCAGCTAGCTAAGGTACTGGGATTGTCATCCTCAACCCCCACTTCTTCCACTCTTCCAAATTCTGAGTCCCAACTCTCATTCTTCTTGCAGGTATTGCTGATAACCGCAGACAGCAATGGCAATCCGCAAGTGGTTTACCCGTTGCTGCAAGAGAACTTAGACCAACTGGATGATAACTTTGCTCAAGTGTTGCGAAGCTGGGCAAGTGCTACCCTGCCGGAAGTGGAGCCAAAGATAGCATATGACATAGCAGGATCTATTGGCGATTTCAGTGCCCTCATTCAGCAGTTCCCCTTGGGCAACCGCGCTAGTAATCTGGAAATTGCAATTATATGCAACGAGATTGTTACAACAGTCTTTACCCGCGAAGCCTTCCCCGAAGACTGGGCAAGAACCCAAAACAATCTGGGCATTGAATATCGTAACCGTCTGCGGGGGGAGAGGGCAGAAAATTTGGAAGCATCAATCCGTTGTTTCTTAGCTGCTTTGGAGGTACGCACCCGCGATTCCTTACCAGAACAATGGGCTACCACCCAAAACAATTTGGGCGGTACCTTTATGTACCGACTCCAGGGACAGAGGGCGGAGAATTTGGAAGCAGCAATTCGTTGTTTCTCAGCGGCTTTAGAGGTACGCACCCGCGATTTCTTCCCCCAAGAATGGGCAGGAACCCAAAACAATCTGGGCCTTGCCTATCTTTACCGCATCTGGGGAGAAAAGGCAGAGAATTTGGAAGCAGCTATCCACTGTTTCTCAGAGGCTTTGGAGATATTTACCCGCAAAGCCGTCCCTCAAGAATGGGCAGATACCCAAATCAATCTGGCCAATGCCTACCTTAATCGCATCTGGAGAGAAAGGGTAGAGAATTTGGAGGCAGCTATCCATTGTTTCTCAGAGGCTTTAGAGGTATACACCCGTGAAGCCTTTCCCTATGACTGGGCAGAGACCAAAAATAAGCTGGGTATTGCCTATATTGACCTCCGCCAAGGGGAAAGAGCGGAGAATTTAGAAGCAGCTATCAGATGTTTCTCAGAGGCTTTGGAGATATACACCCGTGAAGCCTTTCCCTCTAACTGGGCAGATACCAAAAACAAGCTGGGCGTTGCCTATCTTTACCGCATCCAGGGGGGGAGAGCAGAGAATTTGGAAATAGCAATCCGCTGTTTCTCAGAGGCGTTGGAATACACCCGCCAAGACTTTCCCTATGGCTGGGCAGCGATCCAAATCAATTTAGGTGCAGCATATAAGAACCGCGTTCGGGGGGAGAGGGCAGAGAATATAGAAGCTGCAATTGGTTGTTTCTTAGCTGCTTCAAAGATATGCACCCGCGAAGACTTTCCTCAAGAATGGGGAAATGCCCAAAACAATCTAGGCAATGCCTACAGACATCGTATTTGGGGAGAACAGGCAGAGAATGTCGAAGCGGCAATCCGCTGTTTTTTAGCTGCCTTGGAGGTACGCACCCGCGAAGCATTTCCGTATGCTTGGGCAGAAACTCAAAACAATCTGGGTGCTACCTATAGAAACCGCCTCTGGGGAGAACGGGCAGAGAATTTAGAAACAGCGATCTACCATTTCTTATCTGCTTTGGAGGTATATACCCGTTCAGCCTTTCCCCAAGAAAATGTAAGCACTCAATTTAACCTTGGTGTTACTTACCAAGATTTCCAACAGCTACATAAGGCTTATGATGCCTTTGCTGTAGCTATTGATACTGTAGAATCCCTGCGTAACGAGATATTCTCTGGCTCTGGAATAGAAGAAGACAAACAAAAACTAGCTGAAGAATCGAATGATCTCTATCAATGTATGGTGAATGTTTGCCTAGAGCTAGGCTATCACGACCAAGCGATAGAATATGTCGAGCGCAGCAAAGCCCGCAACCTAGTCGAACTCCTCGCGACCCGTGACCTCTACCCCAAAGGCGACATTCCCGAAGCTGTCCTCAACGAACTCAACCGACTTCGCCGGGAAATTGCGGCTGAACAGCGACGGATTGACATTGCTAGAAGCAACCAGACAGGTGGGAGTATATTGAGCGATGAGCGTAGCCAATTTTCCAGTAATTCATCGACAGTTGGTGGAGGCACCGACCATACTCGTGTAAATGTCTTACAGCAACAACTAAATGACCTAATTACCCAGCAAATCCAGCCAATCGATCCCACCTTCAGTCTTACCCAACGAGTCGAACCTATCAGCTTCCAGCAGATACAGGAATTGCTACCCGATGACAAAACTGTCCTCATAGAGTGGTACATCCTGGATGAAACCTTCCTGGCATTCATCATCACCCACCAAAGCCCTGGTATAACCGTTTGGCAATCTTCTCCAAAAGATGGACGAGACTTAATTAACTGGATCATTGAGTATTTACAGAACTACGCGCAACCCTCCAAAGAACATTGGAAAGACAAGCTAGAGTCCCGTCTCAATCGCCTTACTCAAATCCTGCATCTAGAGGCAGTCCTTGCCCATGTACCAGACACTTGCGACAGGGTGATTTTGATTCCCCATTTGTTCCTGCACCTATTTCCCCTTCATGCTTTGCCATTGCCTAACCAGAAGGACAAATGCCTTTTAGACAAATTCCCCAGAGGTGTCCGTTATGCACCCAGTTGTCAGCTATTGCAGCTAACTGAAAAACAAAAACGTCCTGACTTCAGCTACTTCTTTGGAGTTCAAAACCCTACTGAAGACCTGTTCTATGCCAATTTGGAGGTTCAAACTATTCATCGCTTCTTTGAACTTGCTTATGTTCTGGTTGAAAAAAACGCCAAAAAAGATATCTTCAACACTATCCCCTACACAGAACATCTACGCGCTGCCCATTGCGTTCACTTCTCTTGTCACGGCGAGTTTAACTTTGAATCGCCCCTGAAATCAGCTTTACTCTTAGCTGATAGGCAACCCCTCACTCTTGGGGAAATCTTTGGTCTTGATCTCAGCCAATGCCGCCTCGTTACCCTCTCTGCCTGCGAGACTGGCTTGACTGACTTCACCAGCATTAGTGATGAGTACATCGGTTTGCCTAGCGCCTTTCTGTATGCTGGTGCCCTCAGTGTCGTCAGCAGCCTTTGGGCTGTGAATGACCTCTCAACCTGCTTCTTGACGATCAAATTTTATGAAAACCTCAAAAACTTTTCCAAACTAGAAGCGAGAGATGTTGCCATTGCTCTTAACCAAGCTCAAAAATGGCTGCGGGATTTGACCAGCGAAGATTTTGAAGCCGTCTTTGCCAAATATCAACCGCAAATTGATGGAATTCTTGCCCAGCTTTCCAAAGGCGATCGCTTTGAATTTCACGACTCTCTTAACCGAACTCTAGATAAAATTCAGGCTCCCGATCGCCAGCCGAAGCCCTTCGCTAATCCATACTACTGGGCTGCTTTCACAGCTACAGGAGTCTAGCCGACAATTTCAGCAGGTGTTCTTCTGCCTTCTGGTGTGCGGTTAAAGTCATTATCGAAACTCACAATTACCAGGTTATTTCTCTGGGCAGTCACGTACTGATAAGCATCATCAAAATCTAGATTAAATTGATTGATTGCTGCAACTAAGTTAGGCATCTCTTGAGGCTCCAAACGGAGTAGCACCACAGCACCGTTGGTGAAAACATCCTGAACAAAATCTAGCAGTATATTAGGTCTATTTCGCCTTGTCAGCAATATTCCAATCGAATAAAAAGAAAAATCAGTAATGAAGAGATTTTCTGTTGGCGTTTGGGTAAGAAACTGAACTGCTTCTTCAGCCCTATCTTGCTGCAACAGGGGTTCAAGCCAAACATTCGTATCCACTAGATACATAAATTAGTCGTTAATCCACCAGTCTGAAGATTGCTTTTGGAGTTCCAAAGAGGTATATTGCTCCTTTAAATCTGCTAGACCTCCTGCCCAATTCAGACACAGAAACTTCCTTTTTTGCCCCTCTAACGATAAGTCAGAAGACTTACAAAAATTATTCACGCCTACTTTGGTGATGTACAGAGCAACTGGGATTTCTAGTGCCACGAGGAAAGACTGACTATTTGCTGCTAAAGATTCCTTCACTACTTCTAACAGTTCCGGTAACAAGTCATCTTTAAATTCTTTTTCACAGATAGCATCGCGGCATTGCTTTAATCCTTGCTCCAGACGATTTGAAACAAATCTATCGTCTTCCGCCCCTGCCCTACGCGATAGTACGCGAGACGCACGTTGCAAATCTCCATCACAAGCCTCAATGACATCAAGATCGGCGATCGCTTTTGGATTATTTGCCCATGCAGAGCGATACTGAGCAATCTCTTCAGGTGTCAGAATAATAGCCATCGAGCAAATCTTGCAAGCTGCAAGATACTAACGACTCAAGAAGGTGATGCACCCTAATAAAAAAACATAAAGCCTGCTCTCAGGCAGGCTTCATCCGTGAATGCCCGACTTCAGTCCTCAGGCTCTATCGAAACATGCTGCTGACTGAAGTGTCCTCATGGACGCGCCAAATGGTTTCACCTAGCAAGTTCGCTACCGAAAGCACTGTTAGCTGTTCAAAGCGGTTTTCTTCAGGAACCGGAATTGTGTTTGTCACAATTACTTCTTCAAACACTCCACTCGATAAACGCTCAATAGCGGGTGGTGAAAAAACGGCATGAGTAGCGCAAGCATAGACTTGGCGAGCGCCTTCTTCACGTAGGATTCTTGCTCCTTCGCAAATAGTGCCACCTGTATCAATCATGTCGTCTACCAGTACCGCTGTCTTACCCTCGACATCCCCAATGACGTTCATCACTTCCGCAACATTATGCGCTTGCCGTCGTTTATCGATAATTGCCAGTGGCGCATCATTCAGCTTTTTGGCAAAAGCTCTCGCTCTTGCTACGCCCCCCACATCGGGGGAAACAACAACAATATCGGAGAGTTGCTTCCTTTCCAGGTAGTCTAGCAGCACCGGAGAGCCATAGACATGGTCAAACGGAATATCAAAATATCCCTGAATTTGGGCAGAATGTAAATCCATTGCCAAAATCCGACTCGCACCTGCCTCAGTAATCAGGTTAGCAACTAGCTTCGCCGTAATTGACTCACGACCCGCTGTTTTGCGGTCTGCTCTGGCATAACCATAGTAAGGAATTACTGCGGTGATTTGCCGCGCTGAGGCACGACGGCAGGCATCAACCATAATCAGTAACTCCATCAGGTGGGCATTTACGGGTTGGCAAGTTGGTTGAATAAGGTAAACGTCACAGCCACGGATTGATTCTTGAATTTGGATATATAACTCTCCATCTGCAAACCGCTTGCGAACCATCGGTCCTAAGTCCATGCCAAGATAACGAGCCACTTCCTGAGAAAGCGGAACGTTAGCAGAACCTGAAAATAGTCGGAGACGATTGTTGTCCGCAATCGGCGGCAGTGTGGGCTGAAGCGTTAAAGTTGCAGAACGGCTCACAGCAGACCCTCGAAGCTCATTTCACTGCAATCTTATCATCACTAGATTGTAAACTTTTCTCAGAATTTGATCAAAATTGGCTTGGAGGGAAATTCTTGCAGTTCCTCCAGAAGAACATCTCTATCAACAGCAACAAGCAAATTTATTTTTCTATAGTAGTAAAAACTTTATTGATAATCATTGATTCACTTCAACAACCACTGCCCAAAAAACTATGGCTCGAAGCTGAAGTGTAATAGTGATCAATCAAGCAGCGTGTTTACTATTCCTAAGTCTCTTGAATTTAATCTGTATGGTAAAGGACAATATTTAAGTACTTTTTAACCATTCTGGTTAAGGATGCTTGGCGCTTCAATCAGATAAGTGGTAAATAACATGATTTTATTTACAAAGATTAAAAAAATATAAATTTTTATAACTAAACGTTCTTAATATTATTAAGTTACAGAAAATACTTGAGAGATTGAATAATCTCTAGCAACAAAAAAAACAGTAGTTCATTTTTAAAACTACTATTGGCGAGTTGGTTCATTCACGATACTCTAACATAGTGATGACAGGTTGCTGCATTCGGGAGTAAGTTCAGCTTGCCGTTAGGCATCCTTCCTCTTTCTCGTAAAAACCGATTTACACACTCATGGAACCACCAATCGCCTCTGGAACTATTCTGCAAAATCGCTACCACTTGCTCAGTGTTCTTGGTCAAGGTGGATTTGGTCGGACTTATAAAGCTGAGGACCAAGGACGCTTTAATGAACTTTGTGCTCTTAAGGAATTGATTCCACCTCAGAGTGAGCCTTTTGTACTAGAGAAATCAAAGGAGCTGTTCCAACGAGAGGCAACGGCACTCTATCAGATTAAGCACCCGCAAGTTCCTCAGTTTAGAGCAACGTTTGAGGAAGGGGGACGGCTGTTCTTGGTGCAGGACTATGTGGAAGGGAAAACTTACCGCGAGTTACTCAACGATCGCAAAGCTCAGCAATCGGGTGGGGAGGCTCAAACTCAGAATCAGAATTTGGGGATTCCGACCCCAACAACAACGGGAACAATGGCGAACTCTGGATCTGGGGTCTTCTCAGAAGCCGAGGTACGACAGCTATTACTACAGTTATTACCAGTTTTAGACCACGTCCATAGTAAAAGCATTATTCACCGGGATATTACACCGGATAATATAATGCTGCGTAACACAGACAATCTGCCTGTATTGATTGACTTTGGTGTTGTGAAAGAACTGGCAACCCGTTTTCAGTCTCCTAATTCTACGGCTCCAGTAACTACTGTTGGGAAAGTGGGTTATGCGCCTAGTGAGCAAATTCAGACAGGTAGAGCTTATCCCAGTAGTGACCTCTATTCCTTAGCCGTTTCAGCGGTGGTACTCTTGACAGGTAAAGAGCCACAGTCACTTTTTGATGATACTCAGCTAATTTGGCGCTGGCGTCGGTGGGTCAATGTTACTGATGAATTAGCCAACATCTTGAACAAGATGCTGAGTTATCGACCAGGCGATCGCTATCAGTCAGCAATGGAAGTGATGCAAGCGATTCAATCGCACGGCTCAGTTGCGCCACAGCCAGCTCCCCTGCCTCAACCTCAACCTCAACCTCAACAACCAGACCGCAATGTTTCCAATATGGCGACAATGCCAGTGGGACGTCGCCCGGAACCACCAGCTAATCCAAGACCCAGAATCCCAAATCAATCTGACCCTGTAATTCCTGAACCTAGAGCTAACTCAATTTGGGATAATCCTTGGGCTGTCGTGGGAATTGGTGCAGCATTGGCATTGCTGGCAGGACTTGGCTCTTGGGCAATTATCAGCAGTATCCGCAATTCACAAAATGCTCAGGTGACACCTACGCCCACAACGCCTTTCACTGAGTTACCAACCCCAACCCCAACAGAATCACCCACAGAATCACCCACAGAATCACCCACAGAATCACCCACAGAATCGCCAACACAGACACCAACGCCATCGCCAACGCAACCTACATCATTTAGTCAGCGTGTGAATCTGTCCGCTGGTCAAGCTGTCTCAAGAGCGGGAACCATAAACGCGAATTCAACGATTAACTATATTGTTCCAGGTACACAAGACCAACAGCTTAGAGCCTCTCTTAATGGTGAAGGGGTTTTAATGACGGTACTTGGGCCAGACCAAAACCCAGTTGATAATCAAGCTAACCGTGTGCCGCGATGGCAGGGAACGCTACCCTTTAATGGAGATTACACTGTTCAACTGCGTCCAGTTCAAGGTTTGCCAAGGAGCAACTACAATTTATCGTTGGGTTTGACTAACCCAGCGCCCCCAACAACACAACCAACAACATCACCGTCACCACAGGTTAGCTATGACACAGAACGGTTGAACTTTGCAGAAGGTCAAGGAACGTTGCAGCTTGCTGATCAAACGGGTCCACGAACGATCAAGCGCTACTTGATCAATGCTCAGGAAGGACAGCAGCTAGCGGCAGAAGTGCAAGACGGTGGTGTGTCTTTAACAATTCGCGATCCTGGGGGTCAGGTAATAGCAGATGCTTCGGGAGTCCAGTTTTGGCAGTCTCAGGTCTTGCGTGCTGGTAACTATACAATTGACGTAATTGCCCAAAGACCGACACGCTTCCAGCTGTCTACTAGTCTTCAGTACCCACAGTAATTCAGGTTTATCTGAATTAAGTTCTCTCAGATACTAACTGATTAATTTTTGCCTAGCACCACAATCTAAACCTAGATGCACAGTAGCTTATTGATTGCTGGCACGGATACAGAGACAGGAAAAACTGTTTTGACCTGTTCGCTTGCTGCTTATTGGCAGACGTACCGTCCTCAAGAGAGTTTGGGAATTTTGAAGCCGATTCAGACGGGGATAGGTGATTGCGAGTTATACCAAAAACTCTTTGACCTCAAGCAAACCCCAGAAGAGATTACACCTTTGCACTTTCAGACACCTGTTGCTCCACCCATAGCAGCAGAACGAGAAGGACGCTTAGTTGATCTAGGACTGGCTTGGCAGGCGTTTACTTCCTTACAACAGCGATGCCAGTTAGTACTGGTGGAAGCCTTAGGAGGACTCGGTTCACCAATTACTCACGAACTAACGGTGGCAGATTTGGCAAGGGATTGGCGGTTACCCGTGGTATTGGTGGTTCCAGTGAAGCTGGGTGCGATCGCACAAGCTGTCGCTAATGTTGCCCTAGCACGTCAATCAAATGTCCACCTCAAAGGAATAGTCCTCAATTGCGTTAACCCTCGTTCAGACGAAGAGATTGCTGATTGGGCACCCGTTCACCTCATCCAGTCTCTAACAAACGTTCCAATTTTAGGTAGATTGCCGCATATGGCTAACCCGACTGATCTCTTTAAACTTGCTCAAGTTGCCTCAGATCTAGAGATAGAGCGATTTATCCAAAAGTACTAAGCTATTGCACATTTAACCTGTAGCACTAATTCATTGGGTCAAGGAGTGAGGGTAAAAGCCATTTCACCTTGACCCCTTTCTGTAATACCAGCTAGTGAAAGGTCAAGTAATATTAAGGAAAATGTCATTAACCTGCACTTGTGAAACCGGATTTTTCTCTCTCCTTCAATCAACCCCATAAAGGTTCGCAGTTACAAACTGTTTTGGCAGACACTCTCACAATCTTCTGGGGAGAGTGGTTAGATTTGCGGCTTTAGGCGTACTTGTTGGGTTAAATGTGAAGTCTCTTGAAAGTGTAGGTCTTTACAACAACTTCTTGATCATTCCCATGTCATTTTTAGGGGCAACGTTTTTTGACCCAGCAACGCTACCAGCAGCCTTGAAAGCAATTGTCTATCTACTGCCTCTAACGTATACCAGCATTGGGCTTCGCTCCGCTGCCTATTTACCGTTGTCGCAGTTTCCTTGGTACTCGATACCGATTTTACTTGCTGTTGCGATCGCGCTTTCTCTCCTGGGCGCTTATCAATTTGCTCACCAGCAGGACTAATCTAGACGGAAAAATACTTTGCAAGCCAACCCCACTACTCTCGAAGCCAAGGGCAAAGATTTACTGACGCTTCAATAGGGAACCAGCAGCCAAAGCACCAAACAACAACATACTCAACATAGAAGTTGGTTCGGGAACAGATCTCGATACTGTGCCACTGATGCCCATCGAATAATCTCGGTTGTCAGGATAGAAATCAATACTGTAGCCTACCGTAAATGAGTTCCCGTTGTTGCCAGGAGGTGTCCCAATGGCATTTGTACCGCTTGTAGTGGCAATAGCAGCAGCAGGGATACTGTAACCATCTCCTAAATCGTAAAATGGAGTCACTGTCAACCAATAAGTTCCTGGCTCAAGGTAAAGATCTAACCCTGAAACGGAGAGAGTGGATACAGGTTGATCAGAGACGGTGAAAGTAGTAGGGATTATTGACGCAGGACTACGACCAAAAGCAACAGTTTCGCCGTTCAAAAATGGTGCATCATCTATTCGTTGTGAGAGGTTTGTTACAATTCCCCAAGAAGCTGTTGGAGCAGAAGCTTGAGAATATAGCAGGTTGTTAGACCAAACCGTGTCAATGTTCCAACCCTCATCAGTAGTTGGAATAGTAAAGTCGCTCCAAATAGTCCGGTTAGATTGTCGTTGACCAAGCCAGAATATCTGATTCGCTGCGAAGCCTTGCCCATCGGGGTCACCGTTATACCAAAGCGTGTCGGCAGCAGTAGGAGTGGCAGTAGCATAGCTGAAGGTAAGAGGAACTGCTAAAGGAAGGACAAGCTTACAAAGGGTAGGTATCAACCAGTTATTGATGATTTCTGAACGCATAAGACACCCTCCCTAGAGCAGCACTTCTTCTTTGCCTAATCCTCACCTTTTGGGTAAATTTCCTGCTCTACCTCAAAGTATATTTTTTGATGCTACCTGTACACGGTTTTACAGGATTTCTGAGGCACGCTACCAAGATAAAACGGAACCTTAAAAGTTTAGAAGAAGTACTGCTAAATCCAAGCTACATCGAATCTCGGTATTTTTGTAGCAGTTGGGGGATATAGTCATAGCCATCAACGCCAATGATTGGGATGATTTTTGGGCGCTGTTGTCCCAACAATCGTTGGAACGCCTCCATTCCCATCTGACCCTGCAAAATTGTTAGTAAACCTGCGGCTTTACGCCAATCATTAGAACCAATTTGTTCGAGAAGATATGCACCTAATGTTCCGGTGTAGATAGTTGTTTCCCAATTTTGTAAGCTATAGGATGCTTCAGCTAAGTAAGTGAGGTTGAGACCTTGGAGGTACAAATCGCCAGAAAATTGAGCGGCTTGCCAGCCTTTTTCTAGATATGCGATCGCTTTTTCCGGCTGTTGGATCACAACATAAGCAATGCCCAAACTACTAAAACACAAGGCTTGACTTTGACCATCGCTTAAGCGTTCCGACAATTGCAACCCTTGCTCTAAATAGTAAATTGCATTCTCATATACCTCTGGTTCTACCTGTTGGGTATCCTGAGCTTGGAAGACTTCACTGTAGCCAAAGTTTGCCAAGGCATTGGCTTCTCCTAACCGGTTTCCCGATTGCCGAGAAAGAATCAAGGCGCGTTGACTATAGTTAATTGCTTCAGCATAAATTTTCCGAGCGACATAAATTCGGCTGAGGTGATTGAGATTAGCCACTTCACAAGCCCTATCACCCGCTTCACGCGCAATCTCTACTGCTTGTTGATGAAACGATGTTGCTCGATCATATTGACCCTGAGCTTGTAGTGAATAACCAAGTAAAGTCAGAATTCGTGCTTTTTCCTGTGTTCCCTCAACACGCCGTAAAGGTTCATCTAAGTAATTCAGGGCATCCCGCAGATAGTTTCCAGCCAATGAGGCAAAAACACCACCGTAGAGGGGAAAATAATCTCGCTGGGCGAAGGCGCGGAGAATTTGCAGACTGACTTGAAAACAGCCATTAACAATAGCATCGCGTTGGTCACTACTTAGTGCATAGTTCAAGACACTAGCTAACTGTGACCAAATCACGGCAAAGGCGATGAAGGTCGAAATTGAAAGTTTAGCTCCTACCTTAGAGTCATAAACCATCTTATCGAACCAAACGACTAGCCCTCGCTGCAAGCACTGAAGAACAACAGCCAACTCCACCCAAGCACTAACTTCCAGATTTCGCTGACTATCTGCCCATTCATTGAGCGGTTGATTCCGGGCTAGAGCTTGAAATAGAGATTGGGGTAAGGGGCTATTGACCTGTTTTGCCCACAATGCCCAAGGTCCACGCTGTTCAGGGATGCCGTCAAATCCTAATGACCCTCGGTTTTGGTCGTAAATCCAGCTAACTAAGTGATCTTCCAAGCGTTGCCAGGAGGCTAAACCCGCTGTAATGCCTGCCGATAGTTGCTGAATTTCTTTTGCACTTTCAGAGTCAGATGCTGAAGCTTGTTTTTGTAGAGTTTTTGCGAGTTGAGTGAGTTGTTGTAAGTTCAGTACCTCTTGCCGATTCGGGTCAATCACTCGCACTAAAGCAGTGAGACGGTCAGCTGAGTTAGCTGAGGTAATGGCTTCAATGGCGGCGGCAAGACTTTTAGAGACTTGGTTTTGCTGCTGTACCCGTTCCCACTCACCACTGATCGTTTTTAGTGCCCTAAGCACCCGCATCGCCTTAGCTTGCTTGATTTCACTAACCGGATTGTCTACCTGCTGCTGGGTTGTACTCAGTTGCTCTTCGAGGCAACGCTCAAAGATTTCCCCAGTACCGCTACTGACTCCTTGCAATAGCATTTGATAGACCTGCTCTTTCGAGCGGATTTTCCCCTTTAGGGTTGCTTGCACAATTTCATCAATTAACCCTAAGTAGCGACTTTGTAGTGATAGAGGCTCTGACATAACTCCTGCTCTTGAAAGAGCTGACTTTACCTCAACTGTACTGCGAAATTCCTCTTCCTATCGCTTCTTTTAAGCTGACTTAGAAGAGGGATTGTTGTCCCAATTCCCAATTCCCAATTCCCAATTCCCTAAGTCAAACCTTTCCAATTCTTCTTACTAGACTCGCAACAGTCGTTGCGAGTTCGGCTGGTTCTACAGGCTTTGGAATGTGCATCTGAAAACCAGAGGCGATCGCTTTCATTCGGTCTTCAGTTCTAGCATAGGCTGTTAGTGCGATCGCTGGAATCTCTCCCCCCTGCTCTGCTGAGAGTTGCCGAACTTTACGAATTAAGCTGTAGCCGTCCTCAAGCGGCATTCCAATATCGCTCACTAAGACATCTGGCTGGAACTGTGATATAGCTTCCAATGCCTCACTCGCTGATGCAACGGCAAAGACTTTGGCTTCACACTCCTCCAAAGCGGCAACGAGAAGCTCTCGCGAATCCACCTCATCATCAACAATCAGGACTCGTACTCCATTGAGCGTTGGTGGGTTGTTGAATGGTACTCCCAGATCAACGGTGGGATGGACACGCTCACCGAGGTAAGGCTTGACGCGGACGGGCATAAGCGGCAGCTTAACGGTAAAGGTGGCTCCCTTTCCTTCCCCTTCACTATCAGCACGCACTGTGCCACCGTGCAGCTCAACCAATTGTCGTACAATCGCGAGTCCCAGTCCCAGCCCACTATAGACCCTGGTGCTAGAACTATCGGCTTGCCGAAAGCGCTCGAAAACGTAGGGGACAAACTCAGGGCTAATGCCTTTACCCGAATCCGTGACGGTGACTTCAACATAGGAGTTCACTCGCTCTAAGCGCACCATAACACGCCCCTCTTTGGGCGTGAACTTGATGGCATTTGATAACAAATTCCAAATGATTTGCTGCAAGCGATCAAAGTCACCCGCAACTGGCCCGGCTGCCGGGTCAAGCACTGATTGGAGATGAATTTCCTTGGCTTGGGCGGCAGGACGCACTGTTTCAAGCGCCGCCTCAATTACTGCAACCAGTTCAACCGGACGGACATTCAAGCGGAGCTTACCCTGGATAATCCGGGAGACATCCAGCAAATCCTCAACCAGTTGTGCCTGTGATTTGGCACTGCGCTCAATCGTTTGCATTGCGCGTGCCGTAGTCGCTTCGTCAAACTTTCGACTATTGAGTAACCGCGTCCATCCCAGCATCGCATTCAGAGGCGATCGCAATTCGTGGGAGAGAGTCGCCAAAAACTCATCCTTGAGGCGATTAGCAGCTTCGGCAGTGGCGCGTGCCTCCTGTTCACGGGCGAGTAGCTGGTTGCGTTCATCTTCCGCTTGCTTGCGCTCGGTGAAGTCACGCATGATTTTAGAAAAGCCACGTAGCTGCCCCGTCTCATCTTGTAGGGGCGTAGTGATACCACTTGCCCAGAATCGGCTACCATCTTTACGAATGTGCCAGCGTTCATCCTCAGCCCGACCTTCCGTCACTGCTGTTTCCAGTTCTTGCTTGTCTATACCGTGCTGAAGGTCTTCAGGGGTAAAGATTATTGAGCCAGGTTGTCCGAGAATTTCGGCTTCCTGATAGCCCAACATCCGTTCTGCTCCCAGACTCCAACGGCTAACCTGCCCTTGGGTGTCGAGGAATAAAATTGCGTAGTCCTTCACATTCTCCAACAACAGGCGAAACCGTTCTTCGCTGACCCGAAGTGCTTCTTCCGCCTGTCTACGGTCTGTCATGTTAGCCAGGATGTAAACAGCACCGATGAGTGCTCCACCCTCATTGAACACAGGGTCTACTGTTATGGAAAACCATTGGCTATCGGAGTGAACCTCCTGGCTTTCGCGCTGACGAGTTTGCTGAACGTGGCTGAAGGGAGCTGCCTCAACCGAACCCAGTGTCGTTGGCATTAGCTCTTGATACAGGCAACCAACGAGTTCACTAAAAGGTTTCTTTAAAAGCTCTGTCATGGCGCTATTGCAGCGCATAACTCTTCCTTCCCGATTCAGGAGGCAAACGCCATCGTTCATTGCATCAAATGTACTTTGCCACTCTCGCGCTAAGGAGAGTGCGGACTCCTCAGCCTGCCGAATGCGTAACAGAGATTTGACAGTAGCAATTAATTCAATCGGTTCTACAGGCTGCGCCAGGTAGCCATCTGCACCACTATCTAACCCCTGTGCCTTGTCCCGACTTTCAACAAAACTCGCGGAGAGATGGAGTACGGGAATAAAGGCAGTAGCTGGGTTAGTTTTGATTCGTCGGCAGACCTCAAATCCGTTTATATCAGGCAGCTTCACGTCCAGAATAATTAAGTCTGGTCTGGCTTCAGTTACGAGTTGCAAGCCAGCTTCACCTGTCGCTGCCTCAATGATGTTAAACCCCCTATGTCTTAACATCCGCTTGACAGCATAACGATTGGCTTCGTTATCGTCTACGTGCAAGATCGTGATTAGCTGCGACTCAGACATTATCTTCCTCACAAGGCTCTAGTGCTATCCCTGCCTTTACAAGTGCTTCCCTAACCCGTGTGATCGGTTCTGACACTCCTAACGTCCCTAGCGCGATCGCAACGTCCTGCAATGCCATTTCTTTAGAGAGAATCGCCACGGTACTCTCAGCCAGAGTCCCTCGCTCTTGGGCTTCAAGTAGCTGTGAGGTATTAATAATCACAGGAATGTGGTTAGTTGTAGAGTCGCTTTTGAGCAGCGATAAGACCTCGACACCGCTCATTTCTGGTAGGGAAAGATCGAGAACAATGCAGTCAGGCTTTTCGACTTGAGCCAGATGGATACCCTCGCGTCCATCGACTGCTTCAATAACATTAAGGTGAGTGTCACTTAAGAATTGCTTAAACACGTATCGGGCTGTTGGATCATCGTCAATAAGCAAGAGCTTACTTGGTCTCTCACGCTTTAACAGCCTATTGATTTGGTTCAACAATAAAAATCTATCCACAGGCTTAACTAAGAAGCCATCAGCCCCTAAAGCCATCACTTGCTTTTCATTATCAATGACGGTGACAACGAGAATAGGAATATCTTGGGTTACTTTATTTCCTTTCAGCTCCCGAAGAAACCCCCAAGTGTTTTGCTCCTCCAACAAAATATCCAACATGATTACGCTGGGGGTGAATAAAGCCATTGCTTGTTCGGCTTGTGTCAGCGTTCGTGCCAGGAAGGGTTGATAAATTGACCCTTGGAAATACTTCTCGTAAGTGAAAAGGGTTTCTGCATTGTCCTCTACCACCAGTACGGGCAAGCGTTGCGAGTCTACCTGCCAGGAGACTAACGGCAAAGCTGGCTCTTCGGTAGAACCAGGATAGACAGCAGGGATAGCCGCAAAAAAGCTAGAGCCAACTCCCAAGGTACTACTGACCCAAACGTTTCCTCCTAATAACTCTGCTAGCTTACGCGAAAGCGGTAGCCCCAGACCTGTGCCTTTTACCTGCCTTTGTAAGGGAGAGTCCACCTGGACAAATTCTTCAAAGATTCGCTCAGTATCCTCTGGTGCAATACCAATGCCTGTATCGGCAACGGAGAAAGTAATAGTATTGCCAACCCGCACGGCGGATACTCGAACCTCACCCGTGGGCGTAAATTTGAGAGCGTTAGAAATAAAGTTTCTGAGAATCTGGGCAACCTTGCCCTCATCGGTGTGAAGCGTTGGGATATCGTGGGGTTCTTCAAAGACTAAAGCAATTGAGGAGTTGTGAGCAAGCAGAGGGCGCAGCATTCCTCTGAGAGTTCCGAAGAGTTCGCTTACTTCAAATTCGTCGGGCTGTACGACAATTTTTCCCGCCTCCACTTTCGCAAGATCTAAGAGGTCGTTCACTAAATCAGAGAGTCCTTCTGCCGCTTTTCGGATGAATGTGACCTGCTTTTCCTGCTCTGGCGTTAACTCACCATCCATTCGGTCTAACAGCATCCGGGATAGGGAAGTAATCGAGTTAACAGGTGTACGAAACTCATGGCTCATGTTTGAGAGGAAACGGGTTTTGAGTTCGTTGGCTCGTCTTAAAGAATCCGCTTTTTCGTCTAATTCGGCGTACAGCGCTACGACACCCCGATTGGTATCTTCTAGTTCACGGTTAAGTTGAGTTAACGCCTCCTCTCGCTTTTGTAGTTCTTCTAAGGCACAGAGTAGTTCCTGGTTCTGCTGCTGGATTTCTTCAAATGGATTGCTAGGCGATCGCTTAATCAACTCATCCGCTATCTGTGCCAAACGAGTTGCATTCACTAAAGGCGATCGCTTTGGCAAGGGTTTTCCCATCCGCACAGTTGTCCCGTTACTGGGTGAAGACTCAATCTCGAACTGCTCCATGAGTCGCTTGCCGCCAAGAATCCCTAACCCCATGCCAGTTTCCGACGTATATCGCCCCTCCAAAATCGAGTTCAGATTGGTGATGCCTGACCCTTTGTCACGAATGCAGATTAGCAAGCTTTGAGAGGATTCACCTTCCACCCAAAACTCAACTCTTCCTCCCTTTGCATACTGAAAAGCGTTGCGGGCGATTTCCGATACAGCAGTGGCAATGCGGGTTTGATCTTGAGAGTCAAAACCCAACAGTTCAGCAATCTGCCGTGCCCGCTGACGGGTCATGACAACATCTTGTTCAAAGCGTATTTCTATCGTGAGGATAGCTGCCCTCATTTCATGTTTAGATCTTAGATTGTGAAAACTCTCCCATCTCCCCATCTCCCCATCTCCCTATCCTCCAATCTCTCCCTCACGGGCAACTAACACAGTTACGTCATCCCGACCTCGGTTGAAATCCCGGTATAGAACTCCAGCAATGAGACTGGGATGTCTGGTTACTAAGCCAGCATAGCGATCTAAACGCCACTGTGTGCCCAATCCATCAGAGTGCATGACCAGAAGCCCTCCTTTAGTCCACGGATAGACAAACTCCTGAATCTTGCGAACCTCATGCCCAACCGTGCCGTTATAGGAAACCAGGTTGTTGTTTTTTTCCGGAGAAAGAATCGTGCCAGAAATGTTTCCGACACCAGCAAAACGCACGATTAAGCGTTCAAAATCAACTTCTGCGATCGCTAAAGCGGCTCCGCGTGTACTTCGCAGTGCCGCGTGTGCCACCTCAACAATCTCTTTAGGACTTTTGCCCAGATTCTCTCGAAATACCCTTACCGCTTCACGGGAGGCAAGGGCGGCTTGTGAACCGTGACCCAACCCATCTGCCACTAAGAGCAAATAGCGACCTGAATCTTGATCGATTGCCCAAGCATCACCCGAAACGTCTTCACCTGTCTTGGGTAGACATACGACACCGCTTTCTAGATAGTTGTCTTGCGACTTTGCGGGTAAGCCATTAGCCCAGAGGTGGCTTAATAAGGCTGTACCCCCATTCGGAAGCGAATAAAGATCAAAAAAAGCTGAGAGGCGGCTAATTGCCCCCAAGCCAGTTCCAGGAGTTCCTGCTGTTGAAAAGCCATCACGCAGGCACTCGTTGATATTGCTGATTCCTGGTCCTTTATCCAAGGCTAAGATTTCAATGCCCTCGCTCTTGTCTCTGGTCAAAGGTTGTAGCAGTAGTTTGCCATCTGTGGCGTGCCGAACGAGGTTATTTGCCACTTCTGTAACCACAATGCCGACTTTCCCTCGCTCAGTCTCGTTGAAGCCAAGACGACTCGCAAGAGCGATCGCCATCCGTCGCGCTTCACCTGCCTGACTAGACTCTAAAATCGGTAAGGCAACGGGTTCTGTCATGATTTAAGTCATTTCCATTTGGTAATAGTAACGCAGGTGCCTTCTCCGACCTGGGAAACGATCTTGAATTCGTTGACCAGCCGCTTTGTTCCACTTAAGCCCATACCCAGTCCGTTACCAGTCGTGAAGCCGTCCTTTAGGGCTAGTTCAATGTCTGGAATTCCTGGTCCCTTGTCTTCAAACGTCAACTGTAGACCTTGACGAATTCCATCCTGTAGGACTTCCAGCTTTACCGTACCACCACCACCATAGTCCAGGGTGTTACGGGCAAGCTCACTCGCTGCGGTGACAATCTTAGTCTGATCTACCAGACTAAATCGCAGTTCCACTGCCCACTGACGCACGGCTTGCCGTACTAGTACAACGTCGGCAGAGGACTGGATGCTCATGGTTTCAGACCTCTGTCTGTCCATTTGCGCTCTCCGTGGAAGACGCTGCCAACGAGGCACGGAGGCGAGCCATTCCCTTTTCAACGTTTAATGCCGTACTAATTCCTGTTAAGGAGAGTCCTAACTCGACCAGAGTAATGGCAACGGCTGGCTGCATTCCGACAACAACTGTTTCGGCATCCAGTATCCGCGACATTTTGGCAATGTTTCCCAGTATCCGCCCGATGAAGGAATCAACAATTTCTAAGGCTGAGATATCAATCAGCACACCGCGAGCACTAATTTGGGTAATTCGGTTGGTCAGGTCGTCCTGTAAGGTCATTGCTAGGCGATCGTGCATATCGACCTGAATCGTCACTAGAAGGAATTCGCCCATTTGGAGGATGGGGATACGTTCCATAAACTCTCCTGGCTCTATAGTGTCCCACTTTTGGAACGACTGATTGTTGCCCCAGTTCGCTTTAGGGCAAGAGCAAAAGCATCGGCAAGTGAAGCTTTTGTGACCATATCCGCGAGATCTACGCCCAGGTAGACAATGGTTTGAGCGATCTGGGGACGAATGCCGCTAAGGATACAATCAGCGCCCATCAGACGAGCCGCTGTTACTGTCTTGAGTAAGTGTTGAGCCGTTAGGGTATCTACGGTTGGCACTCCTGTAATGTCAATGATTGCCACTTCCGAACCCGTCTCGACAATTTTCTCCAAGAGCGACTCCATCACCACTTGGGTACGGGCGCTATCAAGGGTACCAATAATCGGTAGGGCTAAGATACCATCCCACAGTTTTACGACAGGGGTTGAAAGTTCCATCAGCTCCTCTTGCTGGCGCATGATCACTTGATCGCGGGTTTTCTGATAAACCTCAGTTGTCCAAAGCCCCAGCTCGTCCAGCAGGTTGCTTGCTAACAAAATGTCTTCAACTAGGGCTGCTCCATCCTGTGCTTCGGAGCGGAGGTGGTTGAATAGGGGTTGCTTAAAGGAGAAAACAAAGGTTGCCGTTTCCGATGGTGTAAAGCCTTTCTGGGAACGAGTTCGGGAAACACTTGCCAACATTTCGCGCACTCCCTTCCACTCTGGGGCTTGAGTATCACTCAAGTCACTCTGCTGTACAGCAGTTTTAAATAGCTCCAAAAACTCTCTGCACTCTTCTCGCAACTCTGCCTCTTTGAGCAAACCATGGCGGTTACCATGAGCCAATTGCTGTTGGAGCCAGTCCTCTAACAGTTGAGTTTTGTAATTTGTAAAAATCTCTGGAATTTTACTTTTGCCGCTCAAGTCCATAAAAAATCCTCGAAGTTGGAACCCCCTGTCCTCAGACGGTAGAGGAAAACGGTTAGACGACTCAAGTCCCAGTGTTCCACCCGCCGAGAGTTCACTCATTATTACAGGTCAATTATTCTAAACTTTCCGGTTAACTAGCACGAGTGGTGCTGTAGAACTGTGAAGTGGCGGGAAATTTACGGGCGGCGCTTCAAGAGTGCCAAAGGATAAGTTAACTACTACTGGAGGTATTCCTTAAAGGCTGATTGACCTACTTATTATAGGTACAAAGTGGGTCAACTGCTGCGGACACTCTTTCCACGGGGCTGTTCTCTACAGACAACGTAAATAGACCTCTTGCTCTCATTCCTTTTCATCAAATTCTGGGGCAGGCGGGATGCCTACCCCGCCAGAAAAAAGGCTATGAGTGGGATGAGCCGAAAAGCCCGACCTAGCTATTGCTCTTCAAGAGGTTTAATGTATAGCAGTAGCCACGAATGTTAGGGCATTAAGGGGAGAAGAGCGTTCCTTAACTAGAGCCGATTTGACCCAAAGCTGACCGCCCAAAGCTGACTGCTGATGGCTATACATTAGCTGAACACTTGATTAGTAGAGCTAGCTTCTGTTGCTCGACATGCCTGTTGTCGCGTGGGAATTTCAATCCAAAACTCGGTTCCCTCTCCGGGTTTGGAAAAACACTGAAAAACGCCACCATGTTTTTCCACCACAATCTGGTAACTAATAGAAAGCCCTAAGCCTGTGCCTTTTCCAATCGGCTTGGTTGTAAAAAATGGGTCAAAGATTTGAGATTTTGTCATTTGGCTCATCCCCGGCCCATTGTCAGAAATCTGAATAACTACATCTTCAGCAGAAGCATTATTTTGAATGGTGTTAAGGGGCATGGAATAATTTTCCCTATCCCCTACAAAGGGTTTCATACCAGTGCGGATGGTGATCTGGCTCTCTTCGATTTGAGTTCCCTGTAATAACCGGGTTGTGTGGTACTCTTCTAGAGCATCGATCGCGTTACTGAGGACATTCATGAATACTTGATTGAGCTGACTGGCATAGCACTCAACTAAGGGTAATTCTCCATAGGCTTTAACAATCTTGATGCCGGGATAATTAGGCTTATTCTTCAGGCGATGTTGCAAAATTAAGAGTGTACTGTCTAAGCCTTCGTGAATATCCACCGGCTTCATCTCAGCTTGGTCAAGGCGGGAGAAATTCCTTAACGACAGCACTAGCTTACGGATGCGCTCAGTACCGATTTTCATGGAAGCGAGGATTTTTGGTAAATCTTCGTCCAGGAAATCTAAGTCAATATTCTCGGCAAGTTGGGCAATCTCTGGATTGGGATTGGGATAGTGTTTTTGATACAGGTGTAGAAGATTCAGCAAATCCTGAGCATACTGACTGGTGTAGGCAAGGTTGCCGTAGATAAAGTTGACTGGGTTGTTGATTTCGTGAGCGACACCCGCGACCAATTGCCCCAAGCTGGACATTTTTTCGGTCTGAATGAGTTGAGTTTGGGTCTGCTTGAGATTGTCAAATGCGATCGCAAGTTGTTCTGTCTGCTGAGTTGTCTGTGTCAATAATTTCGCTTGCTGTAAGGCAACACCGAGGTGCGCTGCAATCTGGGTCACAAAATCTATTTCGGAGGCGTTCCACTGTCGCGGTGTTCGGCATTGGTGGATACAGAGTAATCCCCAAAGTCGAGGGGGTGCCCCTGTCCCTTCTCCTCCTTTTAGCAATGGCACAACTAAGTTGGCTTGTACTTGAAATTTTGCCAAAATCTGGATGTGGCACTCACTTAAATTGGCATTGTAGATGTCAGCCACTGCCTGAATCCGACCTTGATGATATTGAGCAGCAAACTGATTCCCAAAGCAGTGGTCGTAGATTTTTGAGTCAAGTGCTGGCGGCAAATTGGGTTGAACATCTTCAGAGATAAATGTTCCCTCATCGTAACCAGAGTCAGGATTGAAGCGAAATATCGCAACTCGGTCAGCGTCTAGTAGTCGCCGGACTTCTGTCGTTGTTGCTTTGAAGATTGTCTCGACATCCAGGGATTGTCGGATTTTGGTAATGACTCCAAACAAGGCTTGCTGTTGTTGGGCAACTGTTGCGAGTTTTTGGGCTTGTGCTGTCGCTGTAGCGGCGGCGGTGCAGCTTTGTTCATACAGTTCGGCTTGCTGAATTGCAACAGCCGCTTGGTCAGCTAGCTGTTGTAGTAACTCAATTTCAGAAGCTTGCCAACGACGTGGTGCCTGACATTCTTGAGCAATCAAGAGTCCCCACAACTGTGCGCCAACTCCTATCGGGACGATCAGTGATGCCTGAATTTGGAACGCTGCCAAAAACTGTCGATGTTCTAGTGTGAGGTTGAATTGAGAGACATCGTTAATGACTTGTACGCTGCCTCCTTCGTATAGTTGACGCTGTGGGTCGGGAAAGTAGCCTTGAGGGTCACTGACTCCTAGAATTGATAAGCAGTTACCGTTGAGTGATTCCACAATCACTTGCCCTGGAGTGCTACTCGCAAATTGGTAAATTACTACTCGATCCGTATTCAGCAGGTGCCGGACTTCTCGCACTATTGTTTGCAGAGTAGTTTTCAAGTCAAGGGTGCTGCGGATTTGCTTCGTAATACGCTCCAAAGCCCGTCCCTGTTCCAATGATTGTTGTAATTTCGCCGTGCGCTCCTCGACTTGGCGTTCTAGATTAGTGTTGAGGGACTGGACAAGGGAGTAGAGTTTGTATTGCTCAATTGCCATCGCCAAATGACGACCTAACGCGATCGCAAGTTCAATGTCATTCGCTGTCCACTCTTGAGATTCACCTCGTTTTAACTCTCGCCAAACTTCAAAAGAGCGACGAGGCAGTTGTTGTTTCGCACTAGGGTCAAATTGTCCTGCCCATAAGGTTTCGGTATCAACTTGGGGACGAAAGACGCTGAGGTAGCCCAAGAACCCACAGCGATAATACAACGGTAAAACCAATATTCCTCGAATTGCTGTCGAGTTAAAGGCTGAGGTGAGAATCTGTAAGTCTGGGCTTTGATACAGGTTCGTCGTCGTCAGAGGTTCACAACCTTGTTGGAGATTAGGGATTGCTAAAGAGTCAGTTGATACACGCTTTGCTCTATTAATAGGCTCTTTCCCATTCCCATTCCCATTCCCGATTCCCGATTCCCGATTCCCGATTCCCGATTTCCCATTCCCGATTCCCGACAAAGCCCAAGCTGAAAAGACCGGATGCTGTTCAATAGGGTTCTGTATTTGCCCATCCCAGGACGAGGGTTGAGTCCCATAGACAAATACCTCAGCAGAATCAGCGGTTTTGTAAGGAGCAATGTAGAGTCTGCCACCACAGCCTTGGAGGGCGGTGACAGTTTCTTCTAGTGCCGTTTGTAGTTCAATCGTCGGTAGGGAATGTAGGAGAGTGGAGACTCGGTTAATGGTTGCTTCGATAAAGTGCTGTTGACGCGCTTGAGACAGGAGATTGGATTGAGCGATCGCCATTGAAACTTGATCGACTACCAATTGCACAATTTGCAATTCCTGTCTTGAAATTGAGTGGGCTTGGGAATGATGTGACACGATTAAGCCCCAAAGTCGCTCTTGACTTGGCGTTGCCTGAATATCGTAATGCACAATCGGTAGTACTAATGAAGAGGCGACACCCATGGCTGTGAGGTAAGCCGCATGGCAGGGGTCTACAGGGCGATAGTAAAATTCTTCAACCACAGGGCGATCGCTAGAAGCAACAGCATCCATAGGCGAGAATCCAATCATCCCAGCAGCAACATCGACGATTGAACGTAGGCGTACTGTCAGGTAAAGCTGCCGAGCAGTTTCAGGAATATCATCGGCTGGAAAGTTTAGCCCTTTGAGAGACGGAAGGCGATTGTCTTGAATAGACTCTGCCATCACTTCTCCACTGCCAGATTTGTGAAATCGGTAAATCATGACCCGATCAGTTCTCAAAAAGGCACGGATTTCACTTACCGTCGTTGTTAGGATTTCTTCTAATTCCAGAGATTGACGAATCCGATTAGTGATTCGACGCAGTAAATCTTCCTGGTTAAGCTCTGGCTGTCGCACTGTCGTACTCTCGCTAGGATTTTTTCTAGTTATGCACCCGCCATAAATGTTCGATGAAGACTTTCTCTGTACAAGCATTTTCTTACCTAAAAGCCAATCAGGACATACATACAACCCTGAAAGTTCATAAAAATTAAGCAAACTTAGCTACTTCTTGTACTTGTTCTATAGAATATACACAGATAACGATTTTTAGTTAATCTCTCGTGTGTTTACGGGTTGGCGTAATTCAGCGAAGCCGTCGTTTCGGGATAGATGAATAGGCATTAGTTATCAGACAATCTGTCTCACTTCCTCATTCCAAACTCTTAAAGCAGTGAGATTTATGGTTGTTCACAACTCAGTTCCTTGCCTAAACGTAAAGACAAGATGTGAATCGCTGGATGAAGATTGAGGCTTTTTCATTGTTGATGTGTGATTCTTTAGATAAGTAATGAGGGCAATTTATTTAATAGACTGATTCCTGTCCAAGGGTAACTGAGCCATGTAAAGCCAATCTCACCTGGGAAAATGGACAAATCAAGGGTTAAAGTGCATTACAGGTGTAATACTTCTTGAAAAAGCTTCAAGTGAATAAAAGATGATGTTATTGTTAATATTCTAATCTTGAAAGCTTCAATCCGTCGAATTCTGGAAATCGCTCATCAAGAAAAAGTTTTGACTTGAGGCGTTAGGGCTTAATTCTTACTGCCGCTTGCCACAATGCTAGGTTATTTGCTGCCGTTGTCGGATTTCTTGGCGAACATTCATGAGAATTTTCCCTAATTGGTTTTGACCCGTTTTATCTTGACCACAGCCCCAGTAATAATCAACAGGAGAGTCTTCCACAATCAGTTCTTCGCCAGTATCAAGCAGAATTGCCTGAATATCGGTATGGGTGAGAAATTTGGTTAAAACACCTTGCCACATGACTTGTGACTTCACCTGCTCCCAGTCGGGACGAAGTTTGCGAGTGCGATCGCGTCCTAAGGTTGCCGCATCCATCGGTGTTGGAGCATCGCGAATCACAGCGATTAAGGCTTCATCTTCGGTACCGACAAATTTGTGAGCTTGGTAGTAATGCTCCACAGTTTGCCAATACAACTCCTTGATTTGAATTGGATGGGGGGAGAAGTTGGAAAAGCAACCGTAGGGTTCAGTAACCTTATAAAAGTAAATCGTCATGTCAAACTATTTGTTCTATGCCTAGAGTAAAATATTGGAGACCTTTTCTTTAGCCAAGCTCAGCCTTGAGATAGTTGCCAGATTTAAAAAAGTGTCTCTGTTTTGGTCTAAATACTCTGCGAAGTGAGATTAGACAGTTCAACAGATTAACGCTGTAATCTGACTAGAGGCTGAGCCACACAAAGGCGTAATGCATATCTCCAGCAAGGCTGAGAGAATAGTTGTTGGGTTAGCTACTCTCTTTTAAGGATAGGATGGGTGACCGCTTTGTCCATCCCCTGTATAGGTGTCAAAGAGTCGGCACACGACAACTCAATGTTATAGAAATAGAAATAGAAGCTGTATCCAGAATCAAACTGAATCAAACCGAGTCATTCGTTTTTCTTCCCCAGTGGAGGCGCAGTACGCACCTAAAAATGCTACCGAATAATATTAGTAACTCAAGTTGCCAAGCCGTTATTTATGATCAACTCTCTAAATCGCGACTCTGCTTCTCTGGAATGGAGCAATTTTCAACTTAGTGGAAAATCAGGAAAAAGAGTTTCTATTGGCTCTTCCACAAGACACTAAAAAAAGCAAAGCTGTATCGTACTATACATTTAGTCAAGATTAGCTAGCTTTAAAAGTTAATATAAGATTAGCTAATGTTCAAAGCATCCACAATCCATGCTACTAAAGTTTCAATTAATTTAAATTTAGGCTAGGTGCCGTTATGGACTTTGAAGAAAATTATCAACAATGCTTAGATAAATTACTTTGGGTCAACGAGCAATTAGAGGTAAAAATTCCTCAAGCCCAACTTTATAAAATTGCTAAGCTTATTGTTCAAACAATGACGGGCCCTTGGCGCTATTTTCATTCAACCGAACATATTTTTGAAGTCGGTGGATATAGAGATGCGATTGAAGTACTAGCGGCTTTATTTCACGACATAGTATATGTACAAGTGGATGGAAGTGTAAATTTTAACCTCACCTACTATCTGACTCCTTTTATTAGAGAAGAGGAGGGGAAAATGTTTATTCAAGAGAAAAGTGAATATAATTGTGATTCCGACTTTGAGATGGTAGCTGCGATCTTTGGTTATGTTCCTGGGCAGCCGCTTTCTCCTTTTTCGGGGCAAAATGAATTTTTGAGTGCTGTCGTTACTGCTAAGGTCTTATCAGCTTTTTTGAGCGCATCGCTAATTGTACAGATAGTTGCTTGTATTGAAGCTACGATTCCTTTTCGCTCAAAGTCAGAATCAGGGTTGAGTCCTTGTGAAGTCTTATATCAGCGACTGAAGTTAACTAATGAGCAGTTCAATCTTCAGTTGACAGAGGAAGAAATCATTCAAACCTTGAAGCGCTCAGTAAGAGTGGCGAACCGCGATGTATATAGCTTTGCTAATCAGAGTTCTGCTATCTTTTTATCCAGCACTTGGAGTTTGTTACCGGAAACTAATCATAATCTCCAGAAATCGGGTTCTTACACGGTTCGTGATTACCGAATTGCCATGCAAAAGATGGCAAATTTCATGAACTTTCTCAATCCAGATCTAATTTTCCGTCAGTTCCAAGGAGAACCGGATGACCAAACCTATCAAAGCTTGGTTGAGCAAGCGAGGACGAATCTGCAAGCGGGACGGCTTTATTTGGAGAGCAAACTCGTTACAATTGCTATTCTTGAAGCCTTGTCTTTACGAATCGGCTCAGATGTTTCTCTATCAATCATTATGGGAGAATTGCCAGGTTCCGGAGTTTCTGTCGGTCGGTTGGTAGAGTATTTCCCTGATATTCATAAGGTTTATCAACCTGCAACTGATACTGAAATAACAGTATTGAATTTATTTGAAGTTGGACGAAGTAATAATACAAGTTACGATTTAAAAACTTCACCCTTAACTGCCTTTATCGCTAAGTACGTTGGATTTGATGAAATTCGAGAAATGCGATCGCACTCGTATTCCTTTTTCCAAGGAACTATTTCTTCCGAAGATTTCCTTGCTAAGTGTGATGCTGCTCTCATCAATATCATTACTAACGGCGTAATCAAACTCTTGGAGAATCGCAAAGCAGCATTGCTTGGTTCATGGCCGAGTACGTTTTAAAACAATCAACTGCAAGATAGTAACCTTTTTTGTGCTAAGGCGACACGGGAGCTTTTCTCTTCTTCAGTCCTCTCACGAAGTTAAGGATAGGTTATCGAATTAGTAATACATTAGCTTTAGTTTAACCCAAGGTTTTCTGCTTCTTGGGTAGTTATCAAAGCTCAGTCAGTAGAGCAATATAATTAAACGTGCTACAAAAATCATATGTTTTACTTTAGATAAAATATAAACGTAACCTCAAAAAAATATAATTTACCGCACTGATTTTTAATCCTAACTTTACTTTTACTGAAATACAATCGAAGGAATGATAGCAAGCACCATAGTTGTAATCTAATAATCCTGTGCTTAGGCTCATCATTAAGCTAGAGAGACGCATCTACTAGGCAATGTTGAGTACACCCTCGCCACAAACTATTAATTGTGCTTGTTCAAATACCGGATAGACTTACGCTTGATTCAAGTCTGGCAGACCTCCCAACACATGACTTTCAAGTTAGCTTAACAACCTTGGGGGAGGTAGTCGTAAAAAAGTTTCAGCGCCAGCCTGAGTTACCAGGGGTAATGATTACGAATGATAGTCAAATCGTAGGCATGATTTCTAGAACTCAATTCTTTGAGTGGCTCAGTCGTCCCTATGGATTAGAGACTTTCCTGAAACGTCCAATTAAATCCCTGTGGAGGATGATTGCGGATAGTGGGGAAATTGCTGATGTAGAAAAATTCCTAGAAAAGTATCTCGTGTTGAGTGCGACTTGCCCTATTGATAAAGCCGTAGAACTTGCTCTCAAACGTCGAACCTCCTTAGCCTATGAACCAATCATTATTGAATGGGCAGATGGACGGCGGCGGTTACTCGATATGCAAGTTTTGCTTTTGGCTCAATCTCAGCTCTTTGCCCTAGCCAAAGAAGCGGCTGATACCGCCAATAGAGCTAAAAGTGAATTCCTCGCCAATATGAGTCATGAACTGCGTACTCCCCTAAATGCCATTCTCGGCTTTACCCAGGTAATGAACCGAGATCCATTTATATCTACTGAACAGCAACAACATTTGGGCATCATCAATCGCGCTGGTGAGCATCTGCTGGAATTGATCAACGACATTCTCGAAATGTCCAAAATTGAGGCAGGCAGGATTGCCTTGAATGAAACTAGCTTTGACCTGTATCATTTGCTGGATAGTCTCCGCGAGATGCTACAACTCAAAGCCTCATCCAAAGGCTTACAACTTCTTTTTGACTATGCACCAAACGTCCCTCGATACGTGCAAACTGACGAGCGGAAGTTGCGAGAAGTCTTGATTAACCTTCTCGGTAATGCCATCAAATTTACTCAACAGGGACGTGTGACGCTGCGGGTAAGTATGCGGAATGGGGACAAGGAAGACAAGGGGGAACTTTCTCAAAACGCAGCCTTATCTCCCTACTCCCTATTCTTTGAGGTGCAAGACACAGGAGCAGGTATTGCCCCAGAAGAATTAGACGAATTGTTTACTGCTTTTGGGCAAACAGAAATAGGTCGGAAATCAGGGGAAGGAACGGGATTAGGTTTACCAATTAGTCAAAAATTTGTGCAATTGATGGGGGGGACTATTACTGTTAGTAGTAATCCCAGTCAAGGGACAACGTTTGCTTTTGATGTCCGAGTGAAGCTAGCTCAAGCGGCTGACATTTCAAAGACTCACCCAACCAATAGGGTTATTGGCTTAGCACCTGACCAGCCAAACTATCGCATCCTGGTGGTTGAGGATCGTTTAGAGAACCGTCTACTGTTGGTCAAGTTGCTAACCTCTTTAGGCTTTTTTGTCCGTGAAGCTGAGAATGGTCAAGAAGCTCTTGAATTATGGTCAAGTTACTCGCCGCACCTGATCTTGATGGATATGCGAATGCCTGTAATGGATGGGTATGAGGCTACTACACAGATCAGAGCACATCTCAAAGGTCAGGCAACAGTAATTCTTGCCCTGACTGCTAGTGTCTTTGAGGAGGAGCGAAATATTGTCTTGGCAGCAGGTTGTAATGACTTTGTGCATAAGCCTTTTCGAGAAGAGGTGCTTCTAGAAAAAATGGCAGAACATTTAGGGGTGCGTTATCTCTATGAAGAGGTAAAGTCGCTAGATGTTGTGTCTGGAGATGGCGCTTTCGAGGAAACTCAAGGTGAGTTGATAACTGACCAATCCCTCTCGCTTCACTTATCCCAAATGCCAACTGAATGGGTAAAACAACTTCATCAGGCGGCGAATAGATGTCTGGATCATGTGATTATTCAGCTTGTTAAAGAAATACCACAGGCTCATACGCCTTTAGCGATCGCATTGGAGAATTGGGCGAATAATTTTCTTTTTGAGCAAGTCCTAGATTTAATTCAACAGGTACAGGTAAAAGAACCATTATCCACTCTAAACAATTAGAAGCGTCAAACCTAATCTGAAAATAGGTGATAGGTGGTAGGAAAAGGGGTTTCCATCCTTTGTTGTCGCGAAGTGTATGAGCGGCTGTCTTAAAAGTAGGCAGTCATTTAATTGTTATTTCTCAGCTAAGTGATATTTCGTAAGGGTTGGTTTTCAGATGCTGAATTCAAATTACAGATGAATACTAATCAAATTGATACAACTAAAGGGAACATTCTTGTCGTTGATGATACGCCAGACAATCTGCGTCTTTTATCAGCTATTTTGACTCAGCAAGGTTATGAAGTTGGCAAAGCGCCTAATGGTCAAATGGCATTGAGGGCGGCTAAGACTGCCCTACCTGATCTAATTTTGCTCGACATTAATATGCCGGATATGGATGGCTACGAGGTTTGTGAACGCCTGAAGGCGGATGACCAAACTAAGGATATCCCTGTAATTTTTATTAGTGCTCTGGATGAGGTTTGGGATAAAGTCAAAGCCTTCCATGCTGGTGGTGTGGGCTATGTGATTAAACCATTTGAGAGCGAAGAGGTTTTGGTTCGTGTCGAGAATCAACTCGTGATCGCGCGACTTCGTTCCTCCCTTCAGAAACAAAATGTAGACTTGTTGCCGGATACTCCAGAACTTTTGGGACAAGAAGGACAAGGAGAAATTTTTGAATCATCCTCTTCCGTCTCTCTTGAACAGGCAAGTAGAGGAAACCTTCTCATTGTTGATGATACGCCAGACAATCTGCGCCTTTTATCCACGATTCTGACTGAGCGAGGCTATGAAGTTGGTAAAGCGCGAAATGGAAACATGGCATTGAAGGCAGCTAAGACTGCCCTACCTGATTTAATTTTGCTCGACATCAATATGCCAAATATGAATGGCTATGAAGTTTGTGAACATCTGAAAGCAGATGACCAAACAAAGGAGATTCCAGTAATTTTTATCAGCGCTCTTGATGAGGTTTTGGATAAGGTCAAAGCTTTTAAGGTTGGTGGCGTAGACTATATTACTAAGCCATTTCAGAGTGAAGAGGTGTTGGCTCGTGTTGAGAATCATTTAAAAATTCGTGCCCTCTCGAAAGCACTGCAAAGAGAACAAGAAAAATCAGAGAACTTATTGTTAAATATTTTGCCTCAAGCGATTGTTGAGGAGCTAAAACAAAATCAGAGGGCTACGCCTACACAGTTTGAGGAAGCGACATTTCTGTTTGCTGATATTGTTGGCTTTGCTCCCCAGACCTGCTCTATAACTCCTACAGATGTGGTTAACTTGCTAAATCAGGTATTTTCTATCTTTGATCAGCTAGCCCAGCAGCATGGTGTTGAGAAAATTAGAACGATTGGGGATGCCTATTTTGTAGCAGGGGGACTGCCTGTTGTGCGAAACGATCATGCCGAAGCGATTGCTGAGATGGCACTCGATATGCAAAAAGCGATCGCACATTTCCAATGGCCAAATGGTGAACCCATAACGCTGAGAATTGGCATTAACACAGGTGGCCCTGTGGTAGCGGCTGTGATTGGCATCAAAAAATTTGCCTATGATATCTGGGGGAATGCTGTAAATATTGCGTGTCGGATGGAAACGCAGGGAGTAGCAGGACGCATTCAAGTGACAACAGATACTTATGATCGGTTGCAGGATAAGTATGAGTTTGAAGAACGGGGCGTAATCACGATTAAGGGTAGGGGAGAAATGATGACGTATTGGTTATGTGATCGCAAATCAAGTTAACAGTTCTGCCGCGACTAATCCTTTTTGGATAGCAAGAATGGCGGCTTGAGTGCGATCGCGTACTTCCACCCAATAATATTGAGTCTTGTGAAACCTAACTTATGAGCGACTTCCAAAATGACTCGTGTAATTGGTTTAATCAGTGGCACATCTGTAGACGGGATTGACGCAGCTTTGGTGGAAATTTCTGGTACGGATATCGATTTGCAAGTGGAACTGGTGGCTGGGGAAACTTATCCATACCCAGATAGTTTGAGAGAGCAAATCTTAGCGGTTTGTGCTGGTGCCTCTCTTTCAATGGCAGAGTTAGCCGAATTGGATGATGCGATCGCTTTTCAATTTGCCCAAGCGGCACAATCCATTCAAAGCAACTCTCCCTCAGCTAGCTTAATCGGCTCACATGGCCAAACCGTCTACCACCGCCCACCTGTAAAGCCGGGAAGTCAACCAACTGTAGAACCCCTTCCCACCTCCCCACTGGGATACAGCCTCCAATTGGGACGGGGAGAGGTTATTGCCCAACTGACAGGTATCAAAACAATCAGCAATTTTCGTGTAGCTGATATTGCGGCTAACGGACAGGGTGCGCCACTAGTGTCAAGAGTGGATGCTTATTTGCTCTCGTCACCAACTCAACATCGCTGTATTCAAAACATTGGTGGGATTGGGAATCTTACTTACCTCCCAGCCCGTCAAGGCAATTGGCTAGAAGCCATCTGTGGCTGGGATACTGGCCCTGGTAATGCTCTTTTAGATTTAGCGGTGCAGCACTTTAGTGACGGCAGCCAAACCTACGATCAAGATGGTAACTGGGCGCGTCAGGGTACCCCCTGTCAGGCACTGGTTGAACAGTGGCTTAGCGAAGACTTTTTCCACCTATCACCGCCCAAGTCTACAGGACGCGAGTTATTTGGTGTTGATTACCTAAATCGCTGCTTGGCAGAGAGTACAGCTTATCACCTGAGTCCGGCTGACACCTTAGCAACGCTGACTGAACTGACTGCATCCTCAATTGTCCACAGCTACCGCAACTTCTTACCCAAAATGCCCGACGAAGTCCTCTTATGTGGTGGTGGTAGTCGTAATCTTTACTTAAAGCAGCGCCTACAAGCCTTGATGGAGTCGGTGGAGGTACTAACAACTGATGAGGCTGGGGTAAATGGGGATTTTAAAGAAGCGATCGCCTTTGCTGTTCTAGCCTACTGGCGCTCTCTTGGTATTCCTGGTAATCTTCCTCAAGTTACGGGGGCAGCAGCAGCCGTACCTTTAGGGAATGTCTATGTTCCAATAGAGTCTTAGTACAGAGTTCGGTGTAGTATGTAAGACTCCGGTTATACTCTTAATGATACTTACCGCCTTTCATCCTCATCTATGCCACTTTGGGAATCCGTCTACTTAAGTTAATGACTAATCCTTAGTTGAGAGAATGAAAGAGGCGATGTGTTGCATTACAAGCAAAGGTAAAAACCGTGGCTCACACCTTTTTAATGGAGGCGGGACGCTGGACACTCCAGGGAAATTGGCTGGAGCGAAATGGAATGCCAATAGCGGTCAAAGGTAAGACGATCGTTGCCTGGGGTCGGGAAAACTGGTTTACTATGGTCACAAAGCTAGTTTTTCCTGATAGCGATCGCGAAGATATTTCTTTTCAGTATCGAGGGCGTCTTGACGCTGGTGAGCGACAGTACACCTTTGTTTTACAACACAGTGTCTTAGGTCGTGTTGAGGGAGAGGGCTGGGTCACGCCGGAATCCATTGTGCAACGCTACTGGGTCTTAGGCGATAAGCAACGGCGCAGTGGCTTTGAGACAAGGCACCGGCTTGATGAAAACACCTACTACCTATCAAGTGGCATTATGGCAGGTCACTATCTCACAAGCACCATGGAGGCAACTCTAGAGCGTCAGCCAGAATCACCCTATTCTTGAGTTTAAATAGTGGGTGAGTTTAATTTAACAGACGAGCAACTAGGCGGTGGCTTGCTCAATGTCCCCAAAATAACTATTTCTTTTCTTGCAAGAGAGAAATTAATTGTAGGCAATCCCAACGCCGCCTCAGCTTGCTTTGTTTCCTACTCGACTCATCTGAGAATCGTTAAAACGATGACCTGAGCAAGCTGGGTCAACTTGTATCACAATCGCTGGAAAGTTATGAGGAAATACTTTTCCTTGAAACCTCCTAAATTATGTTCTAACGAAATCGATCGCTAGGTATATTTCACAACTGCTTCAAGCTGCACCCACTTAAATCATGTTGACAGACCCTAACACTGGTCGCTTACTCGCCAATCGCTATCAACTCGTTGAGCTGATAGGCAAAGGCGCTATGGGTCGAGTTTATCAAGCCAAAGATATGTTGCTGGGAGGCGTCATCGTCGCCGTCAAGTTTCTCTCCCAAGCCTTACTAAACAAGAAAATGCGCGAACGATTTGAGCGGGAAGCAACCATCTGTGCGCTGCTCGGCGAGAAAAGCAATCACATTGTTCGCGTCAGAGACTACGGCGTGGATGAAAATGATATTCCCTTTTACGTCATGGAATATCTGGAAGGAGAGAACTTAAGTGCAGTGATTCGACCGCACCCTCTACCTTTACCTAGATTTTTGAACATCACCCGCCAAATCTGCCTAGGGCTGCAATACGCTCATAAAGGCATCATTATTGAGAATCACCTCTCCCCAATCGTCCACCGCGATATTAAGCCAAGTAACATTCTTATTATCCAAGACACCTCTTTCGGTGAACTCGTAAAAATCCTTGATTTTGGGATTGCTAAACTTCTCCAGGAAGACAGTTCTCAAACTCACTCGTTTATGGGCACGATGGCTTATTGTTCTCCCGAACAAATGGAGGGGAAGGAACTCGATAACCGCTCAGACATTTACAGTTTAGGCGTAGTAATGTTTGAAATGCTCACCGGAGAGATGCCGATTGTGGGAGAAACGCATTCTTTCGGTGGTTGGTACAAAGCGCATCACTTTTCACCTCCCAGATCGTTTGAATCTGTTAACCCCAGATTGAGATTACCAAAGGCGCTAGAAAATCTAGTAATGAGCTGTCTGGCAAAAGACCCAAAGGCTCGTCCTCAAAACGTTACGGAAGTCCGACAGACTTTAGAATCTTTAGAGCAACGCTTTGGTCGGGGTCAGCAACTGGGTCAGCGCATTGGTGCCGCACTATCTAAATTACCCGTTGTCACCGACTTACAACAGAAGCCTTCTCTTAGTGCTGATGAAATTTGTTGGCAGGCTTCCTGGCCCAAGGACAAACCCGTCGCTGCGATCGTCTTTCCTCATATCATTACTAATGGCAGCGAAGCTTTAGCCACACTCTGGGTAATGCTAAACAAACAGGACATTCAGAATCGTCAGGTAAGTACACGATACAACCATTTCCTGTTTCTAATGTCACCTCATCCAATGATGCTCTGGATTACGGCTCTGCACAACCGTGAACATGGAGCGCGGTGGCTTCCTTGCTACTTAGACCTCAAAACAGCGATCGGTCAAAGAATGGTTAGGCGCTTGGGCGAAACTGGATGCTATCGTATTTTATTCTTTGCCTTAACAGAACCAGAACATTGCGCTAATGTGATGACTTCAACGATCGCCCCTATCCAACGCAGACGGTTCATAGATTGGGCAAATACGAGTCAGACATTAATCACAACTTCTCAGCCAGAACTGAGTAAGAGAATCCTCAAGCAAGAGTTTGAGAAACTCAAGCCGAAGATTTTGATGAAGTTGGAGACGATTTACACTGGCGATACTACTGATATTTCGGATTAGGGATTGGGAATTGGGAAGAGCGTAGAGCTAAGTTAGTTTCAGAACTCCCTGTCACTAGTCACCAATCCCCATCCCCATCCCCTATTAGAGCTGCTTGACTTCAGACACTAGCTGCGCTACGACATCCTTAGCACTGCCAAAGAGCATCATGGTTTTGTCTTTGTAAAACAGGTCATTATCGACACCTGCAAAGCCTGTACTCATCCCTCGCTTAATGACGATCGCATGTTTTGCCTTGTCTACTTCTAGAATCGGCATTCCATAAATTGGGCTACCCGTATCGCTGCGTGCGGCGGGGTTCACCACATCGTTTGCACCAATCACTAGAGCGACATCTGTTTCCTCAAACTGGGGATTGATGTCATCCATATCGTACAACTGGGGATAAGGCACATTCGCCTCTGCCAATAACACATTCATGTGTCCCGGCATCCGACCCGCAACCGGGTGAATCGCGTATTTTACCTCAACGCCTTTCCCTTCTAGCTGGTCAGCCAACTCGCGCACTGAATGTTGTGCTTGAGCGACTGCCATACCATAGCCAGGAATAATCACCACTGAGCGGGCATATCCCAACATCATTGCCGCTTCTTCTGGATCAACGCTCTTGACCGTTTTATCCGAGTTGCCACTGCCACTAGCACCAGCCACTGCCGATTTCCCACCTCCTCCAAATGCACCAAACAGCACACTTGTCAAGGAGCGGTTCATCGCTTTACACATAATCTGGGTCAGGATGATACCCGACGCGCCGACTAATGCGCCAGCGATGATCAACATATTGTTCATCACTACAAAACCAGCAGCACTCGCGGCTAAACCTGAGTAGGAGTTCAGCAGAGAAATCACCACTGGCATATCGCCACCCCCAATTGGGAGAACGAACAACACACCGAGTAAAAGGGAAATCGCAACCAAGCCTAGGAATACTGAGATATTGGCTTGTGTGACGATGAGATAGCCACTTGTGACGAGAAAGCCGATCAACAGCAGAGCATTAACAGGTTGTTGTAAAGGGAACGTAATCGGGGCACCAGGCAAGAGACCTTGCAATTTGGCAAAGGCGACAAAACTACCTGTAAGCGTGACACCACCAATTAAGACGCCGAGAATGATCGTAATCGTGGCGTCGAGAGATACAGGTTCCCCAGTACTAAGTAATCTCCAGAATTCTCCAATTGCCACTAAAGCCGAGGCAGCCCCCCCAAGACCATTGAGCAAACCAACCATCTGGGGCATATCGGTCATTTCGACTTTATAAGCTGCGATCGCACCCAGTACTGAACCAATCGATAGCCCCACGATAATCATTGGGTAGTTCAACACCTGCCGATCCAGTAGTGTCACCACTACTGCCAAGAGCATCCCTACCGCTGCTAAGGAATTACCCCGACGGGCTGTTGCTGGTGAACCCAACTGCTTCAAACCCACAATAAATAGCGACGCTGCAACTAAATAACTCAGCTCGATCCCCGTAGGCAGAAAGTCAATCACGCCTTCACCTCTTTTTTCTTAAACATTTGCAACATCCGATCCGTGACTAAGAAACCGCCCACTACGTTGATGGTTGCCAGCACTATGGCAATTAAGCCCAAAATCACAGTGACATTCCAGTCTTTTGGTCCAGAAATGAGTAGCGCCCCAATCACAGCGATGCCAGAAATTGCATTCGCCCCAGACATTAAAGGGGTATGAAGCGTTGGCGGCACTTTGTTGATCACTTCAAAACCAACAAATGACGCTAAAACAAAGACAAACAAACTTGCAAGTAATGCTGTTGTCATAAACTGAACTACGTTTTTCCGATACTAGACGCAATAAATTTGACGCGATTGACAAGCGAAAAAGAGAGTAGTTTCCTGGATTTAAACGGCTGCCCTAACCTGATCTAGAGCCTCCTTGACTCGTTGGTTCCGAATTTCCCCAGCGTGAGTTACGCAAGTGCTACCAATGATGTCGTCGTCAAAGTTCAGTTGTAATTCGCCATCTTTAACCAGGTACTGCAACAGGGTAGAGATGTTCTTGGCATACATCTGACTGGCATGTATTGGCATGGAAGAGGGTAAGTTAATCGGCCCGATAATCGTAACACCGTGGCGTACAACGTCCTTACCCGGTTCGGTGCCTGCACAGTTGCCACCTTGCTCAGCCGCGAGGTCAACAATCACGGAGCCAGGATTCATCTGGGCTATCATTTCTTCAGTGACGAGTAACGGGGCTTTTCTTCCAGGAACCTGAGCTGTTGTGATTACGACATCGGCATTCTTGACGTGTTCAGCTACGACTTCTTGAGTGCGCTGCTTGGACACCTCAGAGACTTCTTTGGCGTAACCTCCTGCGGCTACGGTTTCTTCGTCTAGCTTGACTTCGACGAATTTAGCACCGAGACTTTGCACTTCTTCCTTAACGGCTGGACGGATATCAAAGGCTTCAACGATCGCACCTAGACGTCGAGCCGTTGCGATCGCTTGTAGTCCTGCAACCCCTGCTCCCATCACAAATACCTTCGCCGGTTTGATGGTACCAGCCGCCGTGGTCAACATTGGGAAGAACTTGGGCAGTGCTGCCGCTGCAATCAGTACAGCTTTGTATCCAGCGACACCTGCCTGAGACGACAGAGCGTCCATACTCTGCGCTCGGCTAGTACGAGGAATCAGCTCCATCCCAAACGCTGTTATTTTCCGATTTGCTAAGTGCTGGGCAACCTCTGGTAACCCAAGCGGATTGAGGAAGCTAATCAAGACGCTTCCTTCCCGCATTTGGTTAATTTCATGTTCTTTGGGGACGCCTACTTTCAGTAGGATATCTGCCTCACCCCAGAGGGTAGCTGCATCATGGATAATCTTGGCACCAGCAGCTTCATAGGCATCATTACTAAAGAACGACGCCTCACCCGCACCGCTTTCTACCCAGATTTCTAAGCCCTGTTTGACTAATCGGGCGACGATATCAGGAATCAAGGCGACGCGATGCTCACCAACTTCTACTTCAATTTCTTTAGCGATCGCTATTCTCATGAACGCTCCTTGCAACTTCAGCTAGTGATAACGATAAAAACTTGCCTCAAACAAAACCAATCACTTCAACTTCCGACCCAGCACTTCACTGGCAGCACAAAAGAGCACTAGCACAGTGCAGGTAGCCAGCAGATCAAGTAAGGAAAACAAATCCCGTCATAATTTGCATCCTATGTTGCACTCCAAATCCTGATCGCTATCTTTAACTTCTCTTATGAATTCGATGTTTAGGCAGTAACAAATCTTAGAGTTGATCTGGGATTATCAAGTGGCGTTTGTCATACAACTTAAAATAAGTTGAGTAGAGGAAATAGGTCAAAATCCCTATCCCATAAAGAATTAGGGTTAGATACGGTTCTTAGTACAAACGCTCAGCTTGGTGAGGTGTTCTTAACAATTTGAATTAAAGCTTGCGACATTGTTGTGTATGGATTGCTGAAGTGATAAGAATATTTGGCGCTTTCTCACAGATTCTCCTTTTTGATCAAGGGGGAGTCAACCCGGATTTGGGATCAGAAGCTTTTCCGGGTAATAGGGAAAGAAACATGGCTAAAAACCTTACAACCATCAGCTACCGCTAAATATCAATCCGTAGCGGCACTTTTGGGGAACTTTTTACGTCAGGGTAAAGTAAGGAGTAAAGGGCAACGGTAGGATTAGAGTGATCGCTTTGTTAAAAGGCTGGGTAGAGAATTCTCCCTCTCTCCTATTTCATCTTCTTCAGTCATTATTCAAAGAGACTTAACTCTGATAAAGTCAAGAACAGTAAATTTTAGTAACGAACGTCACTACTATACCCTTAAGAGCAACAAGCCTATGTTCTCCACAAAATCATCCATACGCCGCCTGTTTAGTGCCCTGGCAGTTACGGGTTGCTTACTTACAGGTGTTGCCGCTACTAGTTGGGCACAGACTAACTCCGGATTAACGCTGTTTAGCGGAGTTCAGCGTGAAAATCAACTGAACTATTACCTAGATTTTGGGGGTCGCCCTGACCAATTCGATCGTTACCGACTACGCATCCCTGCCAAGAAAATGGAGTTGGGAGTTTCCCAATTTGCCATTTCTTATCCAGATTATTACAACGGCAAGTTTGATCTAAACAAAATTGAGGTGCGGGTTAAGGGTGATGCGGTTCCTCTGTCCAATGTCGAGTGGGATCAGGAGAATCATGTTGTTCAGATTGAGTTGGAGGAGCCAATTTCTGCGGGTAATAAAGTCGAGTTAGTGTTTTCTAACGTGAAAAACCCGCGATTTGGTGGGATTTATTACTTCAATTGCCAAATTTTGACACCCGGTGATGTTCCACTACCCCGTTACCTGGGTACATGGATTTTGAGCATTGGTCAAGGTTAGAATTCATACTCTCACAACGGGATGTTCTAGTATTGGTCGCTCATCGTTATTAGTAGAGGCGTGGTTAAGGAAAGCTGTGGCGTACCGCTTTGCGATCGCGTTTCTATGCCGTCAGTTACGGGTAAAACCTAACAACGAACCGGAATTGTAGGCACAGGAGTAATTTTCATAAAACGCCTTGATTGGGTGTCTAGCACCTGTCTCGTCTTTAATGTTGTAGAAAATCACGCCTCAAGCATTCCTAGAGCAAGCTTTCCCCTAGCCAAGGTGCTAATGTAATAGACTGTGGCTCTTTTACAAAACGTCAAATCGCTTTTTTTGAAGTAATCGCTCATGACTCAACGTACTCTTCACGGTACCAACCGTAAGCAAAAAAGAACCTCTGGTTTTCGCGCTCGGATGCGAACCAGAACTGGTCAAGCTGTAATCAAAGCTCGTAGAAAAAAGGGACGTTATCGTCTCTCTGTGTAGTTGCGGTTTATTGCTACAGAGCAATCCGCACTCTTGTTGCACTGTCGATTGTACTCTTGTATGGGAGTTGTTCGTGGCATTGCCTCAATCCAATCGACTTAGGCACTGGCGAGATTTCCAGACGGTTTATCAAAAAGGAATTCGTCGCTCAGGGCGTTTTTTAACATTGCGGGGTCTGCGGCAGCGTAATAATGTCGTAGACACCCCACCGTCAAGCAAGTCACTGGCGAAGGATGAGAGCAAGCCTCCAACTCGAATTGGCATTTCTATTAGCCAAAAAGTTAGCAAAAAAGCCGTGGTTCGTAATCGAATTAAGCGCCAAATTCGAGCAATTTTCCGCCAATTTTTGCCGCGTCTTTCAACGGGATGGCAACTGGTCGTGGTAGTAAGACCGGGAGCCCAGGAGTGCGATTATGGGCAAATTTTGCGAGAATTAGAGCAGTTGTTAGCAGACGCAGAGGTGCTTAATGGGCATTAAAGAGGAAACGTTCTTTGAAGGTGGCCCTCATGTTGGTGATTTGATTATTAATATATTGATCGGGTTTACGGTTGTTGGCTTGCCCTTAACCGTTGGTTCAATTGTGCGATCGCTTTGGCTACGCTATCGAATTACGGATCGCCGTATCTCTGTAACCGGGGGATGGCGAGGACGCGAACGCACCGATCTTATTTATTCAGAAATTTCAAAAATTATCAAAGTTCCTCGTGGTTTTGGGGGTTGGGGGGACATTGTTGTCACCCTGAGAGATGGTAGCCGCTTGGAGTTGCGTTCAATTCCCCGTTTCCGCGAAATCTACGACTACATTGCCGAAAAAGTCTCACAAAAAACAGGCAAACCCATCGACTCCGTAAAGTCTTAAGGTAACAGGCACCTTAGTCATGCCCAATCAGGTGTGACCCGCTAGAAGAGAAATCAAGTCTCTAACCCTCAACTATTGCAATCTACAAGGCAACAGAGGCGAACAACGTGCGGGTCATCTGGATGGCATCTGTCGGATAACCAGCCTCGCATTTTGACAAATTTTAGATAAATTAGATTAGAAAACTCTACAGCGTCTAGGTTGACTTCATACGAATGGACTTTGGTATCGGGTTTCTTTCTAACAACGTAATGCTGCCAATCCTGGATTTCTTTTACGGGATTGTGCCAAGCTATGGTCTTGCCATCGTGGCGCTGACTCTAGTCATTCGCTTTGCCCTCTTTCCTCTAAACGCTGGCTCCATTCGCAACATGAGGCGTATGAAGATCACCCAGCCGCTGATGAAAAAACGGCAAGAGGAGATTCAGAAGCTCTACAAAGATGACCCAGCCAAGCAACAGGAGGAAGTGAGCAAGCTCTTTAAAGAGTTTGGTAATCCCTTGGCAGGCTGTTTGCCTGTGCTGTTGCAAATGCCAGTTTTATTTGCCTTATTTGCTACCTTGCGAGGGTCGCCGTTCTCAGATGTCAACTACTCTGTGAACCTACAAATCTTCCCTAGAGAGCAACTTGAACTAATTCAACCTCAAGCGTTTGTAACCAAACCCCAAAATATTTACATCGCTGATGGCGTTCATGCTCCAGTCGCCGCTTTACTTCCCGCTGGCAACCGCTTGGTCGTTGGCGAAAAGACCAAAGTTGACTTTCAAACGGTTGAGGGCAAGCCTCTAAGTAAATTTATAGCTGAGTATCCGGAAACTGAAATTGCTCCCCAATGGCAAATCACCAAAGGTGCGGAGCGGGTGCAAATTCAAGAAGACGGAACCATCGAAGCGCTGGAACCTGGAGAAGTCACAGTTCAAGGTACTCTCCATGGACTTGCCGCAAATCGAGGATTCCTCTTCATTGATGCTTTAGGGCGTGTGGGGGCATTTGATGAAGATGGAGCAATCCACTGGGATATTGTCGGCATGATTATCGCCTTTGGAGTCAGCTTATATATCAACCAACTTCTTTCTGGTCAGAGTGGTGGTGATGCGGCTCCCCAGCAAGCAGCGATCAATAAGTTTACTCCCGTCTTGTTCTCTGGGATGTTCTTATTCTTCCCGCTTCCGGCTGGTGTGCTGATGTACATGCTGATTGCCAACATCTTTCAGACTGTCCAGACCTTCATTCTGATGCGGGAACCGCTTCCGGAAAATATCCAGAAGATGATGGAGCAGCAAGAGAAGGAGACAAAATCGTCCTCTGGAGAGACAAGAGAAGCACTGCCTTTTGAGCGGCGTTCCAAGAAGAAGGCTTCAAGTTAGACCCCTGTGGGCAGTTGCTCACAACGAACGATGAAAATGGCTTTTCCCCATTCCCTACTTCCTGAATCCCTATTTTCGAGAGAGTTATGAGCAACCAGCCAATGCAGAGAGGTCAGCAGTGGCTTGAAGAACTTCTGCACTTATCAAGCTTGCCTACCCGTGTTGAAGCCACAGATATCGACGACTCACAAGACGATAAGCCAAGCTACTGGCTAACAATTGATCAAACCCAACTAACTAGCGCCCATATTCAAACCTTAATTGGTCCAGAGGGCACAGTCCTTGACGCAATCCAGTACCTAGCTAATTCAATTTTGAATCTGGGTCAAGGTGAAGAACTTCAAGCCTCTTACACCGTTGAACTTGACGGCTACCGCCTCCGCCGTCAAGAGGAACTTCGGGCGATGGCGACAGACGCCGCCGAGCAAGTCCGCCAAACGGGTCAAGAGTTTGAAATGAAATCCTTGTCTTCGGCAGAACGGCGTCAAGTTCATACCTTTTTAAAGGAGTGCGACGACTTAGAAACTGAGAGTAGAGGGCAAGAACCCGATCGGCGCCTTGTTGTGCGTTTACGCTCTCAAAATGGCTCTTAACAATTAAAATTGGCTCACAACTGGGTGTGAGTCATTTGGAAAGTGGGATAAGTATCATGGAAGCGATTCATATTCCTTGGCTGCTCAAGCTACCAGAGCAGACAAATGAAATTCAAGTTAATGAGTTGATTGCTGGTTTAGAAACCCTAACACCAGTGAGAGGACGCTTAAAAGTGAGGCATCAAGGTAATTACCTGGAGGTTTCGGCTCAAGCGGAAACGATTATTACTTTGACTTGTCACCGCTGTTTACAGCAGTACAACCACCGTTTAAAACTGGATGCCTCAGAACTCGTTTGGTTAGACGAGTCAGCCAACCAACCGGATGACGGGCCTCTAGAGCGTGAGACGGCGCTGGACGATTTGGTGGAAACGTTGCCGCCGCAAGGGTATTTTCAACCCGATACTTGGTTGTATGAGCAACTGTGTTTGGCAATTCCTCCACGGCAACTGTGTGACCAGCAGTGTCCAGGAATCCAAGTTACGGACACGGAGAGTGCCTCGCCTACGGATCGGCGTTGGGAGGCTCTGGAAGCGCTAAAGCGACAACTTCCCGGATAGTCCGCTCTACTCAAGAGTTATGGGTTATGTTATAAGCTTACGAGTTATGAGTCCTAAAACTAGTGGCTCATAACTCGTAAGCTTATAGAGGTAGATGTACGACGGCTGAGTTTCCCTGGTGCCATGAGTTTCAATGATGAGTTTGAGCTGCTTCTACGTGCCCGCTATCCGTTGATTTACATCCCGACTCCGGAAGAGGAGCGAGTGGAAACGGCGATCGCACAATCGGCAAAACGCCTAGGCGATCGCGCTGTCTATATTTGGGATTTTGTTGATGGCTATCAGGGCAACCCCAATGACATGGGTTTTGCTCGTCGTAATCCCTTGCAAGCCTTAGAATTTGTAGAAAAACTACCAGAAAGTGCAGCGGCAATCCTTATATTAAGAGATTTCCATCGCTTTTTAGAAGATATCTCCGTTTCTCGTAAACTTAGGAATCTATCTCGCCGTCTAAAATCCCAACCTAAGAATATTGTGATTGTGACACCGCAAGTCGCTGTTCCCCCAGACTTGACGGAAGTGCTAACGGTTCTGGAATTTCCCTTACCCGATGCCTCGGAAATTAAAGCGGAGGTGGGACGCTTACTCGCGGCTACGAGTCAATCTCTGAGCGATAAAGTCTTAGATGAACTGGTGCGTTCTTGTCAAGGTCTTTCCTTAGAGCGGATTCGTCGGGTTCTCACTCGTGCGATCGCATCTCACGGAGAAATCCAACCCGAAGATGTGGAACTGGTTCTAGAAGAGAAACGCCAGTCGATTCGTCAGACACAAATTTTAGAGTTTTACCCAACTCAAGAAAAAATTTCTGACATTGGTGGCTTAGACAACCTGAAAGACTGGCTGCTGCGTCGGGGTGGGGCTTTTACAGAACGGGCGAGACAATATGGCTTACCTCATCCTCGTGGCTTGCTACTCGTCGGAATTCAGGGAACGGGCAAATCGTTAACCGCAAAAGCGATCGCTCATCACTGGCACCTCCCACTACTTCGCCTAGATGTTGGGCGTTTGTTTGGTGGCTTAGTCGGAGAATCTGAATCTCGCACTCGGCAGATGATTCAACTAGCCGAAGCCCTCGCCCCCTGCATTCTCTGGATTGATGAAATTGACAAAGCCTTCTCTGGACTGGATTCTAAAGGAGACGCTGGAACGACGAGTCGTGTCTTTGGCACCTTCATTAGCTGGCTAGCAGAGAAGAAATCTCCAGTATTTGTTGTCGCCACTGCCAACAACATCCAAGCTTTACCCCCAGAAATGTTGCGTAAAGGGCGGTTTGACGAAATCTTCTTTGTCGGGTTACCTAGTCAGGAAGAACGTCAGGCAATTTTCGAGTTACATTTATCTCGACTGCGACCTCATAACTTAAAAAGTTATGATCTAGACCGATTAGCCTACGAGACACCGGACTTTTCAGGTGCAGAAATTGAGCAAACTCTGATTGAAGCCATGCATATTGGGTTCAGCCAGAACCGAGACTTCACCACTGATGATATATTGGAAGCCGCGAGTCAAATCATCCCCCTAGCTCGAACAGCGCAAGAGCAAATCCAGTTCCTCCAAGACTGGGCAGCCGCCGGAAAAGCCCGCTTAGCGTCTAGAGATAGCCGTCTGAGCAGTCGCATTCAGCGTCAACTTCAATAATTTCTTGTTGGTTGTTTGTTATGGGTATCAATCAAGCAACCAACACCTAATAACCCACAACTAACAACGAACAACTCCTATGAGTTTTTCAGGTATAGCTAAATTTGTCATTGGTTTTATTGTCGGTATCCTCCTCTTGGCGGGTAGCAGTGCCGCTACTGCCTATTACTTCTTTACTAAACTTGCCGCTCCCCCTCCTAAACCAATCTTTGCGGAGGAGCAACCGAAGGCTTCACCCGTTGCCAAGAAAACTAGTGCGCCCTCAACCTCCAATCAACCCAGTAAGCAACCCACCCCTAGTGCCTCACCCTCACCAACAGAGGAACTACCACCAGGCGCTTACAAGGCTCGTGTTACCTGGGAAGAAGGCTTAAGCCTCCGTGATGGGCCAGGAGCAGAGGCAAACCGTATTGGTGGGGTTGCTTTTAATCAAGAAGTCATCGTTCTTAAAGAGAGCAATGATCAAAGATGGCAGCAGGTACGATTAGCCGAAGGGACACAAGAAGGCTGGATTAAGTCAGGTAACATTCAACGAGTCAATTAAGGAAACCGTTTCGGATTGTCCTATATAGCGGTTCTCAATTACCTGGGGTACAGCGAAAAGGCTCCTCGTTTATAGCCCCAAGCGTCTTTCTGGCATGAACCATGTAGCTTGCTTCTCACGAAGTGCGAATACCATGAAGCCAAATACTGGTACTTTACTCTCATTGAGAACTGCTATGGACTAGGGCGAGAAGTGCAAGTAGCCTAACGATTATTCCTTTATTGGTATGGGTTTGATAGATTTAGCAAATGACAACTTAGACTGGAGGCAAATTGACACGCCTCTTGTGAAAATCGTCTGTCAACTTAATTTTATTAAGAAAGGTAGCTAAATTTTAATCTTAATTGCAAAATCCCAGGTAAGTGGAAAGCTAGCTATGAAGGGATGGTAGTTTGTATGAACTGTAACTCACAGTCTTAACAACTCTACTTACAAACTACAAAAGATGTACAACAATAATTCTGATAAAGACTGGCTAACTGCTGCTGTAACGGCTGCCTTAGGTGCTGGAATCGTTACATCTTTCGCCGTTAGCCAAGGCCAAAATCCATTTGTTGCACTAGCGATTACTGGTTTTTCTGCGCTTGTTGCTGTGTTGTTCAGTCAGACAGGATTGATTTAAGAGATAACTTCTCTTAACTGATAGCTGGAAAAGCACTCACCTTGTTAATCGTCAATTTAGTGAAGAATAAGCACTTTATAAATGATTAAACGCCTCAGTAACAAGGTGAGTTAATAAGGGCAATACTCAGACTCTAACCTATTAGCTGGTGGACTAGAAACAAGCACTGAGATTGAGGTCTCCTGTAGCAGGAAACCCATTGGACATCCAGCCAACAACAGGGGACGTGAGTCTAACCCACTCGCGCCCTTCACTGTCTACTCTCGACTGTGGAGGATTATTGAGCGTGACTCGCTCTTCAAAAAATACTGTACTGAGTGGACGAGAGTAAATATCCGGTCGTTCACGGACAACCACACCCTCAAGTCCTTGATAAGTAACTTGGCGGCAGAGGTTTGAGCCAGGAGGACGAGGACGGGTGACAACTTCTTCTGAGCGAGGAGGACGAGGACGGATGACTACTTCTTCCGGTTCTTCCGAGCAGCGCTTAAGGTCTCTTGCCTCTACAAACCCCCTAATCGGAGAACTAATGGCTATCCACCCCCCCCTACCATCTTCCTCTGCTAGGACAACTTGTTCATTGGATTCTAGCGCTCTAGTTGGACTGGCACTTGAACGCTCTCGGTAGACAAATATTGATCTAGATGCGGCGCGGCATTGCCCTACAAGCCCCTGTGCTAAGTGAAACGTCCGCTTCTGCTGAGACTGGTTTAGTTCCGCTTCAAGAATCAGGTTAGCTGAACTAGTGTTGGAGAAAACAGTAGCGATCGCTCTTATATCTCCTACAGCACTTAATGCTAAAGCTAAGAGAGCGACAGGTGTTCCCCAGTAACTCATATTTTTCATGCCATTAACCCCTCACTCACTTTGTCAGTCTCTTAGTTAAATAGCAGACCTATAAAGACTTGTGCAAATCATAAGGTTTATTGAATCACATCTTACAATCTGACTACTGGCTCACTCGTTGAAAGGTCAGCATTTTCTACCAAGGCTTAACAGAGTTAATGCTTCCGATGCGTCTAATCCTTCAAATAAGTAACTAGTCGTAGGGCGATTTCTAGAAAAATCAAGAGCTTGGATAGTCAGCCAGAATTCCTCTAAACCAATAAACAACGCAGCGATTTCAATTTGACTCTAAATTTTTAGTTAGAAGCACTACTCCTAGAGAAGTTAGTACACACTAGCTTTATCGAAACTAAACTTGAGCATAACTATCGGTAAATAAATTAGCAAAATCGTCGTTTCAATTGATAAACTAGCGAGATAAATTTCCTAGAAATGATATGGAAACTATTGCCTATCTTCATCTTGCACTAACCCACGAAGAACCTACTGACATCACTCAGAATTTAACCCTAGAGAATTTAAAGCTTCTAGAGTGGCTCAAGCAGCAAAAGCTAGCCACACACACTCGGATTTATTTGCTATCCCTGGTTGTTAGCCTGAGCATTTTGGGGATAGCAGGTGAGGCATTGGCTCAACGAGTACTTAGACAAGGCTCACGTGGTTCGGATGTAGAGTTAGTTCAAGAGCGTTTACAAGAGCTGGGATACCTTTACCAATCTCCTGATGGTGTGTTTGGTCCCGCAACTAGGAATGCACTTATCCGATTTCAGCAAGCTTATGAACTGACTCCTGATGGCGTTGTAGGCTCGGAGACGGAAGCAGCACTATTTGACCAAGTAGGGCAGCGTCCATACAATACATTTAATACCCCGCCCCTTCCAACTCTCTATCCCCCTTCTGTGTCCAGCTATGAGGAACGCTCAGTTCCCAGCCGTTCTGGTCGCTTGACAGATATAACTCTATTGCAACGAGGGGATAGTGGACCAGAAGTCCGACGACTCCAGGAAAGGTTGAGACGTGAAGGGTATAATCCTGGTGCAATTGATGGCATATTTGGAAGAGATACTGAGAGAGCTGTTCTGCGGTTTCAGAGAGCTAATGGTTTAGAGGCTGATGGCGTGGCTGGTCGAGAAACGCTCACAGCCTTGGGAATCGGTTCTGGTTCTCCAAGAAATTCCTATGTGGTAGTCGTACCAATTCGCGGTGACGATACACTTTCTGAGGTGCGACGGTACATATCTAGTGCTACACGGAGAAACTCAAAACGTGGTGAGTATGTTAATGCTAGGGCGTTTAATAACCGAAACGAGGCTGAAAGCCTGTCTTATCAGTTGCGATCGCGTGGATTTGATGCACGGGTGGTGTATCGCCCATAGTTGATGTATCCCAGGTATCTTAAATAGTGAAATCTCCAGCTAAACTGGTGCTTTGCTTTGTGATGCTTCTGGTAGAACAATGGAAACTCTTGCTTATCTTCACCTTGCCTTAGCCAACGAAACCCCAACTGATAACGATTACATTGCTTCGATTTCGACGTGGGAGGGTATAAATCTGTTTGAAATGCTCAAGCCGCAGAAGCTTTCAACACGAGCCACCTACAGTTTGCTCTCCTTCACCATTGCACTAGGGATTTTAGGAACGGCAACTCAGACATTAGCCTTGGTACAAGAAGGCTCACGCGGTTCACAAGTAACAGCCATCCAGCAGCGTTTACAGCAACTGGGTTACTTCAAGGCAAATGTTACTGGCTATTTTGGCTCCCAAACGAAAGAAGCGGTCATCCGATTTCAGCAAGCTAAAGGACTGACACCGGATGGTGTAGTGGGTACAACTACAGAAACGGCTTTGCGTGGACAACCTGCCCCTCGCCCACAGCCTGTAAGAGTGCCTTTTAACGGTGTTTTGCGATTAGGCGATCGCGGCGACAAAGTTAGTCTTCTTCAAGAGAGTTTAGCAGCAGCCGGTTACTGTAGTGGGACTAGAGGTGTCTTCGATTCACAGACTCAAGCGGTTGTTCGGCAATTCCAGCAAGCCAGAGGACTAAGGCCTGATGGCGTTGTCGGTCCACAAACTAGAGCCGCCTTGCCTGCAATTGGTGGATCAGAGTCAACACCTACATCAGTAAGTGTGACTAGTCAGTTTGATACACGATCTTTGCAAAGGCGTTTGCAAGCCCAAGGATTCTATCGCGGCGTAATTGATGGAATTTGGGGACCACAAACTCAAGCCGCAGTGGAAGCCGCTCAACGCGCCTATCGCGTTAGTACCAGTGATATAAGAACCGGACGCTTTTAAGTCGTTATCCTAAACACCAGCACTGCATCTACTCAGCAGAGTACTAATTTCTACAACCGTTTCACCAAGCTAGCATCGATATCTTGTAGCGTGGCACAGCCGCTCAACGCCATTGCTAAATTTAACTCGTCCCGCAACAGTTCCAGTACATGATGCACCCCAGCTTCTCCACCAACAGCTAGCCCCCATAACACGGGACGCCCTAACAACACAGCTTTAGCGCCTAATGACAATGCTTTCAGTACATCTGTGCCGCGTCGGATGCCACCATCCACGAGAACTTCTGCTTTGTCTCCTACTGCTGCAACCACCTCCGGGAGAGCATCAATAGTTGCGATCGCACCATCTAATTGCCTGCCCCCATGATTTGACACAATCACTGCCTTTGCTCCATGTTCTACTGCCCGCAGAGCATCGTCCCCTCGCAAAATTCCTTTCACAACGACTGGCATTGTCGTTATTGATTGCAACCATTCCAAATCCTGCCAGGTTAGGCTTTGGTCAAGCTGCTGCGTAAAATAGGTAAGCAACCTCGAATCTTCTACTGTTGCAGGAATTTCCCTACCCTTCATCGTCACGAGATTTGCCATTTGCATTCCTGACGGCAGTGTAAAAGGATTACGCCGACTTTTTTCCCTAGAGCCAGCCAGTTGTGCATCCACAGTCAAACATAAAGCACTAAAACCCGCCGCCTCAGCCCGTTCGACCAAGGCACGAGTAAGGGCGCGATCATGATGAATGTATAGCTGGAACCATTGAGGTGTGGACATTGGCACACTTGCCACCTCCTCCAAACTTTTGGTAGACATTGTACTCAATACCATTGCCACACCCATCTCAGCCGCTGCCCTACGTGTTGCCATTTCTCCTTCTGGATGTGCTAGACATTGGAAAGCTGTTGGAGCAATCAAAATCGGCATTCGGACAGCTTGTCCTAAAATTTGAGTACTTAAATCTCGATGACTGACATCTACTAACATCCGAGGAGAGAGTTTGAAGCGCTCAAAAGCTTCCCGATTATCCCGCAACGTTACCTCATCCCAAGCGCCACCTGTGTAATAACCCAGTGCCATCTCGGATAAATACTGACTCGCTAATGATTCGTACTCAAAAAGGTTAATCGGTCTTTCTGAAGAATTGATTATCGGTTTTGCTTGCACCGAATGAGCCGACTGTGCCTTCTCCAAGCAAACCTTTAGCTCTTTAACTAGCACCTGTACATGAGGTTCATCGAGTACGGTAAAGTGAGTACCGGGTACATCATAGACCTCCAGACCTTGCTCAAACCGATCACCTCAACCCAATAAAGGGTCTCGAAACCATTCTTCTTCTTCTGCCCATGTATTTGCTCTCAAAAGAATTCCCAAACCTGGATAAACGTTAGGTTTGTAATTTTTTAAAGCTAGTCGATTTGTCTGCTCAATAGTTGGGAGAGTTGGAGTTGGTTCGGCGTTGGCTAACACAAGTCCTCGGTTTTGAGAAAGCTTATGTTGAAGCTTTTCCCTCATAGACGTTTGAATCGTCTTGATTCTCGTTGTCACTTTGTTGAGGATGTAATTTGGTCCCAGGCGTGAAAAACTTTGCCAATGATTAGAAAGCCGCTCTTTAACTGACAATTTTTTGAAGGCCACGACACTGCCCGCATCAAAGAGAACCAGCAGCGCTATCTTCTCACCTTGAGCAACTAGTTGCTGTGCCATCTCGAAGGCAACGGCTCCCCCAAAGGAGTAACCAGACAAATAATAAGGCCCTTGTGGTTGGATGAGGCGTACTTCTTTGAGGTATTCGGTTGCCATGTCTTCAACGCGAGATAAGGGCGCTTGTTTGCCATCTAGCCCTCTTGCTTGTAATCCATAAACAGGTTGATCTGAGCCTAAATAACGCGCTAAGTTCCAGAAATTGAGAACATTGCCCATTACGGCATGGACGCAAAACAGGGGTGGCTTAGAGCCAGCAGGTTGAATGGGTACTAGCGCACTCCAAGAAACAGTAGACTCCTCTTCCTTGGTGAGAAGGTTCGCTAGTTCCTCTACTGTTGGTGCTTGCAGTAGGATAGCGAGAGGTAGGTTTTTGCCAACTATTTGCTCAACTTGAGCAAGCAGTTGAGCCGCAAGAAGCGAATGTCCCCCTAACTCAAAAAAATTGTCTTTGATGCTAATGTTCTCAATGCCTAAAACCTTCTCCCAAATCTGTGTCAACTGAAGTTCTAAGTCATTTTGAGCTGTTACAAAGGTTTCCTTTCTCTCGGCATCATCTTGAGTAGGGGCTGGGAGGGAAAGGCGATCAAGTTTTCCATTTGGCGTTAGGGGCAGCTTATCCAGAAGCACGAAGGCAGAGGGCACCATGTAGCTGGGTAACTTCTCCTCTAAGACAATACGAAGTTCTTTAATCAAAGCGGTTTTGCTGATGTCTGCGGAAGGTAGCTTAGGAACGATATAAGCGACAAGCCGTTTGTCGCCTGGTTTGTCCTCTCTAGCCGTGACGACACTTTGCCTAATCGTAGGGTGTTGTTCCAGTACCGACTCAATTTCCCCTAACTCAACACGCATCCCCCGAAGCTTTACTTGAAAGTCAACACGACCTAGTATTTCTAAGGTGCCATTGGGTAGGTAACGTGCTAAGTCACCTGTTTTGTAGAGTCGCGCTGATGACTCAGATGCGATCGCGCTAGCGCCCTCACCAAGGGCGATCGGTTGTTCTTCTACAAAGGGGTTATCAATAAACTTCTCAACATTGAGTTGATCCAGGTTAAGATAGCCACAAGTTACATTAGCACCTGCAACATGGAGTTCACCTGGCTCCCCAACAGGAACTCGCTGGAGTTCAGAGTCGAGGATATAAACCTGAATCTCACAAAGAGGATACCCGACGGGGACATATCCCTGTTCTCGATCAAATTCAGTTGGGATAGGATAAGCACAAACTCCAATGGTTTCTGTTTGACCGTAAATGTTGACAATACGGGGTTGATTTTTTAACTTGCAGCGCAACTTTTTATAGAGTTGACAGTGCAGCAAGCCGCCCGAAAATACTAGGAGTCGTAATTTGGATGCTAGAAGTCTGTCTTGAGAGTTCTGATCCAAATTTTCAAGTGCCTGAAGTCCATAACGCCAAACTGACTCAACAGTATCAATGATGGTTACACCCTGTTTCTGGATTAACTCAAATAATGTTAAGGGGTTCTGTGTTTGTTCGCGAGTAGCGAGAACCACTCTAGCTCCTTGAGACAGAGGTACAATTAACTGCCGAATTGATGAGGAAAATGAGAAAGAAGCTGTGTGGAGATAGACATCATCGGGCTGAACCTGCAAAACTTTGTTGATTGCCTCAATATAATGTGAAACATTTGTGTGGGAAATTTGTACGCCTTTTGGTTTGCCTGTGGAACCAGAGGTATACATCACGTAGGCAAGGTTCTGGGGTTTTACCTCGTTAAGGGGTGTTTCTTGACTCTCCTGTGCAATGGTTTCCCACTCTTTGTCAAGGCAAATTACAGGTACTCCCTGCTGGAGAAATCCTTCAACTAGATGCCTCTGAGTTAATAGGAGTGATACTTGAGTGTCTTCTAGAATGAAAGCAATGCGTTCTTTTGGATAGGCAAGATCCAGGGGCACATAAGTACCACCTGCTTTAAGGATTCCTAAAATTCCTACTACCATCTCTATGGAGCGTTCCGCACAAATTCCGACTCGCATTTCAGGAGCCACGGATTGCTTTTTGAGGTAGTTCGCTAGCCGATTAGCTTTAGCATTAAGTTCTTGATATGTCCATTGCTGATTTCCTTGAACTAGTGCGATCGCGTGTGGCGCTAGCTCAACCTGAGACTCAAAGAATTGATGCATACAAAACATATTGGTACTGACACGTCTAAATGAATTTTTGGTTGCATACACCCTATGAAACTCAAGAGCAAATCAACAAACTTATTTGGTTTACTCAATAGCAGGTGATTAAATGTAAATTTACTATAAATCTCCTTATAGCAAAAAAACTTTCACTAGACTTTATCAGAAGATAATGTTCTTTTATTTAAATTGAAGTTTGTGTCTAATTTTAGAGTTTTAGCCTGAAGTTCTCTTTTAGAACTTCAGGCTAAACTTACGAGTGAGTTTCACCTACCTCAATAGTCTCTTAGCTAAGAGCTTCCAGATAATCTCTCACACGGTTACGACGCTTTGGTTGGCGCAATTTTTGTAAGGCTTTCGCTTCAATTTGACGCACTCGCTCACGAGATAACTCTAGAGCACGACCAATTTCTGCTAAGGAATAAGGATGACCATCTCCTAGACCAAACCGCATCCGAATGACATCTCGTTCACGGCTAGTAAGGTCTGCTAGAAGTTGCTGCAAATCGCGTTGTAGCGCTTCTCGCATCAAGACTTCTTCGGGAGAAGTCTCCTCGGTTTCGAGCAAGTCACCTAACTCCGTGTCTTTTTCCTTGCCTACTTTAATTTCCAAAGAAACAGAGCGAGGCACACGGAGTAAAACTTCCCGAACCTGAGGAGGTGTCATTTCTAGCTCAACGGCAATATCCTCAATCGTTGCTGTGCGACCTCTTTCTTGGGAGATTTTGCGCTGAGCTTTTTTGATTTTGTTGAGTTTTTCGGTGATGTGAACAGGGAGACGGATAGTACGGCTTTGAGTTGCGATCGCTCTGGTGATGCCCTGACGAATCCACCAGTAGGCGTAGGTGCTGAATCGGTACCCCTTCGTGGGGTCAAACTTCTCGACTGCCCGCTCTAATCCAAGTGTTCCTTCCTGAATTAGATCTAGCAGTTCCAATCCACGATTTTGATACTTTTTCGCCACCGACACCACAAGGCGCAGGTTAGCTTTGATCATGTGTTCTTTGGCTCGGACACCCTGAGCTTGAATGTTATCTAGCTCTTTGACTGTCAAGCCAGCTAACTCTGCCCAACGCCGTTTTCCAGCCGCCAAGCTCGGCTTCAAGTCCGAAACTTCCACCCCAGCGACAGCAGCCCAACGCTCCCAAGAGGGACGGTGACCTAACTGGGATACTAAACGGTCATGAGCATCAATTAGATGGGCAAAGCGCTGAATCAGTTCATCCGCCTGCGTCGCAAACTCAGCCCGTAAGTCCAACAGCCGCATATATCGCTGAACTTTTTGGGCTTCCGATACTTCCTCATCTCGCCTTAATAAACGAACCCGACCAATTTCCTGAAGGTATAACCGAACGAGGTCAGTAGGGCGGCGGCTGGTACTCTTGGTAAAGTTAGTAGCGTCTGTACTCTCACTCTCCGTATCAACCAAATCAACTACCGATGGTTCCACATCTTCACTTGTACCGTTAAGCTCAAAGCCAAAGGCAGGTAGCTCGTGGTCGAATTCTGTGTCGGCATAGAAAGGAGTGGCTGGCATAATGATCTCTTAATTACGACTGGTGACCACACTTGATGCTCGTGCGTCACACCTTATTACTAGAGTTCCCACCCTTGATGACCGAAGAACAACGCTTATCTTTTTTTTTACTGGAACGTACTAGCTGTCTCACTAGGTGAGTGTTACCAGTAATTAGGATTGATGAGTCGCTTTAGTGTCAAATACTAGATGAATTTCAGCAAGCAGCTTAAATCCATCTTTAGTAAGATGACTATTCGTCTCTCTTTAGTAACTAGTATAAGCGGAACACTAACTAAAGATAGTGACTTCGGTCAAATGGATATGTTAATCTACATCACCTCTTAGGTAGATTCCTGAAGAATTATCCAGATTTAGAAAAAAAGTTTTAAGAAAAAGTTCCTTTTTTTCCGGAGCCTGAGTTAGGTTAGTAAGATTTGACATCAACTAACTTAACTTGTGGCTACTCTTGCTTGATATCTCGCAACATTAGCGCCTCAACGGCTGCTTGTGGTGTAATCTCCCCTTGAAGCAAGCGATAAACCTGACGAGTGATAGGCACTGAGATTCCTCGCCTTTGCGCTCGTTCAACCAAAACGGCTGTTGTGTTGACACCTTCTGCTGTTCCCTCTAGGTGTGCCAAGATGTCCCTTAGGGTTTTGCCTTGGGCGAGTTGGTAACCCACTTGATAATTGCGGCTGAGGCTGCTGTTGCAGGTTGCCAATAAGTCTCCCAGTCCTGACAAGCCATAGAATGTTTCGGGTTGAGCGCTCCAATCTGCGCCGACTCGGATGATTTCAGTCAGTCCACGAGTGAGGAGAGCCGCTTTGGCGTTTGTTCCTAACTGCAAGCCATCACAGGCACCCGATGCGATCGCCATAACATTTTTGAGCGTACCACCCAGTTCAACACCAAGGGGGTCAGGATTGGTGTAAACCCGGAAGTTCGGCGAAGAAAAGGCTTTCTGTACTACCTCTGCTGCCTTCTTGTTGGTACTGGCAACAACACTAGCCGCAGGCAGTCCTTGCTTGATTTCTTTAGAAAGATTTGGGCCGGAGAGTACAACGACTGGATTAGCAGGGAACTCCGCTTGCCAAATTTGAGAGGGAGTACGAGTCGTCGTAGCATCCAATCCTTTCGTTGCTGTTACGAAAATTGTCTCAGGAACAATTGGCAATGACTGTAACTGGGACACGACAGAACCGACACCTGACATGGAGACTGCTGATAGAACAATATTTGCCCCCACCAGGACATCCTCTAATCTTTCCTCGCTACGACGCGACCATATACAGACATCATGACCGTTTTGAGATGCCACAGAACTGAGGGCTGTTCCCCAGACACCGGCTCCAATGATGACGATTTTGGTCATTTGTTAGTGGTTTAGTTGTCAGTTGTCGTCAGCGTAGCATCCTATTACCCCAGCACATCTTGTCTAGGATAGCGTTTCATTAACTCCCTGACTTGTTCAGCGTGGTAGGAACTGCGGGTAAGCGGGGAGGAGACGACTTGCAAGAATCCTAAGGATTCACCCAGTTTTCTCCAAGCATCAAATTGTGCGGGTGTAATGAACTGAGCAACATCTAAGTGTTTTTGGCTCGGTTGGAGATACTGTCCAATCGTGAGGATATCGCAGCCTACTGCACGTAAGTCCTGCATGACTTCTCGGATTTCTGCATCGGTTTCACCCAAACCAACCATCACGCCAGATTTTGTATAAGTCCAAGGCGCTAGCTCACGCGATCGCCTCAGGAGTTCAAGCGATCGCTGATAATTTCCCTGAGGACGCACCCGTCGATAGAGTCGGGGTACAGTTTCAGTATTATGATTAAGGACTTCTGGTTTAGCCTGGAGAATTACTTCAAGGGAATCCCAGTTTCCACATAAGTCAGGAACCAGCACCTCAATGGTTGTCTGGGCTGAGACACTACCGATCGCTTCGATACAACGTGCAAATTGGGAAGCTCCCCCATCCGGTAAATCATCCCGGTTTACTGAGGTAATAACTACATGGTTTAAGGCTAAACGCCGTACTGCTTCTGCTAAGCGTGTTGGTTCAGTAGGGTCAAGGGCTTTGGGCTTTTTCTCAAAGTCAATATCACAGTAGGGACAGGCGCGAGTGCAAGCTGGTCCCATAATCAAAAACGTAGCGGTTCCAGCATTGAAACACTCGCCAATGTTTGGGCATGAAGCTTCTTCACAGACAGTATTTAGCGCCAAATCCCGTAAAATTTCTTTAACGTTTCCGACGCGCTCCCACTGAGGTGCTTTAACACGTAACCATTCTGGCTTAACAACCACTCTCTTAGAATAGCTCCCACTGAAGTTACACAGTGTTAATCCTAGCAAGCGCGAGGCTCTTTGCCATACAACGTGATATGATGTATGGATTATAGCTTATCGGGATGTAGCGCAGCTTGGTAGCGCACTTCGTTCGGGACGAAGGGGTCGCAGGTTCAAATCCTGTCATCCCGACTGCAAAGCATTGCAAATTAAAGGCTCTTAGCTTTTGTAGCTATAGAGTCTCAATTTATTTTTTGAGTGTAGAGAAATCAATGGCAAAAGGAGTAAATTTAGATACAGATAGTCTTAATAAAGTTATCTTGCAATCAAATTTTCAAAATTGTTGAATAAGCCGCCGTTGAAGTCATCCCCACCACTGATGAGCATCGCACGCCTCTAAAAAGCGATCGCTCTAATCCATCACGCTTCATACACTGTAAATATTACTCAATATCAAGTTCAGCTTTTTGACAAAGGCTAGGTCTGACACTAGTAGGGTATCCAGAGTAAACTGTTGCTGACACTCTTGCCTTAAGACAGGTAGTTATCGCTTAGGTTCGCTTTGAGATAACAACTTGCAGGTGTGTGAGTTATTTTTACCCTTAAGTTCAAAACATACACTCTTACTTGGCAGATGCCCGTTAGTCCAGCTTTATGTCAGTCGCGCAACCAATATTTATCTTGGGATCTCAATGTTCTTTCACCTCCTTGGTTTGGGCTATGCTTGGTCAGCACCCGGAAACCTATGGAGTGCCAGAACTCAATCTGTTGCTCACAGAAACTTTAGAGGAGTTCGCTCTCAGTCTAAGAGGTTCACGCCAATTCCAAAGTCATGGATTATTGCGTACTATCGCTCAACTTTATGCTGGTGAACAAACTCTGTGTTCCATTGACATGGCACATCGTTGGATTTTTAACCGTCTTCACTCTATGACCGCAGAAATTTATTTTGAGTTATGTCATAAAGTTTCTCCTCTGCGTCTAGTCGAATCCAGCCATGTGTATGCCACTGATCTGGAAATCTTAAATCGCATCTACAACACTTTTCCGCACGCTTACTTCCTTCATTTGCTTTGTCATCCCAGAACTCAAGGCGAGTCAATTATGAAGATAGCTAATGGTGCTATGGCAATTCTAGAGGACTGGATAGATTATTCAACTGAGCCACCAGTCGTAGAGCCGCAGTATGGTTGGTACAAGCTCAACTCCAACATTTTAGATTTTTTGAAAGGTGTTCCTGCTAGTCAAAAAATGACTATTCGTGGCGAAGACATTATCAACGAGCCTTGCTTCAATCTGGAAAATATCTGTCGCTGGTTAAACTTAAACTGGGATGAATCTGTCTCAGCGGCGCTATTGCGTCCTCAAGATTCATCCTATGCTTCTTATGGGCCTTATGGAACTCATTTGGGTCTCGATCCGCACTTTCTCAAATATCCCGCTCTTGAGGCACATAAAACGACAGGAGTCGTTAAGCTCGAAGGCCGACTCTCATGGCGCAATGATGATAAGGGATTCATCCCTGAGGTACTCCAAATGGCTCAAGAATTTGGTTACGAGTAGATTTTTTTTTGCTGAAACATGCTGATGTTAATAGGAAACGAAGAGGTTCCCTATGTGGATCAAGGAACCTCTTGGTAAAAATGAAAGTCAAAAAGTTTAATTTAAGACTGGAAAAATTACCTCCAAAGTGGGTAGACTTCTGTATGAATTGCAAAGTTAAGGTTTTTTTACCACTAGCAGTGCTTCGTTGTGCCACTTCAGTTGTGCTGACGCTCTTAATAGCAAGTAGCTGTAGTGCTTTCCCGATCAGCCAGTCTTCCTCTAGAACACAAACGGGAGATTCTGTGTATAAACAGAACTCTGAACCTCATACTATTAGTTCCCTTCCCAAAGCGGAAGTAACCAATTCTGTGTATCAAGCTAATCCAGGACCCTATACGGTCGGCGTTTTGGATAATATCACCCTCACAGACACTCGTCGCGATCGCGATGTGCCAGTCAAGATTTACTATCCACAAGGACAGGGACCGTTCCCTGTGATCATCTTCTCGCATGGAGCAGGAGGCTCTAAAGAAATCTATAGTTACCTGGGCGAGTTTTGGGCAAGTCATGGATATGTCTCTATCCATCCCACACACCAAGGTACTGATACAACTGTCCTGAGAACACAGGGACTAGCAGGACTAGCCAGAAATAGCAATGAGCCTAGACAACGCCAGCAGCGTTCTCAAGATATATCGTTCATAATCGACTCTTTCGGTACATTGGAACGTCAGGCTCCCGAACTAGGCGCAAAAATGGATCAATCCCGAATTGGGGTTGCGGGTCATTCTCTTGGTGCTTACACAACTATGGCAGTTGCTGGAGTCCGCCTAGCTCCCCCTTGGGGTCAAGGTGGAGGGGTTCGTGACCCCCGTGTTCGAGCCTTTATTGCGATCTCTCCTCAAGGTCCAGGAGATGCTGGTCTAGATAGGTACTCCTGGGATGCAATTACAGCACCAGTGATGATTGTGACAGGTACTCGTGACATCGCACGTGAGACTGTAGGACGCCAAGAACAGCCAGCATCGTGGCGGCGGCAGTCTTTTCAGTACATGCCTCCTGGAGATAAATATCTTGTCTGGATCACGGGTGCTACCCACTCCGCTTTTGGTACCGGTGAGAGTCGCGCTGGTATAAGAGGTGAAAATGGTGTAGGACTGAGGAGGAGAAGATTGCTAAGAGAGAACAGGCAAAGACAAACTGACGCTAACACTGAAGCTAACACGACTGGGATAGCTGATACAGAGACTGTACAACGCTATACCAAAATAGCAAGCCTAGCTTTTTGGGATGCTTATCTCAAGGGAGAAACCCCAGCCAGAACCTATCTGAAGTCCACTCAGCTTCAAACTTATAGTGATGGTGATGTCTCAGTTTCTGTGAAGTAATTGGCGCTCTTGTCTACTAAGTAGATTTTGCCTGTTGGTCAAGAGATTAAGGAAGCCAAGACCAAATTTCAACCTGTACAAAGCGAACAATAGAACGAGTGAAGGCGGCAAAAACTGGCATGGTGCGTCCTTCAATCTTTGCATAACCAGACATCCCAGCTTTAAGCAATCTATCTGTGTTAGGCAGGTCTACAGTGACTTTTACAAACTGTTCAGTCAAGCTAGAAGTAGATTCATCAGCATTAGTAAGCTTAGTGGAATCACTAGCAGCGATCGGCTCCACAGAAACCACTTCTCCAGTAAGGGGTTTATCTGGATAAGCTAAAAGCTTAACCTCTACTTTTCTACCGACAGAAAAATCGCCTATATCGTATTCTGGGACTTCTACTTCGCCTCGAATATGATGATTATCTTCAGCAACAGCAAACGTTTCACCTTGATCTAGATAGCTACCCACTTTTTGGTTAAGAGATGAGGTCACTAGATAACCATCAATTGGCATCACCAAGGGAGTTCGTTTAACTTGGTCTTGATTATATTTCAACTGTTGCTGGAAACGCTTAAGATTAGCACGAGCCGCTTCAACTTCTTTACGAGCTGCTTCAATCTCTTCAGGAAAAGGACCACTCAACACTGAGGCTAAGTTAGCTTCTGCTTTCTTTATATCTTGACGCTTTTTCTCTACATTCTGTTTGGCTTCTTCAACATTCTGTTTGGCTTCTTCAACATTACTACGGTCTGTTTCTGCATCTTTTGCAGAATTTTCATATTGTTGTAAGGAGAAAGCGCCCGTATTGTACAAAGCCTTATAACGTTCCGCTTGACGAGAGCTAAATTCTGCCTTGCCAATAGCTGTTTTAAGCTGTTCTTGAGCAACTTCCACTTGTTGTTTGGCAACTTCCACTTGTTGTTTGTCAACTTCCACTTGTTGTTTGGCAACTTCTACATCTTCCTTTCTAGGAGTAGCGAGTAGTTTTTTCAAGTTAGCCTGTTGCTTCTCTAGCTCAGCTTGCTGCTGTCTTACTTGCTCTTGTGTTATTAATACTGAATTTTCTATATCAACTGCCTCTAAATTCGCAATTACAGTTCCCGCTTTTATCCATTGACCATCTCCACCCTCGAAAAAAACTTTAGTGATTTTACCTTTGACTTGTGCTTGAATCTGCTGCTGTGTTGGAGGTGAGATTTTGATTACACCACCAGGACGATATGGGTAAGGCAAAAAAAGTAATATACCTAAAGCAACTAAAAGAGATAGTCTAATGAATTTCTTCACCCAAGACTTTAGTATCTTATTAAAGCTGTTCGATTTATTAACAGATTTAGGAAAATCACTGAGAAACAAATCTACCTCTCCCAGTGGATGAAATAATGGTGTTTGCCGAGAGCGATCGCTTGTTTTTTCTAAATTATTTTGGTTATGTGAGTTCTTTCTATCCTGCTTTGGGTGAGTCGCTACCCATAAAGTCCGAAAGCCCAGCATAAAAGGTAGACTAATTAGTAAAGCTGTGGCTCCGTTTCCTAAAATACCAGGAGAAATATTTCTTAGCAGCCTATGAGACATATCATTAACTAGCTTTAGTGCCAAGAATATCCAAGTAAGGATCATCAGAAGAGATAATCCTTGTAGCTTCAGTTTCTCTGGGAAAGTTAATCGCTTTGGCAAAGGTCGCCGCTTCAGGATCATATCGAAGATAAGAAGATTCTTTTTAAGCCAGTTCGGGGGAAGACGAAAGTATGCAATCATCAATCCGTAACCGTCAGATGGCCAAAACGGGCTGGAGTCAAAGAGGAAGTCTAGGTATCCCATATAAGCCAATGAAATAGCCCAACCTCTCAATCCATTTTCAGTTCCCTTCGTCCAGTACCAAATCAAGGTTCCTAAAGAAAATATAAGAATTCTAATTATTAGTGGTGTGCCAAAAGACCATAACTGAATCTTACGTGGAAGCTGCCATATCCCATCTTTTTTTAGATAAAAGCGAGGCAGAATCCCAAATGTTAGCTTCAGCCCAAACTCTCCTACAATTCCACCATAAGAAGTGCAAACTATTCCCTGAGCTAGCTTACTAGTTAAATTGACGACAGTCATGTTTAAAAGATGATAAGCCACCCAAGAGGTCGGTTTTACCAATAAACCTATATCGCGTCTAAATAGTAATTGATTGTTGAATATAGTAAATAAAGCTAATATCAATAAAGGGATTAGTAACCAAAGTAACAAAGTGGCAATTGGCTGAAAAGGCTTAGCCATCTTTGCCAGAAATTTAAAAAATGATTCTGAATTAGATACTGCCCAGACTTTGCCTCTTTTTCCTTTCTTTCGACGCTTAGATAGAGTTGAGAATTGTAATTTTTTATTTTCTTCTTCGCTTTCCGTTGAACTAGTACCGAGAGGAAGCGTCTCTTGCTCATCAAATACTTCCAGAAGACCACATTCTGCAATTTCTTGTGAAAATTGATTAAAATCCTCTTCTGTTAGTACTAACCCAAACTGTCTTTCAAAAGCTGCTAATATTTCTGATGGCGTAGAAATACCATCCATAGATTTGCATAATAAATATTCCTCTTCCCCAAATTCAAACGCTTCACCAGAACTTGGCTTCTTGAATGAATAAGAGTGTTTTGAAGTCTCCGGATCTACGGTTGTTGTAATCAATAGATCTTTTCGTAAGCGAGTTTCTAAAGGTTTATACATGACAACAGCAATACCACGATACACTTGGCGTTACAAAACTTAACCGAATTGGTTTGAAAGCTAAGATAAAGTTTGCCTTACAACAATCCATCTAATTTAACTAACATAGCTAATTTATTGAGACTTTATGCCCAGGAAGATGAGGGATTGGCAATAGACGCTATAGGTTGGGTTGTGGGCAATGGGTACTCTGGAGAATAGCTTGATTGTTATAGTAGAGCTTTGTCCAGCGATTTGCCCTATAGGTTGCTCCACAGGGAAGTGCGGCTGAATTGTCTAGAAGTTGTGAATAATAGAGAGGTAAATACGTTAAAATTAACACCAACTTGCCCTATGCCTAGACTGCTTACAAGAACTTCTCGGAACAAAGGCTAGATAATGATGAAGTAGTGAAAAGTACTGGTGAGGTGGACAATGCCGTAAACATTCGTAGTTAGGATGAATAGGTTAGCTCATTAAACAAGAAGCTGATTTGACTTAAGTTAAACCTACTTGTAGAGTTAGAGGTTTCGCCACGTCTAGAGCCTAAACTTGCTGAAGCAAAAGCTGTTAAAGACAGCTTTGTCGGTTTTCTACTTGAATGACCTGTGAGGAGCCTGAACCCCTTACAGCAGCATTTGAGAATGCTATGATAAAATCCACAATTTACGAACAACGGAGTTTTTATGCCAAAATTTATTCCTAGTGTAAAACGGCTGACTGAAGAAAGAAACCAAGTAAAGGTTCAGGATATAGCACCTCAAGTTTCAGATAGAGATCGATTAAAAATCGGTCTTTCACTTGCCAAAGAAAAACGTCTTGATGAGGCTTTAGACGAATTTAAAGCTGTTTTGGAAAACAATTCTTCATCTATTCCTGCCCATATGGGTGCAGGAACTGTGTATCTGAGACAGAAACGATATGATGAGGCGATGAATCACTTCCAAAGTGCAGTCAAACTAGATCCCTTGATGTCGAAGGCAGCATTAAAAGTAGGGAGGATTTACTTCATAAAAGGTGAGCTAGATAAGGCAGCTGAGGAGTTTCAGAATGCACTCAACCTAGACCCTAAATCGACTCAAGCTTATATAGCAATGGGTCAGGTTTTCATGAAGCAGAAGGATTACGAGGCTGCCATAAAGCAGATTTCTAAGGCTTTACGCTTAAATCCACAACTGGCTAAGGCTCGTCTACTAGTTGCCCAAATTTATAAAGCCCAGGGGAAGATTCCAGAAGCAATCGCAACCCTTAACACTGTACTGACGATCGATCCCAAACTTTTTCTTCCTTATTTATTAATAGGTCGCCTTCATCTTATCCAAAAGGAATATGGTCTAGCAAAAGAGGCTTTTCAAAAAATAATTAACAACGAGCTGCCAACACCTGGGGCTAATCTGGCGAAGCTCTTAGGCTTTGCAGAAGCTTTAACTGGAGTAAATGAACTAGAAGAGGCTGTTCAAATTCTCAGGAATTTGCCTGAAGTTGATGCTATTGCCGCCAAAAAACATCAGCTGTTTGGAGATGTTTATTACAAACAAGGCTTATTTAGGCAAGCGACAGAGGAGTATCAAGCCGCAAAATTCCTAGCTTCACAGGAAGAGAATGCGATTGATGAAACGGATGACTTTGACATATTGCTAGAACAGGATGACACTCAATGGGAGGACTTAGCAAGTACCTACAGAGCCTTAGGTAAGTCATTACTTTCCGATCCTTCTAATCCTCAAACTCCACAAAGACGCATTTCGAGCCTTTAAGTTTAGAGTTTACATAACGCTATGTGAGCGTTTTTTTCTCAGTTCGCTGTCGGTAAGTTGATAACAGATAGATACAGTGGCTCAGAAAAAAATTGATTCAGGCTTAGCTAATGAAACAAAAAGACTGTTTCAATCCTTCTTGAGTAGAAAGTTTATGTTCAGCCCTTTCTTAGAGAAGTTGGCTCAATAGCCAGAGTAAACTTAGCTTGATGTATTAAGTTGTAACCGTTTGACTTTACCCAATAAGATTGTTCTAGATGACAACAGACCATAGTGCATCAGCCGAAAAGCGACAAGCAATTCTACAACAAATCAGAGAACGTCACGGTAGCAGACAGAAATCCTCTAATAACCAGCAGGATATTGAGCTGCGACAGAACCTAGCTAGGAGTAACCAACAGACCCGTAACAATCAAGAAAAAGCTCTTCCTATCGATTTTCTGAAGAATGTTCAACAATGGATAAACAGCCCAGAAATTGAGCCAAACTCTACCTCTCTACAGGAACTTGAGCAACGTAAGCAAGAACTTCAATATCGCTCTGCTTGGCTACTAGGACTACTTGAAGTTACACAAAAGGAATTAAACGCTATACAGGAACATATAAAAATAAGAACAACAAAGTAACCTCTACAGGATAAAAAATAGAATGCGTGTGTTTCTTATAGAATCTTAAATCTCCTAGTTTAATGTAGAAGCTTAGGCATATTGTATGATTCTGGAGCTACATCAAATACTCAGGATTTCTACGAAACTTTAATGCCAAAGAGAGTTATAGCGATTCTCGTATCAGTGAAGCACATCTTACTTTCTTGCCAATTCCCCATTCCCAATTCCCGAAAACCCAGAACTTGTATCTCATCCTTTAGGAGAACCGCTACATATCACTTTCTTATCTCTGTATTGGAATTGCCTGTCTGAGGATTACCAATGGCTGAACCTCTAATAATCTTGTGCCCTTTACGTTCCTTCTCATCAGTTGCCTGTGGAATGCTAGGTCAACATCCAGAAATGTATGGTTTTCCGGAACTTCATCTATTTGTTGCAGACAGTATGCAAGAACTAATGCTGTATCACGAACACAAAGGTAGGGTAAAGGGAGGACCGGGCTTACTTCGGACGTTGGCACAGCTGCATGATGGAGTTCAAACAGAAACGACCATTCATAAAGCAAAACAATGGCTAGATGAACGGCAGAGTTGGTCTACCAAAAATGTCTTTGATTATCTGCTTGAACAGATTAATCCCAAAATAGGTATTGATAAAACTCCTGTAACTGTTATGAAATCTGAATTTATTGAGCGTGCCTATACAATGTTCCCTAAAAGTAAGTTCTTACATTTAACCCGTCATCCTATATCAGCGGGAAAATCAATGCAGGAGTTTTTTCAACAAATGTCAAAAATCTCTGTTAGAGAGTCTTCAAAGACATTAGATCCCGCTAGACTTTGGCTCCAAACGCACAGCAGAATTATGGAATTTACTAGCACACTGCCAGTGGGACAAAGTATGCGGCTCAAAGGAGAGGATTTATTATCTAATCCAGACGTATATTTACCACAAATAGCTGAGTGGCTTGGTGTGCGAACGGATAAAGAAGCGATTGAAGCAATGAAGCATCCAGAAACTTCATCCTATGCTTCTATTGGACCACGAGGAGCACGGGGGGGTAATGATCCGAAATTTTTAAAAAGCCCTGTCCTACGTGTAGGTCAAGTTTCAGAACCATCACTGAATAGAGCTTTGGAATGGGCATTAGATCAAGGATTTTCCACAAAAATTACTAAACTTGCAAAGCAAATGGGCTATCAATAGCGGTAGCAAAAGCTACATAACTATGTATTAGTAAAATCAGGCACTAAGTCCTAATACAACTAGGCAAAAGCGTATTACATTGCTATCCATAAATTCTAGAATGACTGAACCATTAATTATCCTATGTCCGTTACGTTCTTTTTCATCAGTTGGATGTGCCATGATTGGTCAACATCCAGAGATGTATGGTTTTCCTGAGCTTAATCTTTTTGTTGCAGACAGTGTTGAGGAAATGCTGCTGTATTATCTCCGCCAAGGAAGACCTCAAGGTTTGCATGGGTTGCTACGCACACTGGCACAACTACACGATGGTGTCCAAACAGAAACAAGCATTTTTAAAGTTCGAGCATGGCTACAAGAACGAATGGACTGGTCTACAAAAAAAATGTTCGACTATATCCTGGAACGAATTAGCCCTCGAATCGGTGTAGACAAAAGTCCCGTAACGGTTATGAAGCCAGAATTTATCGAACGTGCTTATGCAATGTTCCCGAAGGCTAACTTTTTGCACCTGACTCGCCATCCCATATCAGCAGCCAAGTCGATTCGTGAGTACCTTAAGCAAATGTCAGAGGTACGAGAAAATCTTTTTAAACCAATGTTAAAGACCAGTGGAACCCCTAAGCCACTCATTAAGAATGCACTCAAAGAAACTACCTTTGACCCGGCTCGCTTATGGCTTTACACTCACAGCAGCATTATCAACTTTACTAGTACGCTGCCTGTAGGGCAGAGTATGCGATTAAAGGGGGAAGACCTGCTATCCGAACCAGACTTGTATCTACCACAAATAGCAGATTGGCTTGGTTTACGAGTTGATCAGGATGCTATTGAGGCGATGAAACATCCTGAGAATTCATCTTATGCCTGTCGCGGTCCACTAGGGGCTAGGGGTGGGAATGATCTAAAATTCTTAGATAGCCCTAGATTACGTTCTGGCAAAATTTCAGAGCTATCACTGAAGAGCAAGACTGAGCTAGATTGGGCTTTGAATCGACAATCTTCACAAAAAATAATTCATCTAGCTAAGCAAATGGGTTATCAGTAGTTCTATTACTAACTAGAAAAAGAAATGTCTAAAGACTCTTTACTAGCGGCTCAATACTTTGCCAGTACCGAGCAAAAAGGTTACCAACAGTTGACAAGTAGTTTTAGCTGTTTCCTATTCTTATTTCAAAATCATTTATATCTTGCAATCACATCTAATTCAACACAAAAAGCAAATCACTCTGGCAAATTATTACGTCATGATTCCCTAAACGATACCTGGGATGAAGTGTATCAATTACCTCTATTAAATGAGGATAGTAGTGCTTATTTGACAAAGGCATCAAAGTCAAATATTAGTCAGAATGATTTAATCCATCATAACAAAATATTCAGCGAGATAGCTATTTTTAAAGGGGAAAGCGATAATGCCCCAATGCTTTATCTAAGTCTTATCTCCTCGCTTGAATCGCAACTTTTACGCACAGAAACTTGTGAATCTTTTCATGTAATTCCAAAGGCTAAAGTGGAACAGTATAGGTTGTCTTTCCGCCAACTTTATCCGTTCCAAAATAAGCTTTATGCGTCCTGTTTAGGAAGATTAACGGGTGAAGCCGAAAAGTGGGAAGATCTGCCTATTGTCTATGTTTCAGATGATCCAGCATTAGGACTATGGCAATGCACAAGTTTATCGGGTTTTGGCGACTCGAATAATAAAGCCATTTCCCAGATGGTGGCATTCAATGATTGCCTGTATGTGGGAACTGTAAATCTAGAGCAAGGATTTCAAGTCTGGAAAACTCAAGTTATTGAACCTTTTTCTTACTCTTGGAAGCAGGTTATCTCCAAGGGGGCATATAGATATACGATGAATGAATTTGTATCATCTATGGTTGTTTTTAAAGGCAATCTGTATGTTGCTAGTGGCAGATCATTACTTGCTGAGAATAATACCCATGAGTTTAATACTGCTCCTCCTGAATTGATTCGTATTTATCCTGATGATAGTTGGGACTTAATCGTCGGTACACCGAAATTTACCCCTGAGGGATTAAAGGTACCTTTATCGGCAATGGGACCAGGTTTTGATGACCTTGAGCAATCGAATTTTCAGTGCCTACTGGTTCATGATAATTATCTTTATGTTGGAGTCCAAAAACCGGGCAGGTTTCAAATGTGGCTTTCAGAAGATGGAGAAATCTGGGAAACTATTCCTTTAGAGGGAATTACTAATTATCCCCAAGTCGAGCTATGTGCGGCTATGTCCACCCCATTTGGATTAACCTTTGTTTTTGATACAATCCATGGTCAAACTGCAAATAATTCTTTATCTAATACACTTGGAGTTAATGGTTTAGAGATTTGGATTGGCAAGGAACACTAGTGCAAGAAGAAAAGAAGGCAGGAGGCAGAAGGCTTTTATGAATATTGCTTGTACAGTAAGCTTTTTAACCTTTTTCAACTGGATAGTTATTTCCGCTACGCTGCACTAAGTTGTTCTGATTCTTGTAGGGCTTTAAAGTAAATCCAAGCATTATGAAGACTCAAATAGCACCAGTTTCTGAAAAATTTGGTACTCTACTGCTAGGTACAAAATGTAGCAGCATTTTTAGCTTAGATAGAGATGAAGTTATTGACTTATTTAAGTCTTCTAATTTATTACTTTTTAGAAGTTTTAACGTTAACACTGATAAATTTAAAGCCTTTACTGAGTTATTTAGCACTAACTTTATGGCTTATATAGGTGGCGCCTATAACCGGGAAATGATTAAAGGAGACAAGACTCTCTTATCAGTAACAGGTCATAGACTTTCCTTTGCAGTTCCTCCTCACGGAGAGATGTATTACAAAAAAAATAAACCCCAACTTATATGGTTTTATTGTGCTACTCCACCCTTAAAAGATGGTGAAACTACGGTTGGTGATGGAGCTGAGATTTATGAAGAACTAAGTTCTTCTACCAAAAAGCTTTTTAGCACAAAACGATTAAAATATATTCGCAATTATCCCAAGGCGATATGGAAGGAAATCTATCAAACTGATGACCTGAGAGTAGTTAAAAAAATATGTGACGAAGAAGATATCTCTCTTAGGGTAGATCAGGAAACCTATGCGATCGCAACGGAGTATTTATGTTCAGCCGTTGTTCAAAGTAGAAGAGAAAGTCATCCTATTTTTATTAACAATATCTTACCCGTAGTAGAGCAAGAGTTACAGGGTAAGGAAGCTAGTCTTGTGAGGTTTGAAGACAACTCCAAGATTCCCGACGCTGTTATCGATGAACTAAAAGAAGTTACTGACCGGCTCATGAAGCCAATTCAATGGCAAACGGGGGATATCTTGATGATTGATAATACAAGATTGCTTCATGGCAGAAGGTCATTTTCAGATAATCAAAGGGATATATATGTCAGGCTGTGTAACGCAGCTTTCCCCTTTTGAGAGCTAGGGATAGTTTCTTGTTTAGCTGCTTTGCCAAATTTCAAGACCACCATTGGGATTATCTTCATAAGTCCATTGCTCATTGACTTGAATGGCAGCACGCGGACCAAAAGGATTAGCGGTACCCATAAAAAGACCATAAGGTGTAGATACGATATTACGGAGTCCGTAGTTATAAAAATTGCCAAATCCTTGACGGCTTACTGGTAGCCAGTTTTCTCCATCAAAAGACCGCCACAGATCGAAACCGCCTTGATTCTTAATGAGATTTTCAATGCCTACTTGCTCTAGCAGCCAATTTAGCTTTTGAGATTGACCTTTAAGTCTGTTAAAGCGCAGGATGATGCTCCAATTCATGGTACCTGCATAAAGCCAACCATCATGAACTCCCATTCGCCAGATGTAACCATTGGAAATACTACCAAACCCTGCTGGCAATCCACTTAAAGGAAACTTACCGTCTCGCTCATCACCCACGATAATTTCCCAGGAGCCATCGTGAGCTATCCTGATTATTTCAGCTCCTGCCGGACCTATTTTATTCCGATGATCGTAACCCCCGTTTTGTATACCAGTGCCTACATATAAAGCATCTTTGAAAACCAACATACTGACGGTTCCCTGATTGAGGCTGCCCCGGTTTGCACCACGAGTAATTACTTTTGTCCAGTGGTAAGGAGGTTCTCCCTGTGCATCAGTGCGCCATATTTGAAAGCCGTTATTGTTAAACGTACCAACGTAGAGATAATTACCAAAATCAATCAGTTCGTAGATTGTCTTGTTATCAAAGTCACCAAATCCCGGTTCGTTGACAGCTTGCCACTCCTCTTGAACAGGGTCGCTAGTTTCATAGATGATAGGAATACCCGCCGTGTTTTGATTGCCGCGAGTAGCACCCGCAGGCGTTGTATAGAGTTTCCCTTTAAAAGGAAACAAAGAACGTAAGCTCGTGATCGGTAGACCAATTAAACCTGGTTTGGAGATTGGAAAAAAATTGATACCATCTTCAGAGCGAAGGATAATCGTGCCTGAACTACGAGAACGCGCACAGGTAGCAACGTAGAGGGCAGGCTCTGAATCGGATTTTCCTTGAAATACTGTCATAGCCCGGTAGCCAAAGTCACGGCTAAATTCAGCTCCTTGAGAATCGGTAACCATCGGAGATTGATAAACACGTTCCCAATAAGCTGTGCCTGGGCTATAGCGCCAAATTTCTCCCCGTGCTTGAGTATATTCAAATTCTTTGGAATAAACAGTATGAGGGCATTCGACTGGCCAAACATTGACATTTAGCGGAACGTGCGGCTTGAGAAAACAGAGAGTTGCCCGACCCGTGCCAACATACAAATGGTCTTTGAACCACACCATGGAGTAAGCGTAGGAATTGTTGCGATCGCCAAAGCCGTTTTCACTAATCTTGCGGAAGTTTGAGAAGCTTAGCCCAGGATTTGGTTCTGGATTAAAAGGTTTCATAATCAGTAAGTCTAGGACGCGGTATAAGATTTTACTAAATAAATCAATAGCTTTGGTCTAGCTGGGGTAGAAGCAACACATAATTCATATACCCTGAGTAGGTAGAAGACATCTTTAGCCATCAAAATAGCTTGAAGTTGATTAGTAGCTAAAGTTTTTCAAGATCGGAGTAACTAACTGCACTCAAGGAGAAACTATTATGACTACTGAACCTACTGTTCCAGACGATCGCGCCCTGACACCCTACGACCCAGAAATGCGTGCTCTTGTTAAGCAAGAGATGCCCAATGCTTCTGAGCAAGTGCAGAACGAAACTATTGCACTGATTGAAGCGATAAAAAAACGGGCTCAGTCAGAGGCACAAGGAGCAGGTGAAGTGACCCGTGATGCCTATCTAACCGCTGTCCGACAAATACGGGAAGTGATTGAACAAGATCTCACCACTCAGCCCTCATCCGCTTTTCTTAGGGCTGTTTCTCCTCCTAAATAGTCGTTGGCATATGCACTATGCAACATTCCTATTACATCAATCAATTCGTTAGGTTGGTGGATTAAAAACTCCGGATTCTGTGCTGCCAAGGCTTCTTTTGAGTTAAAGCCCCAGCTAACAGCGATCGCTTTCATATTAATTTTTTTTGCTGCTTCAATATCTCTAGTTTCATCTCCTACATAGATAACTTCTTCCGGAGTCAAATGGTTCTTTTGTAGAAACTTCCGGAGGACTTTATGCTTACTAAATAACTTTGTTTCTGAAAAAATAAAACTAAACAAGTCTTCCATTTCATGTTTTTTTAGAAAGATTCTGACATTCTCTTCTGAGTTGGAAGTGAGTATCCCAAGCTGATTTCCTTCATAATTTAGTTTGGCTAGAGCTTCTTCTATGCCAAATATGGGATTCAAATATAGAATTTCATTATGTAAATCGGCTTTTAGTCTTTTCAAAAGAAAAGGTATCTTAAAAAGCGAGATTCCTGATTGTTTAATTATTTCTCTAGAACCCAAATTTCTGATTTTAGCGAGGTCATCTGGAACCGCCTGCTTATAGCCGAATTCGCTGGCTAAACGATTACTAATACGAACGACGGCATCAAATGTGTCAGCAAGCGTACCATCGAAATCAAAAATAATTACTTTTACACTCATCATGCAAGCTCGGACTTTTAACAATAATTAGCTTGATGGCTTCGTTGCCTCAAGATTAGCTTGGGCATTCCGCCGCAGCATATCTGGCTTAATTCGCCTTAACGCCGAGGCTGGAAAGCGCCGATTCCACTCATCATCCGAGATGTTTGCTAGTTCGGTGAGTGTGGGAGCGATATTCCAGGGGTAGGGTTGAAATTCTGCTACATCAGTTGTGTGAGCAAAACGTTGGTTCCAGGGGCAGACATCCTGGCAGATGTCACAACCAGCAACCCAGCCTTCTAAACGGGCTGCAATGAACTCTGGCAAGTCCTCAGCCCGATTTTCTATCGTGTGATAAGCAATGCATCGATTAGCATCAACGACAAACGGTTTAGCGATCGCACCCGTAGGGCAGGCATCGAGGCAACGGGTACAGCTACCGCAGTGTTCTGTGTGGGGCGCATCTGGGGGCAACTCTACGTTAGTTAAGACTTCCCCTAAAAATACCCAACTGCCATACTTACGTGTAATTACATTGCCATTTTTGGCAATCCAACCGATCCCCGCACGCTCTGCCCAAACTTTATCCTGTACTGGCCCTGTATCAGCATAGTAACGCGCCTTGACCTCTTCACCTTGCTCAGAAAGCCAGTTAGTAAAGGCTTTTAACTTTTTATGCATTACCTTGTGGTAGTCTCGCCCCCAGCCGTAACGAGAGATTTTGGCAAATTCAGGCTCATTTGGACGTTGGTGAGGAGTGTAGTAGTTGAGAGCAACACAAATCACTGATTGCACTTCTGGCATAGAGGCACGGATATCGAAGCGTTTAGAATTTTCCATCCACGCCATGTCAGCCTGATACCCCAGCGCTAGCCATGCCTTGAGGCGCTGCTGTACAGCGGAGTCAGTATCAGCATCCACAGCCGCAACTCCACACAAGTCAAAACCTAGCGAGTAGGCTTTTTCTTTCAAGTGACTGATGCTGATAGGTATTTTCACTGGTAGTGACATTAATCACAAATAAACCAGACCAGTCATTATAGTTTTTCTGGCTTGGTATTTGTAATCTTTACTTGCAATTCTTAATTATACGTTGCAATATGAATTAAGTGAGGTTAAGCAAAGAGACATACATGCCTCCAATTGATTGAACGTCAAACACTACTAAGAAGAACTGGCTGGAGTTCAGAGGAGGGAGTTCTATAAAATCCATCTAAGAGGGCAGGTCTACACCTGCCTTTTTATTTAATACTGGTTTCGAGCTTGAGGAAAGTACTAATGAGCATTGCTAATGACATAAGCCCAACTAACGAGTCTGCTGCTACTACCGACTTAACTATAGAAGGAATTGATGAGCCAGTCGTGCTGCGCTACTTTGAGACGATGAATGCTGGTGAGTATGAAGCAACAGCCGTTTTGTTCGGCGATACAGGTACAATGCAGCCACCCTTTGAGCAACCCATTGAAGGAAAAGAGGCGATCGCAAATTACCTGGAAGCCGAAGCCAAAGGAATGCAGCTATCTCCCAAAGAGGGAATTGCTGAATCACTAGATAATGACCAAACCCAAATTCAAGTCACTGGCAAAGTGCAAACACCTTTGTTTGGTGTCAATGTATCCTGGATATTTCTCCTGAGTGCAGAACGAGAAATTCTCCATACAAGAATCAAGCTACTCGCTTCTCCCCAAGAACTTTTGAGCCTTCGCCGCTAGCCAGTAATGAATTCACGAACAAACTGTATGGCAGACATCTTGTCTGCCACATCTTCTTCCCTCCAACCTGAAAATAGGAAGTAGGAGAAGCGTCTTTTTTCTTGCAGTCGAGCGAATATCTTAACTATTTCAAATAGTAAAAATAACTAGAGCTAAATTGTGTTAACTTAGCAAAAATTATAATTTAGATTAAAAAAAACTATTATTGGTTGAGATTTGTAACAATAGTGGTTTCTAACAGCTATTTTCTGTAAAGTCTAAGCTCGAAAGTAGCGAATTGTAGCGAGACACCCGATATCTCTACCTTTGCGATCGCAAAGGCTTATTTTTCAGGCTCAAGATAAAGAGTAACAACGCTGGCTGAAACCTACCTACTTATTGAGATTCTTCTGGTTTAGGTAAACTCGCTTCCATCTTCAGGCAGTTGCGACCATTGACCTGCAAGCGATACTCCACGCGATCCATCAGTCGATTCATAATGAGCCAACCATAGCCACTTTCCTGCTTATCATCTGGATTTGGCGGCAAATACGTTGATAGATCAAACCCTTTGCCATGATCCCAAATCTCCAGTGCAATATCCCGTTCTTTGAGTTCCAAACGAATCAACACCGGCAAATTGGGCTGATCTCGATGAGCGTGACGCACCACATTGGAATACGCTTCCACCAACGCCAGCCGCAAACGATTAGATTGACGTGACCAATCGACAGAGTCGCCTAACTCCGCCTCCAGACTACCCAGTAGCCAACTTTCGACAATCGTCAAAAACTTCAAGTCACTTGGGATGTGCAGTTCCGTTTTCATAGACTACAGAACCTCCAGAGAGAGTATAGTTTGGTCATCTTCCTGAACATTGTTAGTCCGTTCTCGAATGCGATTTAGTAAATTGGTCAAGTCAAAGGGGGCTGATTCTTGACGCAGCAGTTGCCAAAGTCCGTCTTGCTTGAGCATTGCACCAGTGTTTTGCTCACAGTTTTGTGGGCGGGGGTTCACTTCTTTTACGGTCGCCTCTGTAATTCCATCACTGATTAACAGAAAGAGATCACCCGCATTTAACGTCAGAACTCCTGCATTCGCTTTCCAAGTGGCTAAAATCCCCAAAGGAACGCCACGAACTTTGAGGTAATTTGGTTCCACTGTCACCGAATTTTCAGATACAGCCCGTTGTTGAACGATTAATCTGTGAGACCAGACAATGGGATAGATGTGACCTGCGTTCGCGTAGACCAACTGCCGCGATGCTGGGGTATAGCGAGCTAGCACCATTGTGATGAAACAGTTGGTACTGACAAGATCATCGGACATAATGCTGTTGAGGTTTCGCATGACAACCTCCGGTTCTGGAGATACTTCTTGCGCGAGTTCTCGTCGCAAAATAGAGATGGCACTCGCCATAAATAGAGCCGCAGGGACACCTTTACCAGATACATCTCCAACTGCTAACCATACATCTCCTTGCGGATGAACATAAACTTCAAAAAAATCGCCTCCAACTTCTCGCGCTGGGTAGCAGTGGGCTTGCACTCGCAAACCTTCGACATCCGGCAAGCTTTGGCGTAGTAGGTTGTTTTGGATCTGGCGAGCTACCTCTAGTTCAGCACGCATCTGCTCAGCTTGTAGCTGGGTACGTTGGTAGAGTTTGGCTTGGGAAATCGCTAAAGCGGCTTGCTCAGCAACAGCTTCAATTAACTGAACATCTTGTGATGTCCACAGACGTCCTCTCTCATTTTGATAGAGAGATAGAACTGCCAAGAGTTGTTGCTGACAGATTAACGGGACGAGTAGATGTACGGAAGTATTGCCGGAGGTTTCATCCTGAACAATCTGTGTCTGTCGGTTCTCTAAAGCGTTTAGAACAGTTGAGTCGGCATCGGGAAGGGGGAGTAGTTCTGTGCTATCTTCCTGATAACAGAAAGATTCTAGTGTTAGCTGGTCACTATCTACTGGTCGCAAAATACAACTTTTGGCTTCAAACGTCCGACCAATTGTCGTGACAATCGTTTGTAGCATACTGCTGTAGTCGAGTGACTCTCGAATCGCCGTTGTCACCACATTGAAAAGTTCTTCTCGTCGTAAGGCGCGGCGCAGCTCATTAGTTCTTTGCTTAAGCACCCGGTAGGTGTCGGCAGCTTGTTGAACGACGGCTTTCAGGTTTTCAGGGTTCCAAGGCTTAGTGATGTACTTGAATACCTTGCCAGAGTTAATCGCTTCAACTAGATCTTCAACATCCGTGTAGCCAGTTAAAAGAATGCGAATCGTTTCTGGAAAGCGCTCAACCGTCTTGCTCAAGAATTCAGTTCCGTTCATTAGGGGCATTCGCTGATCAGAAATGATCACTGCCATTTCCCCATGAGTGTCTAGAAGTTCAAGAGCTTTCATCGCTCCGTCTGCTTTGAAGACGCGAAAATCTCGTCGAAAGGTTCTGTACAACAAATCTAGGTTGTCAGGCTCGTCGTCAACCACCATCAGTTTGAGTTTGCTCCGATCTGCCTGACTCATTTGGTCACTCCGGTTCTCTTGTTCGTTAGAGACGACAGCTTGAGGATAATCGGACTGGATGCTGTCGGCGTTCCTGCTTACCAACAACCTGACACAATTCTCAACGTGTGCTTCCTGCTTAAGATATCCCTAATTGTTAACTCAGGGGTGTGTTCCTCATTCACCTAAAATTGTCTCCTTCATGGTCGGATAAGTTGGATACAGCATCCATGGCAATTAAGAGCGATCGCACTCTTATGCACTCCCTCAAGCTTGGAAAATCGCACTTTAGGTGAAGTGAAGCCCCAAACAGGAGCAAAATACTCATCTATTCGAGACTATAGTAAATCAGACAACCCATACATAGCTAGAAAAACTGCAAGAGGAGCCAGCAGTATAGACTACCACTGGCTCTTAATGTCTAAAAAAGAATCGTTACTGCCTGTAGACAAAGGATTCTGGTGTTCATTCAAGCCAAACTGGTTGAGAAACACCCTAGTCTTAGATGAGTAAGCGAACTGGGTCATAGTTCTTACTCAAGGGTATTGCTCAATAACACCAAGTTCAAGGATGGGTTTCACGCCCAGACGATTGCTCTAACAGCTTCATGGTAATGTTACCGTCTCGTAGGCAGCGATCGCTTAACCAACTAAGCCAGAGCGAAGCGCACGAACTGCCGCTTGAGTACGGTCATCGGCACACAGCTTATTCAGGATATTACGGACATGGGTTTTGACAGTTCCCACCGTGATGTAGAGCTTTTCTGCGATCGCGGCATTGCTGCAACCTTCAACAATTAGCTGCAATACTTCCAATTCCCGTTCCGTTAGGGGATAGGCTTCAATCAGTTGGCTATACTCTGGTTCAGCAGCATTGATCGTTACAGTTTTCAAGGCAGCAGCGGCATCAGCACCCACCTCGCTTGACTTGGCTTGTGTTAGCACAATTCTTGCGATCGCAGGGTCAATCCAAGCATTCCCTTCGTAGGTGACTTGTAGCGCCTCTAGCAAATTATCGAAACTGATATTCTTCATGCAGTAAGAGTCCGCTCCAGCAGCAAACGCCGCCATCACAGCTTCCTCGTTATCCTGCAACGTCAAAACCAGAATCTTGGTTTGAGTCTCCTCTTCAGCGCTTCTCGCTTCCTTGAAGCGCCGTGTCAACTCAATGCCATCAATGTCAGGCAAACCAATGTCCACAATTCCGATATCCGGCCTGGACGTTTCCAGTAATTTCAGACCATCGGTGGCATTGGCTGCCTCTCCTACAAATTCAATTTCGCTACGCTGTTGTAGCGCTGTTCTGATCCCGACCCTCGTCAGGTCATGGTCTTCAATGAGAGCAACGCGGATTTTACTCATCGTCAACGTCCAGGGTGTGCAATTTTTTAGCGGTTACAGGAGAAGTTTATAAACTTTGGGTCAAACACCGAGTGATGTCCACCCATCGGTAGGGGTAGGGATTTCTGCACTTCGGATAGATTCTGAATGATACCGTCTCTTTGGCATCTTTCTTTACAGCTAGCTTAATCTAAAGCCTTTTTTCTAGCACCTTTATCTGTTGATGCGGAGCTAAGACTTTTAAAAAGAACTCATAATGGATAAACCCTTTAATCAAAACTTATCTACCTCTGGCGATAACGGTAAAGCTTCACAAGACTTTCATAGTCTTGAGCAACGCTTAGAGCTAAGTGAAGCGAGAAGTCATTGTCTTCTGGCAACCCTTTCTCAGATGGCTTGGTTCGCACAAGTCAACGGTGCAATTACTAATTTTAACCAGCAATGGTATGAGTATACTGGGTTAACCGTAGGAGAGTCACTGGGCTGGAAATTTTTTAAAGCGATACACCCGGAAGATCGCGATTCCTTGAGGGATAGTTATGGGGATTTTCGCCTTAGCTCCGTAGCATCGGCTTCACAAGTGCAAGCTGTAAAAGCACCCAGATCGCTTAACCTTAACCCAGAAAGTAGAGGAAACCGTAAACCCGAAGAGACTGGGGAAGAACAAGTTGATGGCTTTTTGGGCGAACCCTTACCAGCTTCCTACTTTAGCAGTGGCTTCACTGCCAAATCGAATGCTACGCCAGATCAGGCGATCGCTTCCTTGGCGTACACCGCGGCCAGTAGTAATCTGGAGCCAAAGAAACTACAGAACACCGAAATTGAATGCCGCATTCGTGGCAAAGATGGCGCTTACCGCTGGTTTATTGCACGAAAAATACCAGTGCTCGGAGGAAGTGGTCAGCTTTTGGAGTGGGTTGGCACCTTCACACTTAAAAGAGAATTAAAACCCTACACAGTTACCCCTTTACAACAAAATACAGAAGCTCATACCCATCAGATACCCTCACAACTACAGGTTGAACTAACGAGTCAACTCTCACTCGGTAAGCGGCAACCTACCCAATTACGGGTAAGGGAGCAAGCTAAACAGCTCCAGCCGAAACTTCCGAGTGAACTGTCTCAGGTAATTATCTGGGAAGCTGAGGCAACAACCGGGCAGTTCACCTTTGTTAGTCAAAGTGCTGAGAGACTTTTGGGCTATCCGATTGAGCAGTGGCTCACTCAACCTGATTTTTGGACTAATCTGGTTCATCCGGAAGATCGGCAGTGGACTCTCGCCCTGTACCGCAGACAAATGCTCCAAAGTCAAGACTGTGAGTTGGAGTATCGGTGCATCGCCGCAGATAATCGGGTAGTCTGGCTACGCGATCGCGCTTGTGTGATTCGAGATGACCAGGGTCAAGTTTACAAGCGTCGCGGGTTGATGGTTGATATCACCTTTGCCAAGCAGGCAGAAACAGAGCTTCATAGGCGTCTGTGTCAGCAATCTGCGATTACTCAACTGACTCAATCAGCACTTTTGGCGACGGACGTTTCCGCACTACTCGACGAGAGTGTTGCCCTAATTTCCCAAGCACTAGCGGTGGAGTATTGCAACGTTCTGGAAGGGCTTCCCGATAGCAATAACCTGCGAATGCGTTCCGGAATCGGTTGGTCACCAGGCTTAGTTGGGCAAGCGGTAATCGAAGCTAGTCCCAATACCCAAGTGGGTTACACCTTGCACTTGAATCAAGCGGTAGTTGTAGAAAACCTCCATCGTGAAACTCGTTTTCAAGGCTCACCCTTACTTCATGAACACGACATTGTTAGTGGCATTAGCGCCATCATCCCAGCAGGGCAAAACCCAGAAAGTGATGAGGGCAGATCACCAACTCCCCCTAATCGTCCTTTTGGCGTTTTAGGTGCCTATACCAGTAGACGTCGAGTGTTTAGTCAAGGTGATGTTGAATTTCTCCAAGCTGTTGCTAATGTTTTGGCAATCTCCATTGAGAACCAACGAACTCATGATTCTCTGGACAAGGTAAAAACCCAATTGGCTCAAGCAACGGTTGCCTTGGAAAAGCGAACTCAGGAACTTGACCAGTTTGCCTATATAGCCTCTCACGATTTGAAGGCACCGCTACGAGCGATCGCTAATCTATCGGAGTGGATTGAAGAAGATATTTTTGACCAACTCAATGAAGACAACCAATACCAAATGCAATTGTTGCGAGGGCGGGTTCATCGGTTAGAAGCTCTCATTGATGGTATGCAGCACTATTGTCGTGCTGGACGAATTACAGGTACGCCAGAAAGGGTGGATGTAGAAGCGTTGTTGAAACAAGTGATTGAGACACTAACACCACCGCCTGAATTCATCATTGAAGTTGCGCCAGGAATGCCAACCCTAGTTACAATGCGATCGCTTCTTGAGCAAGTATTTACTCAGCTCATCGACAATGCAATCAAGCATCACCCCAAAGCTGATGGTCAAGTGAAAATCAGTGTTCAGGAGCAGTTAGAGGCTTATGAATTTGCTGTGACGGATAATGGTGAAGGAATTGCGCCTCAGTTCCATGAGCAAGTATTTGTGATCTTTCAAACGTTGCAAGCGAGAGACGAAGTAGAGAATACAGGTGTTGGTTTAGCGATCGCAAAAAGAATTGTAGAAGGACAAGGCGGTACGATCCGATTGGAATCTCAAGAAGGTCAAGGGGCGACCTTTTACTTCACTTGGCCTAAGTCGAATGGCACTGACATAAGAGCCTTGAAATAAATTTCACCCCTCAAAGCTGAAGTAAGCTTTAGCTTACTACATCAGCCTTTCAACCCGTTTCAACGGGTTTTAGCTTTTAGCCCGAACTTTAGTTCAGGGCTTAAGTCAGTGACATTCAGCCTAAGCCGTTAAGCGAGTCTTGAAGCCAGATTAACTTCCTACCTCCCAACTTTGTTCGTCGATCTAACAGCGCGTTAATTTAATTGGAGAAGCTTGTTGATCGACTTGTGCAAGGAGTATGAATGATGGGTACCTCCAAAATCTCGCGAACTCAGCGTAGGCTCCAACCTGACCTTTCAGTCCGCTGGCGAGGTGGCTTAATTCTCTCGATTCCCGTTCTATGTTTGTTTGCTACAGTTTTCGTAATTTCCGCGCTGTCTTCTCAAACATCAGCAGCGATAGAGCGAAGGGAACAGAGTCGGCAAACTCTCTTAGATACTCATCGTTTACTCAGAGATTTACTCAATGCTGAAACTGGTGTTCGAGGTTACGTGATTACCAGGCGTCGGGAATTTCTAAAACCTTATACAGAGGCAAGAAATCTCCTACCTGAGTCACTTAATGCACTTGGCGCTAGAGTGCAAGCCAATCCAGCACAGCGTCAACAGTTTGAAGCGATTCCAACACTAGCGCAGCAACAAATGAGGCTTTTAGAGGAGGTTCTCAAGACCAGTGACCGACAAGGAGCAACAACAGAAGGCTCTCCCCTACTGACTGAGCAGCTGCTCAAGAGCAAACTGAACATGGATCACCTGCGGCAGGAAATTACCAAGTTTGCCCAGCAAGAAGAACGTTGGCAAGATACTCGCGCTTCGCAAGTCCTGTGGTGGCGGGAACTAACAAAAACTGTTCAGTGGAGCGCTTTGGCAACTGGGTTACTCGGAGCAGGTGCAGCTTTTTACCTCTTCAATCAGTTAGACCAGGATTTGGCAGAACGCGCAAGCAGCTTGCGAGAAGGGAATATCTATTTACAGAGCGTTTTCGACAATGTTGTCGATGGAATTCTCATCCTGAACGAGCGTGGCTACATTCAGACGGGTAATGCTGCTGCTGTTGAAATCTTTGGTTATGAATCGGATGAAATTGCTGGTAAACACCTACAACGACTGATTGCAGAATCCTTTACAGATGATAGTGGCAAAGTGATGGGTTCTCTGGTGGGGAACAATCAAAACAAACTACGACTTCAGCAGGAGACAGTAGGGCGACACAAAGACGGAAAAACCTTCCCAATGGAATTTGCCTTTAGCGAGATGCAGCTAGAAAATGAGCTTCTGTTCATTGTGATCGTGCGTGACATCACTGAACGTAAGCAGGCTTCCGAAACCCTGCTCAAACAAGCTCAGCTATTGGATTTGGCGAATGACACGATTATGGTGCGCGACCTCAATGACATGATTACCTATTGGAATCAAGGTGCTCAACGGATGTACGGCTGGACAGCAGCCCAAGCGCTGGGAAAATCCGTTCATCAGCTGCTAAAAACTGAGTTCTCTCAACCACTAGAGGAAATAAAAGAGACGTTGTTCCAAAACGGGTACTGGAACGGGGAACTAGTAAATTCTCGACGTGATGGCACCTGTCTTACTATTGCCAGTAGCTGGACATTACAACGCAATGAGAAAGGACAGCCAGTAGCTTGCCTGGAAATCAATCAGGACATTACTGAACGTAAGCTTGCAGAGGCGGCTTTGCAGCGTAGTGAGGAATTGTATCGCACTTTGGTTGAGAACTTTCCTAATGGCGCTGTATTTTTGTTTGATCAAAATCTGCGATACAACATTGCGGAAGGAACAGGATTATCGACGGTTGCTCTTGATAGTAAGACGCTTACGGGTAAAACAATTTGGGAGACATTGCCGCTGGAAACGGCTCAATTACTTGAGCCAATTTATCACGAGGCGCTAAAGGGCAAAGTGACTGTGAGGGAAATACCCTTTGCCGATCGCTTTTACTGTGTCCATGTGCTGCCTGTAACTAATGAACAGGGAGAAGTGGTTTCCGGGATGACGATGACTCAAGACATCACGGAGAGTAAGAAAACAGAAGAGGTTTTGCGATCGCGTGCTGAGGATCTGGCGCGGATGACGTCCGTTTTGGCACAGACAACCACAAGTCTAGAAAAGCGCAACGCCGAACTTGACCAATTTGCCTATATAGTGTCTCACGACCTCAAAGCGCCTTTAAGAGCGATCGCCAATCTCTCCCAGTGGCTTGAAGAAGACTTAGAAGACCACTTAACCGAAGACACTAGGCACCAAATGAATTTGATGCGATCGCGTGTCCATCGGATGGAAGCTTTAATTAATGGTCTATTGCAATATTCCCGTGTCGGACGGCTCCAAGCTGAATTGGAACCCGTGGAGGTCGAGGCGTTACTCTACGATGTCATCGATTCTTTAGCACCACCACCTGAATTTACCATTAAGGTGATGCAAGGAATGCCAACACTGATTACCGAACGCTTGCCCCTAGAACAGGTGTTTGCCAATTTAATCAGTAATGGAATTAAACACCATCACCGGCGGGATGGGCGGATCGTCATTTCTGTAACTGAGCAAGCCGACTTTTACGAGTTTGCTGTTGCTGATGATGGGATAGGAATTGCCCCTGAGTTCCACAAGAAAGTTTTTGTGATGTTTCAAACCCTAGAAGCTCGTGACAAGGTAGAAAATACTGGGGTGGGTTTAGCAATTGTTAAGAAAATTATTGAAGATAAAGGAGGCACCATTTCCCTGGAATCCCAGCTAGGACAGGGAGCAACATTCCGCTTTAGCTGGTCGAAGCATTCAATGGGATAAGGAATTTCATTATGGATGAAAAACAAACGAGTCTACTACTTATTGACGATGACGAAGTTGATGTCATGACCGTCAAACGGGCGTTTAAAAAAAACAACATCACTAGTCCACTTTATGTAGCAGCCAATGGTATCGAGGCGTTAGCGATGCTGCGAGGCAACGAAATGCCAAAACTCCTGATGGGACAGCGCCGACTCATTTTGCTTGACCTAAATATGCCAAGAATGGGTGGAATTGAGTTCCTGCGGGAGTTACGGGCTGACCCAGAACTGAGAGCGCTGCCAGTGATTGTACTGACAACCTCGAATGAGGACAAAGATAAGGTGGAAGCTTATGATCTTAACGTCGCTGGATATATCATCAAGCCTGTAACGTTTACAAAATTTGTGGAAGCGATAGGAACGCTCAACAAGTATTGGATGCTGAGTGAGATGCCCTAACTTGGCGATCGCATAGAACTAGCGACTGATGACTATTGAATGTTCACTCCTACAGCGGAAAATTAACCCATCAATGTGTAGAGGCAGAAGTAGAGGGAGTTTTACACAATACTTATAAGGAGCCAACAGCTATGAGCGAGACGCTCCCTAGCTAACAGCTAACTATGGAAGAGATTATAAAAATTCTTGTGGTGGAAGATGATGAAGTAGATCGCATGGCAGTCCGTCGATCGCTCAAGACGGCGGGTATTTCTGTAGAAATGTCAACAGCCATTGATTGTAAAAGTGCGATCGCCACCCTTGATCAAGAAAATTTTGACTGTGTTTTGCTCGACTATCGCTTGCCTGATGGTGACGGACTTGCTTTAGTTCAAGAAGTCCGGAGTACCGGAAGCAAAGTCCCCATGGTAGTTTTGACAGGTCAGGGAGACGAGCAAACCGCTGTCGAACTCATGAAGGCTGGAGCATCGGACTATCTTCCCAAAAGTAAACTCTCTCCAGATACGCTCTCGCGCAGCCTCCGCAATGCTGTTCGCATCTATCGGGCGGAACGGGAGGCGGCGCTGGCAACACAGCGCTTGCGTGAAAGTGAAGAACGCTACCGCTTGGTGCTTGAAGGCTCCAATGATGGAATTTGGGACTGGGATGTCTATACTCACGAAATTTATTGTAATGACCGCCTTTATGAAATTACTGGCTTCTCACCAGGTGAGGTGACAGCCAACTACGACCTCTTTTGTAAGCTGCTGCATCCGGATGATCGCATGAGAGTTAGCCATGCTGTGGCAGCTCACTTGCAAGATGAGATTGAACTAGATGTAGAATTTCGCCTTTTGCATACTTCCGGGGAATATCGCTACTGCATCGCTCGCGGTAAAGCTTGGCGGGACGAGCAGGGACGACCTTTTCGGGTATCTGGCATTGTAAGCGACATCACCGATCGTAAGCGAGCAGAAGAGTCTCAACGATTTCTGGCAGAAGCGAGTGCGATGCTCTCAGCGTCCCTCGATTATGAAAAGACTCTAGAAAGCATCGCCCAACTAGCGGTGCCATTCTTAGCTGATCTTTGCCTTGTCGATATTGTAGAGAATGGTGTAGTTCGTCGGATGGGTGTTGCCCATGCGGAGCCCACACAAGAATCACAGGTACGACAACTACAGTACCGTTACCCACCGGACATTAATGGACAACATCCAGCAATGAAGGTGTTGCGAACTGGTATCGCTGACCTGAATCCAGAGATTACTGAAGAAGATCTGCTGTCGGCGACTCGCGATGCCGAACACCTGCAAATTGTGCGCGATTTGGGCTTCAAATCCTATATCATCGTGCCGCTTTTGGTGCGAGGGCGGACCTTGGGGGCAATTTCCTTCGTGTCTACCCAAGAGGGACGGCGCTATGGTGTAGCTGACTTGGCTTTGGCGGAGGAACTTGCCCGTCGAGCTGTATTATCAATTGAAAATGGTCAGCTTTATCATACTAGCGAAGTGGCTCGAAGCGCGGCACAGGAGGCAAGTGAGAACCTGCGTCAGGCGATTTTGATTCTGGGAGAGCAGCAGCAACAACTACGAATCCTACAGCAGTTAACTAATCTACTTAACCAGCGTCTGACTGACTTACCCGGTTTGTTACGGGAGATGGTGGGAGCAGTCGCACAAGCAATTCCTGGTGCCCAGTTTTGCTTCATTATGCTCAACAACCCTCAATGCGATCGCTTACTTTTGACGGTAACCGCTGGGGTTGGGACAGAAAAGCTAAAGCTGGAAGACGCATTCTGTCCTGAAAAGGGATTGCTCTCTCAGGTCTTTTCGACAGGTGAATCACAATTAATTCAAGGGAACTATTGTAATGCCCAGGATTTAGACGAGGTTCCGGCAGCCATTTACGCTGTTGCGATCGAGTCTGTGGAATCGGGACGTTTGGGAATATTAGCAGTTGGGAATTGGGAAGATCAGAATGCGTTTGATGAGGAAGATCGGAAGCTCTTGTTAGCTGTCGGTGAGCAGGCTGCGATCGCAATTGATAATGCCCGGATGATTAAAGCTTTAGAAGAGCAAGAGGCTCGTTTAGAAGACCAGAATGAGCAACTTGCCGCACAAAATCAGGAATTGGAAAACCAACGAGAGCAGCTTCATTTGCGGAACCTGCAACTCTTGGAAGCCGCACGATTGAAATCCCAGTTCCTTGCCACGATGTCTCATGAATTGCGGACACCGATGAATGCGGTTATCGGTTTTTCTCAATTGCTATTGCGCCAGCGCCAAAGTCCGCTCACGCCTCAACAAAACGATATGATGGAGCGCATTCTCAACAACGGCAAGCACCTACTAACACTAATTAATGAAATTCTTGACCTCTCCAAAATTGAGACTGGGCGTCTAGAACTGAAACTAGAAGCGTTCAACCTGATAACGTTGGTCAGAGCCATCACTGATGAGCTTCGCTCACTCGCTGACGAGAAGCACTTAGCACTGACCGTTCACGCTGATTTAGAGAACGCTAATGTGATTAATGACAGTGTTCGCTTGCGGCAGATTTTGGTCAACCTCCTCTCCAATGCAATTAAGTTTACCGAAAGCGGCAGTGTTGAAGTGGAAGTGAAGGAAATCTCCCCGGATCAGCTAGCAATCAGTGTCAGAGATACAGGGATTGGGATTGCTGAGGATAACTTGAAAAATATTTTTGAGGAGTTCCGGCAACTCGATCAGACGACGACAAGGAAGTATTCTGGTACAGGTTTGGGGCTAGCCATTACAAAATCATTGGTTCAGCTCATGCAGGGAAGCATCACGGTAGAGAGTAATCTTGGCCAAGGGTCTACGTTTTGCCTCGTCTTCCCTCGACACCTACAACTCACATCTCCAGGCGTGCATGACACCACAGATGCCTCAACCCGCCGAGACACTCGTGTTTTAGATGGCGCTGCCGCTACCCCGACACTTCAAGGCTCTCAAATAGTAAGACGGCTATATTAGGGGATTTGGTTGTTGGTTGTTGGTTGTTAGGCGATCGCAAATTGAATTGGCAAGATAAAGTACTTCTAGATCGTCAGTCGATACAGAAATTTCCTAATCGGGGATTGCAAAATCCAGGTAACTTAGTTACGGTTGACGGCTTACGAGTAGCCGTTCGCGCAAAATTATCCGTATTAGTCCTGTTCTGCTTTACTAAGATTCTTGTCAAGATCGAGTTAGAATGAGCCGTCTTGTGCGCCTACAATGACTACTTCAGTATCAATGACAGCACCCTTGCCAGATAACGAAGCGCAGAGGCTTGAAGAGCTTTTGGAGTACAAAATCCTTGATACTCCAGTTGAACAAGCCTTTGACGACCTCACACGTCTAGCTGCCTACATTTGTGGTACCCCAATTTCTTTGATTACCTTAATTGATGCCCAGCGGCAATGGTTCAAGTCAAAGGTAGGTTTGGAGATATCAGAAACACCTCGCGAACATGCGTTCTGTGCCCATGCTATTGTGCAGCCCGACGTTTTTATTGTTCCTGATGCGACAAAAGACGAGAGGTTCGCGACAAATCCTCTAGTTACCTCTGATCCTAATGTGCAGTTTTACGCTGGCATTCCTCTGATTACACCAGAGAAGCAAGCGCTGGGAACCCTATGTGTAATTGACCATGTACCGCGAAATCTTAGTCCGGAACAGCTAGAGGCTTTGCGAATACTAGCTCGTCAGGTACTCAAGCAACTTGAACTCCGGCGTAATTTAGCCAATCTGACACTTCAAGATACCGAGCGCAAACAGGCGCAGAAGTCACATCGGCAATTTTTTAAGGGGATTGCAGGAGGATTTGGTTTAGCCGCAGCAATTCTCATCATCATTGGGGTTGTCTCATATCAGAGCGCAACTAAACTGATTGAGGTCAACAGTCGTGTCCAACAGACTCAAGAGAGGCTTAACCATCTCAAAGAAATACTCTCCCTTGTGACGACTGCCGAGAGTGGACAGCGTGGCTACATCCTCACGGGAGAAGAGCCTTACTTAGAACCCTATCGTGTAGCAACTGCAAACTTTAATCAAGAAATTCAGCGTCTTCAGCAATTAGAGATGGATAACCCTAATCGTTACAAGCAACTTGAAACCCTGGAAATGCTAATTGAAGACAGGCTTGCTCTCCTCAAGGAGATAATCAACTTACAGAAAAATGGGAAATCTGATTTAGCCTTGCAGGTGATCGAGACAGGTACGGGAAAGAAGCTCATGGATAAAATTCGCTCTCGTATCCGTGAGATGGAAAATGAAGAGAATGCCTTGTTGAAGCAGCAATTGACAGTGGCGGGAAGAAGTGCTCGCTACACGATTCTTACACTTGCGATCGCAATCAGCCTAACGTTTATAATTCTCTGTGGAATTTATTCCCTCATCTATCAGGAAATCACTGAGCGCCAACGGGTGGAAGCTGCCCTAAAAAAAGAGCGCAATTTTATCTCTGCTGTTATTGATACCTCCAGCGCCTTGGTAGTGGTTCTCGATCAAGAAGGGAAGATCGTCCGCTTCAACACAGCCTGTGAGCAAACAACTGGTTACTCTTTTGAGGAGGTAAGAGATAGATATTTGTGGAACCTATTTCTAATTCCTGAAGAAGTGGAGTCGGTTAAAACGACCTTTGCAAAACTCCAAGCCGGACAGTTCCCGAACGAGTTTGAAAACCACTGGTTAACAAAGGATGGAAGTCGCCGACTAATCGCCTGGTCTAATACCGCTCTCCTTGACAATCAGGGTTCGGTTGAGTATGTCATCGGCACTGGCATTGACATCACTAGGCGTAAGCAAGCAGAGAAAGCTCTTCAAGAGAGCGAGGAACAGTATCGCTCGGTTGTGGACAACCTCAAAGAAGTCATTTTCCAGACGGATACAGCAAGGCAATTGACGTTTCTCAATCCTGCCTGGACAGAAATTACTGGATTATCCCTATACGAAAGCCTCGGCAAGAGATTTTTGGAATTAATTCATCCAAATGATCGCCAACTCCATAATCAATACTTTCAATCCCTCATTGAACGCCAAAAAGAAGACTGCCGCTACCAGATTCGCTACTTGACTAAAAACGGTGGCGTGGCATACATGGAAGTTTATGCCTGCCAGATATTAGCTGATGACGACACTGTTATTGGAATTTCTGGCACCCTCAACGATATTACTGAGCGCAAGCGCAGAGAACAGCATCTAAGTGCAGAACACTCTGCGACACGGATTTTGGCAGAATCAGCCACGCTAAGCGAAGCCACTCCAAAACTCCTGCAAGCTATGTGCGAAAGCTTAGGATGGGATCTCGGCGAATTCTGGAGTGTGGACGCAAGCGCGAATGTCTTACGTCGTGTTGAAAGCTGGCATCGTCAGTGGGTTGATGTTTCGGAGTTTGAAGCGGCGACTTCACAGATTACTTTTGCGCCTGGGGTTGGACTACCGGGGCAGGTTTGGGAGAATACGTCACCGGCTTGGATTGCTAATCTTGCTGAAGATGCGAACTTTGTGAGAAGCTCAATCGCGGTAAAAGTTGGACTGCACGCTGCGATTGGTTTCCCTATCCTCAGTGGAGATGAGAGGTTGGGTGTCATGACCTTCTTCAGTCGTGAGATACAGCAGGCTAATGCAGATTTACTAAAGATGATGACAGCAATTGGTAGCCAAATCGGTCAGTTCATCAAGCGCAAACAGGCTGAGGAGGAATTACAGCAGCAGAATGAAATTTTGCAGGCTGAATTGAATCAAGCGGCTGAATATGTGCGATCGCTTTTACCCCGTCCTCTAACCGGAACCGTAACGACTGAGGCACAGTTTGTTCCTTCGCTTCAGTTAGGGGGTGATGCCTTTGACTATTACTGGCTTGATGCTGATCATTTGGTAGTTTACTTATTAGATGTCGCAGGACATGGAGTTCGATCGGCATTGCTGTCGGTTTCAGTGCTAAATGTTTTGCGATCGCAATCCCTCCCCAACACTAATTTTCATCAACCCAGCGCTGTCTTAGCCGCCCTCAATCATGCCTTCCAGATGAACGAAAACGGGGATGACTACTTCACCATTTGGTATGGTGTCTATAACCGAGTAAATCGACAACTTGTTTACGCTTGTGCAGGACATCCACCCGCAATTTTGCTATCTGAAGCTTCAACCGCTATCCCTGTAAAACAACTAGGCTCATTAAGCATACCCATAGGAATGCTCAGCGATGCTGATTTCGATGAGGATTCTTGTGAAATTCAATCAGGCAGCACGCTGTACCTGTTTAGCGATGGAGTTTACGAAATTCCTCAACCTGATGGTCTTATTTGGGGACTCAATGCCTTTATTGATGTTCTGATTAGCTATAAAAAAAGCAACACTGACAATCTAGAAACGGTGTTGCATCACATTCAGGCATTAAACGTTAAAAAAGTGCTGGATGATGATTTCTCCTTATTACAAATTAATTTTGATTAAAGTTAGGAGAAATCATCTAATTCTAAAATTTTAAGCTTGCTCAACAGAAGATACTTTTTCTTCAAATTCATTTCGGCTGTTGAACATTTTAAAGACCCGATCCATTTTGGTAAGTTCAAAAATCATCCTAACTTGCTCACTAAGAGAGCACACAAAAAGTTCTGCACCCGCAGAACGAACAACTCTGAGGGTAGAGACTAAAGCCCCTAAGCCAGAACTGTTCATAAACGTTACATCCTGAAAGTCTACTAAGACAATATTCGTTCCACCTTCTACAAAATTGCTAATCTCGTGGCGCAAACTATTAACAGCAACACCGTCTAAAATACCGGAAGGTTGAATGATTTTCACGCTAGAATTCATTGTTTTAATTCCTAAAGATTTGAAGTGAGTTTCGATTTTGCTAAGGTCTTGTGATCACAAACCGCGAACACTAATTTATAGCTATGATTTTGGTTGCCAAACTGCCGCACGAATGATTACCCAAAATAGGGAGAGATTATAGACTGCCCAAGCTGCATTCAGCAGATAAAGCGAGGGATTTTCTAGATTTCCAGTTGCGAAGCGATAAACACACCACAACATTCCCAAAAGAGTTAGAGCAACAATAGTCAACTGCGGCCAAACTAAGCGAAGATAAATTCCAGATTGACGTTGTTTTGGCGTAACTTGGAATTTGATAGGTCGTCCCGTGAACACGCTCCAAACCGCTTGGATAAATAGAGGAAATAAAGCGATCGCATATTGTTCAGAACGCCAAAGTTCTCCAGCCGGGACTCCCCAACTAGCCGCCATAAATGTCAAGCGGTTGAGGATAAAGGTAGGGATAAAGTGTAGGGCAAAGTCAGCTCCATAGGCGTGTACTGGAATAATTCCCGTAAAGAAATAGATGATTGGGCAGGCAATAAAAACAAGCGTTGCAAAGCCAGAAAAATAGCTGTACATTGTCTGAAAATATTGCAGTTGTTGCCAAAATGTTAACCCTGTCTTGGTAAGAGGATTTTCACGCAGTAGGACTTGAATCGTCCCTTGCGCCCATCGTAGTTTTTGTTTCAAGGTAGAACTGAGGTCATCCGGTGCCAATCCTTCTGATAATTCTTCATGGTGATAAACCGACTTCCAGCCAGCAGAATGCAGACGCATCGCTGTATTCATATCTTCCGTAATACTGTTGCTAGATACACCACCCACTAAATCAAATTCGTCTAATCGTTTCTCATCTTTAGAAAATTCATCAGAGAAGTTTTGTAGTCCAACATTAATCAAGGCTTCACGTCTTAACACAGCATTTGTTCCTGTGTAAAACGCAGAATTCATCCCATCTTTACCCTGTTGGATTGGGCCATAGAATAAGTGAGCTTGATGTCCAAAGGGGTCGCCAGTGGGGATGTTATAAAAAGCTTGCGGTGTTTGCACAAACGCAATCTGATTACTGTCATATTTCCCAGTTTGGAAATTATAAGTATAGAAATAGGGTAAAGCTCGTTGCAGAAAGTGAGATTTGGGAATATGGTCTGCATCCAAGGTTAGGATAAAGTCTCCCGCAGTTTCCCCTGAAAAAATTGCGTAATTAATGTTTCCTGCCTTAGCATGGTGAGGCTTACCCTTGGGCTTTGGACGAGCAATGTAGCAACAACGCGCAAGTTCACTTAACTCCAGCTCTTTTTGATAAATTGCCTTTTCTAAGTTTCGCCTTTCACTGGCAAGATAGTCACTGACAGCGTGATGTTTGGGGTTCAATAAAAGAATTAATTGTCGAAAACTCTGTAAACCTCCAATTACAGCTTCAAGCCTACCTGTCGTGTTAGAATCGGTAACTTTTGAATAGGACTTTATTATCAATAAGCAATTGCGATTATCTGGTGTTCTTGTATAACTCAGATAATCAGCAATCCGCTGCATAATACCTACGCCACGACCACCTTCAGCCATTTCATCTACTTCATCTGGTAGTTGTTGTAGATGTCCTTCAAAATCAAAATCCCTGCCGTAATCCCAAATCCGAAGCTCTATCGATTGGGTAAAGATTGTGGCTTCGATATCAATGGGAGTTTCTGGTGATAGCCCTTTGTGGGCATGGCGAACTGCATTATCAAATCCTTCAGCTAGCACGGTTTGGCACTCGATCCAAACTTTTGGAGGAATCGAGGGTTGCCGTAACGTTTCAAACCAAGATAAAACTTCGGATAAATCCTTTGGTTGTGTATGAACTTGAAGTTGGAATGATTGGAGAAGCTCCTCAGCTTTTGGGACTTCTGGTGTCAGGTTTTCTAGCTGCCGTAGACGGGTAACAAGTTGCGATCGCTCTTTATTAATTCGCTCAGCTTCCTGTTGCAGGAGTGGAGATTGCAAATCATCCAAACCTAGCCGTTCTGTCATCGCTCGGAGTTCTGGCGAATTGCCATCATCCAGAACATACACACACAACTTGGTTGTAGGATAGTCCATCGCTAGAGCTGCCCTAGTAGTTTCCTGGACAATCTCTACAGGTTCGTTATAGCAAGTAATAAAAACATCAACACTTGGCCATTCAGAACGAGGCAACGGCGGTGTCATTTGATTAAGAGACTTTACCCGCCGCACAATTGGTCGCCACAGCCCAAGTAGGAACATTACGCCGCCGAAATAGCTGTAAATTTCTGCTATCAGTAGAGGAATCGAGAGCCAGAGAGCGGCGAAATTAATCGAATGGGTAATGCGCCAGTGTAGATACCATGCCCCAAAGATGAGATTGATTTCTGCTAGATAACGAAATAGCAGTGTCCGATCTTTAAGACGGGAACGGATGTTACCGGAAAATGTTGGTGAGTTCTCGACAACCGAGATTGAAGGGCTAATAGTCATTAGAGTTAAGCAAGTCAAAAGTCAAAAGGGACAACAAGATGATTGAGGTTATCTTTCTGAAGAGAGCGATGGGGAAGAATCTCGTCCAGCCCCCAGTCCTTGCAAGGTAATAGGTGTAGTGCTGTCACTAACTGAAACCCAATAAGCCCCAGTGGAATCAGTAATCAATCGTGCTGTCTGCGTGGCACTATTCGGCAAACCACGACCCGCATCGCCTGCTGCCACTGCCCGCCACCAAGGAGAATTCATTGATGTTTCTGGACGAATCAGGGGTTGGTGATTTGTTGCCCTGTACAGCAGAGATTGCAGAATTAGGCTGTTGCTGCTGCCTCCCAAGGCAGTCGTAGGTTTACCCGTTTTTTCATAAAAGCCCTCATAGTAGCCAAGCTGAGGGTTGTAGAGGTCTATTGTTGCTTCCCATAATTGGCGGGTATATCCGTTTTCTGGGAACAAGGCATGAAAGCCGAAGGCGACGGCAGTGCTGACTGTACGCACATCTGGCACCGACTTCCCGTCATCCGCTAGAGTTGCCCAAGCCCCTTCCCGACTAGTAATCGTGTTATGAACCACGTAAGGCGGTTTATCAAGCAGGGTAGTGGCAGCAGCCGTAAAGGTGCCAGTACGACGGTAACGCGACTCTTGGGCTTGAAGAATGGGTTGTACCAGTTGCCGCATTTGAGGGTCATAGCCAAATTCCAAGCCATAGAGTACGAATGGATTACTCACCGTATCTTGTGCCGACTGTTGATGGCGTTGAGTTGGCACCTCAACTCCTTCTACTGAGGTCGTTTGATATTGACCACCGACAGCGGAACGATTAGTATTAAACCCCCATAACTGAAAGGCACGGGCTGCATATTCCTCGTAGCCAAGACGGGTTTCATGATTAACTCGTGTCAAGAGTCGCCCATTCTCATCCTTAGTTACTCTCCCGCTAAACAGAAGACCATCCCGTACTACTTGTGAGTACGACCACTCCAGCACAATTTCATCGACGGCTTTTGTGTATTCGGGATGATAGTTCTTCAGGGTATAGAGTGCCGCTAGTACCCGCCCAATATCAAGGGCTGACCAACCTGTTCCTTCTGCTGTGGGATTGCTGCTTCCTTGTGTAGCAGGATTACCGCCATAGTCTACGGGTTGCAATGACTGGGTATCATAGCCTCGGTGGGGTAACTGTCCAGCAAACAGAGGCAGTCTCTTCAGTGCCCCTAATAGGTGCCGGGTGCGATCGCTAAATTCTCGCTCAGTGATAATGTCAAGAGCGCGTGCTGCATTTAGAGCCGCTAAATAATCCCCTAATCCCCACAGCGTTGCATCTTTCATGTCACTGCGGTCATCAACCAATCCACTGTTCGATTGATAATTAGCCTTAAAGTATTGCCAAGCTGCCTCTGCATAACGCCGTTCTGGAACGGTTAGCGGTCTTGCTAGCTTGGGAAAAGCTGAGGGCTGAGGCTTTCCGACCGGAGGAATGGGTGCGACGGCAATAACTGGTGTCTCAGCCGGTACAGGTGCAGAGTTTTGCCTCCCTTGGGATGAACTACCTGTAGCCGTTGGAGTTGCAGCATTGCTATTTGGCTGCCCCGGTGCTGCAAAAGTGACCAAACTTGAGCCGATGAGTGGGCGATTTCCTCTAGCTTTGTAGTACAAAATCTCCAGAATTAGCCCATTCGTGTTGCCTGTCAGCGATTTATTTGGCTGCTTTGTTTCTTCGTATAGTCCAGCATAAAAGCCACCCCCATCAGGGCTACGCAAATCTTTTACCGCATCAAACACTTTTTGAGCATAGGCATTATCGGGGTAAAGATAGCGCCAGCCGAACGCCGCTTTCGTGCTGATACTTCGTAGTTGTGGATAAAGCTTATTTTCTTCAGTAATGGTTGCCCAGGAATTACCGTTGGAATAAACCGTGTTGTAGAGAAAATAAGGGGCTTGGTCAATGTTGTCTTCTGATACAGAGGTCAACTGCCCTGTAGCATCAAAGCGTCGCTTTTGTACTTCTAAAACGTTGGCAGCATATTCTTTTAAAGCTCCTTCCAAACCAAATTCAATACCGTCAAGGATGTAGGACTCGCTGACTACATAATTGTTAGCCTGAGTGCTTTGGTAGTCACGGGTATCAACGGGGACTTTGACACCGTTAATATCTACGAATTGATAAGGTTCTAGTGCCAGTGCCTTGGATGCTTTAAAGCCCCAAAGTTCATAGCCTCTAGCGGCATATTCCTCATATCCGAGGCGTCCTTCTTGCACCAGCAATGTCTCTTTGTTAGGAAGAACCATGGCTCCGTAGAGTTGGTCATCTTTTAGCGATCGCTCTATCTTCCACTTGTCCAGAATTCCTTTAATCCAATCACCGTATTGCGGATGACAGGTACGGACAACATGAAAGGCAGCTAAAATACGACCGACATCTAACGCAGACCAGCCAATGCCACGCTCTAGCGGGTTGTTTCCATAATCAGTCATCTGCCCAGTTGCCGCGTTATAAACTTTGTTAGGCAGAGTATCCTCAAATAGCTTGAGTTCACTGAGCGTCTTCAAAAACTGGTTGAGCCTAGAGTCAAATTCTCCTTGGTCAATTAAATTCAGCCAGCGTGCAGAATTCAATGCCATCAAGTAATTGCCAATGTCCCAGAGGCTGCCGGAGGGATACCCTCCAACTGAATTGGTAAATCCTGTTGCTGGCTGATAGTTGTTAACAAAGTACTGCCAAGCCGCCTTAGCATAAATCTGTTCCTCTGGTGTTAAAGGAGCGCTGATCTCGGCACAGGCATTAGGTGCAGTCGTTGGGATTTGAGCCACGCTTGGCTTGGACAAAAAAACAGTTAATAAAGATTGTGAAACTGCCCCTATCAGGAATAAGGCAATTAGCCTCAACCACTTTTGCTGATGGCGTTTTTGCATCATCAGAAATTACTTTCCTTTGGGTTAAAATATTGACTCTTTATGCAAATCATGCATCATTGGTTCAGTTAAATTAGGCAGTTTAGCGAGGTGGTTTTACACCTGCCCAGACAGTAAATGGCTTTCCTATCTTTTTGTAGAGCAAACTTTCGAGCATGACGCCGTTATTGTTAGCCGTCAAAGACTTATTAGGCTCCTTTAAGGATTCATAAAAGCCGTTGTACCAGCCTTTATCAGTTTTTAGGTTGGCTTGGACAAAATCAGATAACTGGCGAGTGTATGGTGTGTTGTAGAGTACATGCCAGCCTAATGCTGCTTTAGCACTGAGAAACCGTAAATCATTATGTGTTTCCCCTGTATCTGTAATTGCTGCCCAAGGTTGCCCGTTGACGAATAGAGTATTGTAAACAAAATAGGGAGCGCGATCGAGGTTATCTTCTGTAACGGCAGTTAACTGTTTTGTAGTTTTGTACCGAGCCTCTTGAGCGGCTAATATCCGGTCAGCATAGGCTTTGGGTAATGATTGAAAGCCAGTTTCAATGCCATCCAGAATATAGGGTTCGCTAAGAACATAGTTATTCGCTCCAGACGTTTTGGCATCCCGTTGATCATAGGGAACACCCTTTCCGTAGAGATTGACAAAGGCAACATTAGATTGAGAATTCAGGGCTTTCTCTACATCTAAACCCCAGAGTTTTAGACCATAAGCCGCGTAATTTTCGTAGCCCAATCGACCTTCTTGGTTTAGCTGTTCTTTACCCTTGACGATCGCAGTGCCGTACATTTGACCATCTTTGGTAAGACGATCAACCTGCCAGTGTTTCCAAACGGCTTCTGTTTGCCGCTGCAACTGCGGATATTTAGCTCCCACAATCTTGAGCCAAATCGCTAAACGCCCCAAATCGAGGGCTGACCAGCCAATTTCTTCTCGTTTATCGAGTTGACCGTAGTTAACAGGAACTAGGGTTTTAGCGTTGTAGACTTTGTTAGGCAGTTCACCTTTATAAAGGGGCATCGTAGCCAGCGTTTTCAACATCCGCCTCATCTTGGTGTTAAATTCTGCCTCTGGGACAATATTCAACTCTTTAGCGCTGACTAAAGCTGCGATCGCAGCCGCTTGATCCCACATTGTGACTGAGGGAAACTTATCGGCTGAGTTCACCAAGCCTGTTTCATCATTCCAGTTGCGCTCAAAGTATTGCCAAGCTTGACGCGCCATTGCTAATTCCTGTGGACTCAACTCGCCTACACCAGGAGCAACATAAGGAGTCTTAGTTTCTGCAATCTCCTTCGGACTCACCGATGTTCCTGGTAGTTCCACAGATTGCGCGTCTAGTTGGGCAACCGTTGTTGCTTTAGTATTTGTTGCTTTAGTATCTGGCTCAGGTGTAGCGGTTTGAGCCGTAGATACTGTAGTTCGTGAGACGGAAGCTGTTTTATCAAGGTGATTGGACAGAACTTCTAAACCTGCGATCGCTACAACTGCTGTCACTACTCCCCCTATAGAGGCTAAGATAGACAACTTTTTGGGGGGAGGGTCAAAGTCAGAATTCATTACAACTCCTGGTTAGTAGATATCCCGTCTTCTCGCTACTCAGGTTTACTCATCCTGTATTGATGAAGACTCTGTAAGCAGAGGTGACGGGTTGCTTCTCTTTCATAGAGTTCCCGATTTTTTTCTCTGAGGAACAGCAACTACCAGATAAAACCTAAAATTTGATCCGGAGTTGCCCTGTAAAGGATTGATTGTTGTACGCACTTTCCCCTGTGTCTCGATTTCGAGTATTCGAGAAGGCATAACCGAAGTCCGCTTCCACATTGGTCGATAGCTTTGCTGTACAGCGAGCTTGATAGCCATTACTGTTATCCCATTCCCCTTTCAGTCGTTGCTGTCCCAACGTTGCTGCGACGCGACAGCGTAGATCCTCAAAGACATTTCCCTCCCAAGCGACTTCGCCGTTGTAAACCAGGAAATCGGATGGAGAAAAATAGCCACTCGTTTCTTGAACATCATCCGTATAATTCCAGTTAAATACGTTAGCGGCTATAGAAAATTGTCCAATTTTGTGTTCTAGTCTGCTAAAAGACTGCTGCTCAAAATTGCCATCGTTATAACTGCCCAAACGCAACGATGAATACAAGCTAGTCTTCGGGTCAATTTGCCAGTAGATACTCGGTCCGAACCGCCAAGCTGTGATTTGATTGTCTAGGGTTTCGGCATTAGACTTGTACGGACCTTGTTCTACATCAGCCGATATCACCACCCCTGATTGAAGTTGACCAGATGGGCTAACCTTCATTGCAATTGGCACTTCTACCCTGGCATTAAAATTGAGAGCCGTTGGCAAACGGTCGAAGGTATCAACTCCCCCTCCTACCGTTACAGTTACTCGATCAATCTTTCCTTCCCATTCAACTTGCAAAGGAATGTTTGTAACTGACTCAACATCTTGCTGTTCAAAAGAATTGAAGCCCGTTCTGATACGAAAACGGTTGCCATTAGCTAAGCGAAATTGAGCGGTTTCTTCAATAAATAGATTGCGTTGGTCAAAGTTATCTGAATCCCTACGAAAATCTGTTGTCAGACTTTCCAATTTGACAGCAGGAGTTACAGGCTCTGTTGAAGTTTGTGGTTGGCTGGATGGTGCGGGTGGCTGGGGTTCCGGTGGTGGTAGTCGCAGCCCAGGATTGAAGTTTTCCGGCACCGCCATCAACTGAGGTAGTGGTTTTGAGGGATAGTGCAGCTCAACTAAGGAGTCTTCAAAACCGTTAAGTGTTTCTGGGTTAGGGTTTTCCAGCTTGTCAGCAGAGGGAATTTGTTCGGTCAGTTCTGACGCTGAGTTTTCGTTTTCAAAGGTGTTGAGAGAAACAGAGTTCTCAGTTACAGCCTGTAACTTACCTGCCCCCAAAGTGCAAATTCCTACGCTCAAGATTAGGGCTGATTGGTATTGCAGATATTTCCAACCTACCTTTCGTACCGTAGTTGTTTGGGTGTTGGTTTTAGTTTCAGACATGAAGACAAGTTCTTGGTAAATGCCAAAGAGCTACCGAATTTGCATTTAGGGCTAGGTCGTTTACTGTTGGCTTAGGTTGACAGCCCTTTTGCTTCTGAGAGGTTGACCTCAGTTAGGTTGACACCCGTTAGGTTGGTCTCACTTAGTGTGGTAATGGTGTTCCAAAAGCTGGTATTCGGATGGTAGGATTGCATCTTCAAATTCATCCCTGTTAGTGAAAATTTGAAAAATTCGCTCCATCTTAGTCATTTCAAATATCATGTTCACTTGCTCATTAATGGAACAAAGGAAAATCTTACTGCTTGTTGCTTTCACAATTTTCAGTGCTGCTAAGAGAGTTCCTAATCCAGAACTATTCATAAACGTTATGTCCTGAAGATCGAGCAGCACAATATCAATACCTGTTTCCACGGCGGCATTGATATCTTTACGCAATTGAGTTCCCTGAATACCATCTAAAATTCCAGAGGGTTGAAAAACTTTGACTACAGAACTCATTTAGGGAACTCCTATTCTTTGGTTAGATGCTTGGACAAGATTTGATTTGCGATCGCTACAACGGCTATCACGACTTCACCTACAGAAGCTAAGATAGACAGTCCTTCTCGCTACTCAGGTTCACTCATCCTGTATTGATGAAGACTGATAGGCAGAGGTAACGGATCGCTTCTCTTTTATAGAGTTCCCGATTTTTTTCTCTCAGGAACAGCAACTACCCGATAAGACCCAAAAATCTGAGACTGATGTTGGTAGTCACAAACCCATACACAAACACCCCGATTGCAACATTAGGGTTCTTCTTAGCTAGTCGTAAATGAATTGCTTGTTTTAGGTCAAAGGCAGTTTCCCTTTCTCCTTTGACGTTCATAATCCGCCCGGAGTTTAAACTCCGGGCTAATAGCTCAAGTCCACTTCAGTGGACTAAAACTCTTATCCAGTCGTCTTTAGATGAAAATTCCTCTCCCCTACCACCTACCACCTATTTTCTAGATAGATGTGAGCTTACGCTGTTTAGAGGCAACCGTTTAGCCTCCCGTCCAAGCAATGGGGGGACTGGGATAGGAGGGAGACACAAAAGGACTTGTACTTGATTTAGTTTCTTCATCCAGGACGTTCACCACCTGATTGTATAAGTCCTCTGCCTGTTGCATAGAGTCACCAATGCTGGTCAATCCCAGTTTGCCAAACTCCGAAAGGGAACCCATTAGGTGAAACACGCTGCCCGTTCTGGTGCTGCTATCAAAGTGTAGACGGTGGTGAGCAATGATATCCATCAGATCATTGGGCATTAATCCTTGGTAGCGTTCTTTTTGCAGGTTGTCAGAGGCAATGTAGTACTTCTCTCGACCTTGATGGCTGTAAAAAAGACCTGTAGAAGAATCATACCGACCATTGGTTAAATATTTGAGGGTCATGAAGGGATGGGTTGTGCCGCCTTTGCGTAGGTTGATTTCAATCGCTTGCAAATCCCAGGCTGCCCCCTTGCTATCGGGTTGATGTACCGCGACAAAATCGACCCCGTAGCGTTCCATTGCCCCTTTTTGAGCTAATGCCTGACCAACTCGTTTCCCCAGTTCTTGTAGGCGTAGCCGATACACTTCATCAGCAGGGAATCGGCAACCGAGATAAATCTGACCGTCTGGGCCACCTAAGATTTGATCGTGGGTAGACAGTATTTCTACTTCGCCATTGGGAGTGATGTAACCTTGGACACTAGGCGATCGCTTTTCTTCTCCTTCAATAAATGCCTCTACCAGTGCGCCTAACTCTGGGACACGACTAGAAAAATTTGCCCAAGTCTCTGTCTTCGCTTGGAAGCTTAAATGCTCCATACGTTTATGAAGTGCTGCCACACGTTGGGCATGGGAGACATTCCCCGGAGACATTTCTGCTATTGGTCTTAAGTCCAAAATCGCATTACCCTCTCCTGAAAAACCTTCGTTAAGTTTGACTACCATCCGCTTTAAGTCGGGTTGGCGTTCCCACAACTCGGCAGCTACCTCGGCTAAATCATCAGCCTTCGTGACACTCTCACTGCCATCTGGATGAGTCACACCGGATTCTGCGAAAATTTCCCGACTGCCGCTTTTGGTGCCCCAATACAGTAAAGCAGGGTCTGGAGCAAGCAGTGGTAAATCTAGTCGCACAGATAACTCTTGCTCTAGAAAAGTCGAGTTATAACAAACCATGTAAGATTTGTGAGGGCGCAGGGCTTGACGAATTCGCTCAATTAAGCGGGGACGCTCTAAAATCTTTTGGGTAAGGGGTTTGAGGGAGCCATCATAGGTCGAAAGCAGCAGCAAGCGATCGCGTGCGTGAGAAAAGGGAATCCCAGGCAACAACTGCAAATAGTACTCAATCACAATCGGCGACATTGGCTGCGCTGTAACGTAGATCAAGCGAGTACGGGGGTTACGCAGACGAATCAACGAGAACAAAAGTCGTTCTTCATAGTGTAAAAAGCCCTGAATCTTCTTCAGTTCTCGCTGGTCAACACTAACGGACGGCACCACCAAAATATCGTGGTCATCCATGTCAAATAGGTCAACATTATGCCAGCGATCGCGCAACTGGTTTTGAAGGTGCCGAAATTGCTCTGCTTGTTCAGAGGAAGAAGAATTTAACGTGTGCATCGCCCCAAACCCGCCCTAATGCTGATCAATGCAATCTTAACGGTTGCTGGGGCAACTGGTTAATAAACCTTCTTTGTTAAGTCCTGTGAGTTTTACAGACAAAAGAAGGCACCATCAATGGCAAATTAAATAGGGCAAACAAAATTGGAAAAGGGACGCTACCGATGGAACTCGTTAAAGTTCAATTGATGTTCGAGAATGCTCCACGACGGTCTCATAAGGATTACTCAGCGGAATTGGAAGACTTAAATGGAAAGTTAGTCGAATTATCCCGACTCCCTACCCAAGGCGAGTTAGTCTCGTTTCCGGACGGGAAGCTACATACTGTAGGACCATGCTTTACCGTCATAGAAGTTGTTCATTTCGCTTCTCCTAGCACAACTGGTTTAGTCGGTCAAGTAACACTGCGTAAGTGCTTCCCCAGGTAGGTGATGTTGTCTGAAAAGTTGTTGTTGCAATGATGTATGGCAGAAAGCCGTCAGCTATCAGCTTTTTTGTTTTCTTCTGTATCTCTTGTTTCACACATCTTCTGCTGTACCTCATCTCTCCAGGAAACTGCTATATGTAGCTGTCGCCATAAAGGTTAGGACGGATTTAACGGTCTAAACAACCACTTACTAGTACTCAAGCTTCTGCCCTCTGCATAAGAGCCTTTTGCTAGCTATAAGTGCCGAGTAGCTGACTAAGATATCCTGTGCGTGATTCACCCTAGATGAGCCAAATGGATGAAGTACCGTTGAGATGCAGTACGTCAAACTTTCACTGTAGTCAAATGTTTTTGCATTCAAAGGTGATTCAGTATGGGTTTCTACTCCCAGGTAATTGCGCCGCGACTGCTGGATTGGGGTATGTCCGACCCCAGTTTAGCTTTGTACCGTCGCGAAGTTTTGTCAGATGTGCAAGGAGAGGTGCTAGAAATCGGTTTTGGCACAGGGATAAATCTCTCTTACTACCCTGAGCATCTTCAACAACTTGTTACAGTTGATGCCAATCCTGGGATGAATGCCTTAGCTCAAAAACGGATCGAATCCTCCAATATCCGAGTCGATAACCGAGTTCTCAATGGCGAGAACCTGCCGATGGCTGACAACACATTCGATTGCGTTGTCAGCACTTGGACGTTGTGCAGCATTGCTAATGTTGAGCAAGCACTCAAGGAAATCTATCGGGTTCTCAAGCCAGAGGGACGGTTCTTTTTTATTGAGCATGGGCTGAGTGATGACCCAAAGGTTCAGGTATGGCAAAATCGCCTGAACCCGATCAATAAAGCGATCGCAGTTGGCTGTCATCTCAACCGCAACATCAAGGCACTGGTAGAAGCCCAGTTCAAGAACGTAACTGTTGAGCAGTTTTACGCGCCAAAAAGCCCAAAAATTGGTGGCTATATGTACAAAGGCGTTGCCAGCAAGGTTTGATCGCGATTAACGTTCCATATCTTCTACAGATTTAGGAACAGCGTCTGTCAGAACATCATGCCCTTCAGCGGTTACTAAGACATCATCCTCAATCCGAATTCCAATCCCGCGCCAACACTCGTCAATCGCTGGTTGTCCTTCAACGGGTTCGGTATCCGGTCCAATATAAAGTCCTGGTTCTACGGTTACGACATGACCGGGCTGCAAAATCTGCCAGTTTTCACCGTGTTTGTAAGCACCTGCATCATGGACATCTAACCCTAGCCAATGCCCTGTGCGATGCATATAGAAGGGTTTGTACTTCTCTTCTTTGATGATTTCCTCAATGTCTCCGGCAAGGAGTCCTAAATCCATCAACCCTTCGACTAGCACTCGTACAGCGGTGTCATGAAATTGGTTATAGGGGTTTCCTGGCTGAATTTGTGCGATCGCATCTTGCTGGGCTTTCAAGACAAGCTCATACAGTATCTTTTGCTCTGGAGTAAATTTATTACCAACCGGGAAGGTACGAGTAATATCTGCGTTGTAGTACCCATATGCACACCCTGCATCAATTAGCAATAGGTCATTATCCTGCATCTGTCGATCATTCTCAATGTAGTGCAGCACACAGCTATTCGCACCCGATGCCACAATCGAAGGATAAGCAGGTCCCAGCGCCCCCCGTAGGCGAAAGATATGTTCGATCTCCGCCTGAACTTCGTACTCATAGCGTCCTGGTTGGGCAAATTCCCGTGCGTGGTTGTGCGCTTCAACAGAAATCGCAACCGCTTTCCACATCATCTCCAATTCCGCAGCACTTTTGACTTGGCGCATTGCATGGAGAATTGGATTAGTTGATTCGATCGCGAATGGTCCTGTGCCACGCTTGGAATAGGTTCTCATCAAGCGTTGCCAATGATCGAGGATGGTGTCGTTGAATTTGCGATCGCGTCCCAAGTGATAATAAATCCGATCTGCCTTTTCTAAATACTGGGGCAACTTCTCATCGAGTTCCGCAATTGGATACGCCTCATCTGCACCAAATTTCTCCTTAGCCGCTTCCACACCAGTACGGTAGCCTGTCCAAACTTCTTTCTCCCGTTCTTTGGGTTGAACAAATAAAATAAAGCGATGTTCTTCATGATGTGGCGCTAGCACAGCAACCGCTTCCGGCTCATTAAAACCCGTCAGGTAGAAAAAATCGCTGTCTTGCCGAAAAGCGTACTCAACATCGTTGTGCATCACAGCAACTGGAGCGCTCTTGAAGATCGCCGTACCACTGCCAATCTTCGCCATCAACTGCTCACGACGTTCTTGGTACTCTGTATGCAGAATCATAACGGTCTTCACTATCTCGAACTTTATAGATTTACTACCTAATACTCTGGACAACACTTAGCCAGAGTTGTTATTTGTTGAGGAGTAGCACCCCTCAGTCAAATTCGCTACTCTAATCAGGGAGTGTATTGCCTAGGGTTTTACTGAGACATTATAGGCATTCTACTGAAACTTCATAGGTTTAGAACCGACGTTACTTCTAAGCAAGGAGAATAAATAGAACTTACGCACCTTTAACATAATTTCGGGTAGTTTAAGCTGTCGTCACTCCCCGTAACCTTCCTTAAAAAAGGTGAGCTAGATGTAAATCCTGATATAGCCAAAATCAGGGATCATTCTCGCGTCAAACTCTTGAACCACAATCCCATATCCCCAGACATTAAGAAAAGAGGCAACAATGGCCCACTTTCCTATCCAGGAATATGACCAAGTAACCGATCCAAAGGTAAAGGCAGTCTATGAGGAAATTCTCGCTGAACTAGGATTTGGCATTGTACCCAACCTGTTTAAATCAATGGCAATTAGTCCAGACTTTTTGGAAGCTAGCTGGAAAAACTTCCAGGCTACAATCTTGCAGGGAAGTGTACCCCGGACTATCAAGGAAATGATCGGCGTTGCCATTTCCCAAGCTAATGGTAGCCAGTATGCGCTCCAAGTTCACCTACATGGGTTATCGGCATTAGGAATTAGTGAAGAAGTCCTCCAGACGCTTGTCTCTGATTTTGATAACTGCCCGCTACCTGAGCGAGAAAAAGCTGTCATTAGCTTTGGCTTAGTTGCTGCTACCAAACCTCATAAATTGACCTGTGCATCTTATCAACACCTGCAAGACTTGGGGCTAGATCAAGAAGAACTCTTCGAGCTTATTGCCACGGCAAACTTGTTTACAGCACTTAATCAATACACAGATACAATCGCCCTAGATATTGACAATTTATGAGTTTTTATCCTTTTTCGATTAGTGGCGGGAGGCTTGAAGCTCAGGATCGGGAACAACTTCTACAAACAACGCAACGCCTACTCACTGAAGTTCAAGCACTTTCAGTACGCATTGCAGCAGTGAATGAAATTGCCAATGCAATTAACCGTTCCCTAAATTTGGATGAAATTTTGCGGATAGTAGGCAAGCAAGCCAAATGGTTGCTGGACTTCAAACATTGTAGTGTCTGTCTCAAAAGCGACGATGGTTCTTGTCGTATCGTCACTTTATTTGGTCCAGCAGTGGAGTGCAGCTCTTGTGTTTTCTCAGATAACAATCCGATTAGTCGGGCATTAAAAACTGGACAGCCCCAACTTAATCCCAAAGATTATAAAAATACTTTTCTATCCGCCTACGCTTCACAAATCATTATTCCTCTAGAACGGGAACGACAAGTTATTGGTTCGATTAATTTCGCGACAACGCCTCCACAAACCTACACTCATGAAGATTTACGCATTGGCTTTTTACTAGCTTTGCAAGTATCTACTGCTATCCAAAACGCCAAGCATTTTAAGGAAATGGACTTGCTGCTAGAGGAGATGAATCGGCTGTATTCGGAACTCGATGTGGAACGACGCAAGTCTGATAAACTCCTATGTAATACACTACCACTAGAGATTGCTAATGAGCTGAAGCAAACTGGTAAAGTTAAACCAACTTCCTACAAATCTGCCACAATTCTCTTCACGGATTTCAAAGACTTCACTAAATTAGCTGAACAGTTAACGCCAGAAGAATTAGTTAATGAACTGGATTATTGCTTCTCCTACTTTGATATGGTAATTGAAGCACACAAACTGGAGAAGTTGAAAACGATTGGTGATAGTTATATGTGTGTTGCAGGAATTCCTATTCCTAATAAAACTCACGCCATTGATGCTGTCCTTGCCGCTCTACAAATTCAAGCATTTATGGGTTGGCGAAGACAAGAAAAGATTTTAAACAATCACCCGTATTGGGAAATTCGGCTGGGTATTCACTCTGGCTCTTTACTCGCTGGTGTTATTGGCAAGAAAAAGTTTACTTATGATGTGTGGGGGGATGCGGTTAATACTGCCTCCCGAATCGAGTCATCTAGTATTCCCGGTGCTATTAATATTTCTCAATCGACTTTTGAATTAGTAAAAGATTTTTTTGAATGTGAACATCGAGGGAAGATAGAGGCAAAAAGTAAAGGTTATATTGATATGTATTTTGTTCTTGGCATTAAAAAGCATCTGGCTTTCGACCCCTTAGGTTTGTTGCCCAATGATGAGTTTAATGCCCTTTACTCAAGTATTGAATCGAATTAATCAGGGGCAACCCTAGGCAGAGCCGCAGGTGAAGAGATTGCCCCTCCTGTATGGGCTAACGAAGAATAACTTTGATTTTTGCCCAGTTAAATTCGCTAAAAGTTGTAACTCAAGACTTGAATTACTGAGCCACTCTGAGGCAAATCGCTTGATTTGAGGGTTAGCATATCGCTGTTGAGTCGGCGCACTGTCATCCCATCCATCAACGTCAAGAATTCATCTACTGGCACAATATCGCAAGCCGCACCATCAGCAGCTTGTGTTCGGAAATGAGTAGGAATGACAACTTTAGGATTAAGGGTGCTGATTACTTGCTTGGCTTCTTGAGGATTGTAGGCTTTTGGTCCGCCTCCCACAGGGATGAGTGCTAAATCAGGACGCCCGATAAGGATTTTTTGCTCAATATCAATTGGTGCAGCTGCTCCCCCTAAATGTAGGGTTTTGACACCCCCTTGAGTCCATAGCCAAGCGACGTTATTGCCAAAGCGGCGTCCACCAACGCGATCGTGAGCGATACTAATACCCTGTATCTGTATGCTACCCACCTGATAGACACCTGGTTCAAAAAGTATCCGAGGATTCCCTGGAAGCCCCTCGGCGGCTCCTTCATCAAATAACTGGCTACTAATTAGGACTAAATCGGCTGCCACCTTGGGCACACGATACCCAGCCGTACATCCTAATGCCCGAAATGGATTCACTAGAATTCGTGTACCACCACCAGTAAATAAAAAGCAGGTATGCCCAAGCCACTGTACTGAAAGTGCCCCACCCGGTGCTTGCGCTTGATATGAGCTAAGTCCAGAAGCTAAACCCGTTCCAAGCGTTGTGAGCAAACCAGCACCCGCGTAGCGCATCAACTGTCGCCGTTTCATGTTTTCTTGAATTAGTTCCCCATTGAGTTTACTGCCATTGAGTGACGACACGACGCTGGAAGTGATTCCAGGAAGTTTCGCATTAGCTGTTTACCAGAAGAGGTGAGAATACTCTCTGGATGAAATTGGACGCCTTCAAGGTGGGGATAGTTCCGGTGTCTGACACCCATAATGGTTCCATCCTCAACCCAAGCCGTTATCTCCAGTACCTCTGGACAGCTACTGCGGTCAATCACCAGACTATGATACCGAGTTGCAGTAAACGGATTAGCTAATCCCCGAAACACACCAACACCTATGTGATAAATCTCAGAAGTCTTACCATGCATCAGTACAGGGGCTGAAGCAATCTCTGCACCGAATACTTGACCTAGGCTTTGATGACCCAGACAAACGCCCAAAATCGGCACAGTTGCACCGAGATTTGTGTATAACGACCCAGAGATACCTGCATCTTCAGGACGACCTGGACCCGGAGAAATGACTATCCCATCGGGTTGGAGTCTCTGGATTTGTTCTAGGTCGATTTTGTCATTGCGGTAGACCTGAACTTCTGAGGCTACAGGTAATTCTTTACCTAATTCTCCTAGGTACTGAACCAGGTTGTAGGTAAAACTATCGTAGTTGTCAATAACGATGATCACTCAACATAACTCCTTTGGGTCTGAAATTCTTCAAAGCGCTACTCAATCGCTTCTCGACCCTCTTTATCCTAGATTGCTATTGCATAACTGACTGAATTAATGTCAATAGCGGTGGGATTAGGAGTGACCCAGCGACAAATACTGCTGCGATCGCAGAAATGAGAACAGCACCCGCTGCACAGTCTTTCGCAATTTTTGCCAGTTCATGGTAAGTCTGTTTGACCGTTAAGTCAACAACCGACTCAATGGCTGTGTTTAACAACTCCAACGCCAGCACTAATCCGCTTGTTATGCAAATCACAGAAATTTCCACAGCACTTAGGTGTAAAAAAACACCCAAGCTAATTGCTAGGGTGCCAATTACAGTGTGAATGCGAAAGTTGCGTTGTGTCACAAAGGCATAAGACAGACCAGCCCAGGCATATTTGAAACTAAGCATTAACGTCGGGGCAATCCGCCATGCTAAGTCCCGTTTACGTTTTATCGGGTCAGATTGGTTAGGATTCGGCATGGACAGGTCTTGAGGCATAGACAGCGCACTTGATGTGAGGAATTGAGAGTGAGTAGACTGAGCCTTTTGTAACACCATTGATTTTTGCTTCATCTAAAGGGGTACATAGTAAGAATGTAGAACCAACCCTAGCGTTGGATAGTTAGATTGACACTCTGAAGTAAGGTTTCCTGCTGATTAAGCATTTCTATCAAACGTTCTTCATCCGGATGATCCCATCCCAAAAGATGAAGTAAGCCGTGGGCAGCTAACCACGCTAGTTCAGTTTGTAGGGGATGCCCTTGTTGTTGAGCCTGTCGCTCAGCTGTATCAACCGAAATCACAACATCCCCAAGATACAAAGGCACAGACAACTGAAATTCGGTTGGTAACTGAGGAGAGTTTACCTCCAAAGCGGCGAAAGCTAGTACATCTGTTGGTTGATTTTTGTGACGGTACTGAGCATTAAGTCCCTGGATCTCTGCATCGTCAGTAAGGCGAAGTGTGAGTTCATAGGCATCAGTCGGTGAGAGAGCAGGTTGCAGGATTTCTAGCCATTTATAAAACCAGCTTTCCCAGAGTGAGATCGAAATTGAACAGGGGAGTTTTTCCGCCTCACTAATTGTTGACCGGGACGCGGTAAAAAAATAATCCTGAACACTCACTTCAACTTCCACACTTAAAGCCTCTTAAGGAATTGCCACAGACATCTAACGGGTTAGGTAGGCAAGACCAACAAGCACGGTCAATAAGCCAGCCGTTGTTAGGAAAAAATGTTTTAGGGATGTCCCGCGCTTACGCACCATGTTACGCATAGCGAGTTTTACATAACTTGGCTTGTGTTCTGTTGCGGCTGGCGGGTTTATCGTTTCCTCAGAGCCTTGCTCTAGGGCTTCGGGTGCTGAAGATGGATTACTCATAAAATAAAGTGAATTTCGCTCAATGGTTATTTTATGACTCTAATGTAACAGTTTGCTTAACAATTGCTACTCAATCCCTAGAATTTGAAGAAGGCAGAGGGCTTTTATGTAACGAATTGGAAGAGGATTTTTCCTCAAGGGAGCTTTGGCGATCGCAAAATCCCCCTTGAGAGTCAGCAGATCATACTACAGCGATGAGAAGAACTATCAGGACTGTAGGTTGATCGAAGCTAGGCATTAGATCAAAGACACCGAGGCAATAAAGCGCAGAGGCTCAAGGCAGATAAGCCTGTTCTAGGTTAGCTGATTTTCCTGGCGGAGGTAGGCTTCAATAAAAGGGTCAATGTCGCCATCTAAAACATCACTAACGGCTGTAGTTTCAACATTCGTGCGTAGGTCTTTTACCATCTGATACGGATGAAAGACATAGTTACGAATCTGGTTCCCCCAAGCGGCTTCTACCATATCGCCTCGAATTTCGGCAATTTCCTGGGCACGTTGCTCCTGAGCAATAATTAGCAGCTTTGCTTTCAGAATCGCTAAGGCTTTCTCTTTATTTTGCAGTTGACTTCGCTCCTGAGTACAACGCACAGCCACACCTGTCGGAATATGCACAATCCGCACGGCTGTCTCTACCTTGTTGACATTTTGCCCGCCCTTGCCACCAGCACGAGTGGTTGTAATTTCTAAATCCTTGTCTGGAATGTCAAGCTCAACGGAGTTATCGATCAACGGCATTATTTCCACGCCAGCAAAACTTGTCTGCCGCTTGCCGTTCGCATTAAAGGGAGAAATCCGCACGAGTCGGTGCGTTCCTTTCTCAGCTTTGAGATAGCCATAAGCATTACGCCCGTCAACTTCTAGCGTGACTGACTTAATCCCTGCTTCGTCTCCTTCCGAAAGTTCCGCCAGTTGTACCTTGTAACCCTGCTTCTCTGCCCAACGGGTGTACATTCGCAGTAAGATTTCCACCCAATCTTGGGCATCAGTCCCTCCTGCACCCGCGTTAATTGTGAGAACAGCACCTTTGGCATCGTAAAGTCCTGAGAGCAGTTGTTCCAACTCCCAACGCTCAAGTTCCTGAGTAAGTTGAGTCAGATTGGTTTCAGCTTCTTTTAGCAGAGATTCATCAGCTTCTAGTTCTAGTAGCTCTAAAACTGCTTTGGCATCCTCCAGACTGCTTCGCCAGTGAGCATATTGCTGGAGGCTTGATTTGAGGTCGTTAAGTTCTTGAAGTGTCTGCTGCGCTGACGTTTGGTCATCCCAGAAATCTGGTTGTGCAGCCAACTGCTCCAAGTCCTGGATTTTTGCGTTTAGAGCTGGAACGTCAAAGATAGTCCTGGGTTTTACCCAGGCGCTCTGACAACAGTTCGACTTCGCGTTTGATATCTAATGCTTCCATGATGATTTCTATCCTTCGCTACCACACTTTGGGTTGCATAGTTGATTTTAACTAGAGTCTGGCATGAGTCACAAAATAGGGGTGCAGTTGGCTACACCCCTCCCCTATCCTGCTTATGTTTTATGAAATAAGCTAATCAGCCTACAAAACTTGGAAGGCACATCAGCCTTAGATTAGTCGCGACCGTTTAAGGCAATGAGCAGCCGTAAAATGAAGATAAACAGGTTGATGTAAGTCAGGTACATCGACAAAGCAGCAGGTAGATACTCGTCGTCGCGGTAGGTGCGAGGCAGGATGTAGAAATCCACGACAGCCGCCCCAGCAAATAGAAAGACACCAATGCCGGAGATGCCAATTTCTAGCCAACTGGGAACACCGCCTCCAAAAAATGAGAAGAGCAGCTGAGCGACCAAGACGACAACTAGGGCAATCATGCCTAGCTGTACGGTTTTGGTGAGAGCCATACCGTCTTCATCAGACAAGTTGGAGCCAATTTGTCTACCTGCAATGAAGGTAACACCACAGCCGAGGGCAGCAAAACCAATTCCTTGCAAACCAACGCCTGGTGTTCTGAGGGCAAGGAAGATTAGACCACTAAGGGTATAGCCAGATAGCAGACTGTAGCTAGCCAACAGGGGCAGTGCGACACCGTTCTTTCCTTGTCGGGCAATGCCACTGGCTACGAAGAAAAGAGCGATTTCAGCAATCAGGGCTACCCAGAAGGTTGTCATGAATAGCTGTGGGTTGGAACGGAGAACACCAAGTCCTCCGTAGGTGCCGAGTGCGGTTAAGACAAGTCCGCCACCCACATAGGGAAGCGCGTTGGCGATGACATTCGGTCCAACTAGCGCCTGACCTTTGGCTTCGCGAATTGCTTGACGAAAGTTACTGGTGTTGCTCATGAGATTTCCTCTGAACTTTCCGATGAGTTACAAACACAAATTTATCTAGTCCTATTGTGACGAGTTCTGAAGCACTCGGCTAGGAGGGAAAACTAGCCAACGTCAGTTTCTGCCTAAAGGCACATTTAAGCGATCGCAAATTTCCCCGTTAAGTCATCTCCGCATATATACGGAGATGGAAATTGTCGAGCGCAATTATTTCCGTAAAACAACGATAGTTTAATCCTTTCTATGTACAGACAATGATTTCAGGATGGCTTAGTTACAGCAAGCCACTTGATGGCATAGGTTGCAGAAATTGAGGTTTTTTATATCATGGCGACTCAGTCTGTCCGTTTTCGCGGAATGGAACTTTTGATTGCTTACTCCCGAAATCCAACGGTTGAAGTTCGCAATCAGATAGTACGGTTAAACATAGGTTTGGTAAGAAAGATTGCTTATCGAGTCAGTCAGCAGTGTACTGAACCTTATGAAGATTTACAGCAAATTGGCTATCTCGGTTTGATTCGTGCCATTGAGCGGTTCGACCCTCATCAAGGCTGTGCTTTCAGTTCCTTTGCTGTGCCTTACATTCGGGGCGAGATGCTACATTTTTTACGTGACAAGGGCAGTACTGTCAAGATTCCGCGTCGCTGGCAGGAACTGCAACGGGAAGGGCAAAAAGAGAGTAAAAAATTGGAAGCTATCCTCGGACGGCTGCCCAAAGATGCTGAGATTGCTCAAGCCTTGAAGGTATCATTGCGCGAGTGGCAGGAAAGTAAATTAGCTATTCAAAATCGCCTACCTTTAAGCCTGGATGCAACGGTAGGGCAGACGGTTGATTCTGTCCTAACGTTGGGAGAAATGTTACCTGACGCCTATCATGAAGCTTGGCAAAATCGGGAAGAAGAGCGACAACAGCTACACGGAGCAATGAGCCATCTAGAAGAGAAGACTCGCAGTGCTATTGAGTATGTTTGTTTGCGGCAACTACCGCGTGAGGAAGCAGCCAAACACATTGGTGTTAGCCCAATGACAGTATCAAGACATGTGAAGCGAGGCATAAACGAGTTGGTGTGCTTGTTACAGCCTCAAGTATCTGGTCGTCTTGCTAGTTAACGCTAGATTGTTAGTGGTTATTAGTATCAGTTTTTAGAGTAGAAAATAGGCTTTCCCAGTTAGCTGGGTGGTTGCTATCTTCTCCCTCTTTCACTTCAAAAGTGACATTACGAGCCTTAGGTTGCTCTAGCACCTGAACACAAAGCTCAGCAATATCTTCTCGACTCACCTTGCCCCGGATGTTGTCACCTTGCTCAAAGACCAAAGCCTTACCTCCAGGTTCTTCGGTTAGAGCACAAGGTCTGATAATAGTGTAAGGAACCCCACTTTGGCGCACACTCTCTTCTCCTCGTAGCTTCCAGGTGAGAATTCCTCCTAGTTGGTCGTTCATCCGTACCGCAGGTGGTTCCTCTTCTAAGTTAATTCCCGGACGTCCTGGACGAGTGACACCCGCTGAACTAATCATAATGAACTGCGGTTTTGGGGCACTACCATAAGCTTTAATCGTTTCCACTTGTAGGGCAAAGCCACCTGGTTGAAATTTCGGGTTCAGTTCTCCGTCATACTCAAACTTGCTGAGCATTAGCTGCAACGCATAGATTTGGCTAGAATCGAAGGCTGGAGTGTCTTTTAGTGTTTTAGCGCGAAATACTGGAATCAGAGCCTCAAACGGAATGCGAACATTAATCCAGCTATCTTTATCTGTATCGAACGAATAGCAGTAGGAAATACCATCCCATTTGGCTTCCGATCGCAAAATAAACTTATACCGCTGACCATCTCCCTTCACACACAGTTCTATTCCCTTGTATTCAGCCAAATCCACTGCTGGCTCGAAGTTACGGGTACGAACTGAAACAAAGCCACCGGAGTTTTGAGTCGATACATTTCCAGTGAAGAGTGCTGCCTTATCAATTAGTCGAATAGAACTCTCACTAACGCCACCCATCACAACATCATCTACAGCACCCCAAGTTTCTTTCACGTCATCTGTTGGGTGCTTAAAATCAAATAGCAGCTTTTCCCCTGCCATTCCCAGACTCATCGCCGCCGCTTGTACCAAATTTTTGATACCTTGATAGTCCACAATTTCAGGACTATCCACAACTTCTGGCATATAGAATTTAATGCCTTGATAGTATTTTGCTCGGTCAGGTGTATCGCCTTCGACAGGCTGAACCCGGACTCCTGTGCAACACACGACAGCAGAAATACCGTCTGTCAGTGCAGGGGTTAATGTCTCTGGGATGGTGATGTCTGCCTCGAATAGTTCTACATCGTTGCCAAGCATCTGCTGTGCTTTTTTGGCATCCCTGACTAAAGCACGTACTTGATAATTTTGCTCGACTAGGTGTCGCACAACTCGCTTCCCGACACCGCCAGTTGCGCCAGCTACCAGTATTACTCCCATTTGTTTGCCTCTACTCTGGTTTTCTGGTTTACGATTGGTGCGTGTGAATAGCTGCTGTAGCCAGTTCAGGAAAGGGATGACCTCGAAGTAGGTCAGTGTTTCAATAAATCTGCCAGCGTCCCACTGGGAGCGATTTTTTTCAGTCACAACCGCTGCCTTTATATTTTCTTTAGTGTATCGAAACTGCCCTAGCTTTCGTTTCTAACATCTACAGCAGTACAACGGCATAAGGAAGAAGAATCCCTTCCCAACCCTCTCCTGATTTATGGCTACCGTGTCTACACATCTAATGAAGATGAGCCAGTCTCGTAAAAGCGATCGCCTTCCCACTTTCAAGAACTTAAACCCCTGCTTCCTTGACATAGGCAACAGCCATTGGTGCAAGCTTTGGCTCTAACTGAGCAATCACCGAATGATCCAGGTCAGTCCAAACTCTTGGCTGACCAAACATACAGGGTTGTAAAATTGCCCACAATTGACCATCCTGGCACAAGTGAGCATGAATCAAGGCTCGGTGTCCAAAGTTTTCTCGCTCGAAATCTACGTTGACGACTTCTGGACTTGCGGTCTCTACATCCTCCACAAAAATTGAGTCTTCAGCACGTAGCGCGGCGGCAAATAAGGGGTCTTCTTGGGGTAATGATTCCGGTTCTTCCTTCCAGTCAGCGTCTGTGACATCCGGATATTGGTCGCTGCGAAGCCAGCAGTAAGCAATTTTCCCCATTTTAGTTTGAGGATTACGCAGATAAAGAAAGCATCGATGACACTGCAACAGGTCGCCTAAAGCTGGTAGTATCTCAGCAAAGACAGCATCCGGTTCACTAGCAGTGGCAAGGATTTTTTCTAAAACTGGGGGTAAAGCTTGGTCAGCCATGCGCTTGTTGTCGTGCCGTTGAGTGTGAACAGGATAAATCGAGACTTGCTTTTATTATCCAGTGGAGTCTAAAGGCGATCGCTCTCCCAAAAGCCAGAAACTTGTCAAGATATCACTTTGACCAGAGGATAAGTATATGAGTCTATCCGTTATCAAAAATTACTAATCATTAGGAGCAACGTGGATTTATGCTCCAGTTTCAGCCTCCTGGCTTTGGGCAAAAGGTCGCTAATACTTCCTTGGGTTCGATGGTGTACTACACACCAGTTGCTCCCCCGTGGACAGTAGCAGTGCCGAATGAGGAGGAGTTACCTAGTCTGATCTTCCTGCATAACTTCGGTGGCGGTGCTTCGGCTTATGAATGGTCAAAGGTATATCCTGCTTTTGCCACGACTCACCGTGTCATTGCGCCTGATTTGATTGGTTGGGGGCAATCTGCTCATCCCATCCGGGACTACCAGGTGAGTGACTATCTAACAACACTGGCGGAGTTTATCTCACAGGTAACTGATTCTCCAGCAATTGTTATCGCCTCTTCCCTTACAGGTGCGTTGGCTGTTCGTATTGCAATTGAGCATCCAGAATTATTCAAGGCGCTATTTCTTGTTTGTCCCTCTGGGTTTGATGACTTCGGGCAAAATGCTGGAAGGAGACTACCGCTAAATATTGTTAGAACACCACTCTTAAGCAGCCTGATTTATACCTTAGGGGCAACGAATGATGTTGCTGTGCGTAACTTTTTGGTGCAGTTTCTCTTCGCAAAAGCTGAACGGGTAACTGAAGAAATGGTGGCGGCGTATCTCGCTTCTGCACAGCAACCAAATGCCGAATATGCAGCGTTGGCGTTCTTGAGGGGTGACCTTTACTTTGATTTACCCCTGTATATTGATCGATTAACAGTACCAACTACTGTTGTTTGGGGAGAAGAGGCACAGTTTACCCGCGCTGATTTAGGTAAGCGTCTGGCACGTTTAAACCCAAAAGCGATTCAAGACTTTCAAGTTATACCCGAAACGGGTGTACTCCCGCATCTGGAGCAACCAGCTATAGTGATTGGGTTACTGGAGCGCTATTTGCGATAGCGAAGCGCTGCTGCCAAGCAGATCGCTCGAACACTCACAAGTTTAGTTTTTTGACATTCCTCCTCTACTCCCCAATCTCTGTTTTCCACTGGCGGAGATAACGGAGCAAAAATTTTAAGAATATCACCCTTGAGCTAACCGTTTCTAAGCTTGGGTGGTATCTGTAGAAGGGGTGGCAGTGTCTGACTCAGACGAGGAGGTAAAGCTTTTTGAAATCCAGCTAGTCAGAATGTGAGATAACAACCCCATCGGACCAGCGAACAAACACAACGCCAGCGAGTGAACTGTCCAAACACCAGTCCGCTGTCCTTCCCAATAAATGTAGCGCCCAACAAATAAATCCATTACCAGGAAATGAATCCAGCCAGTCGCGGCGGCTTTTTCATCCGCAAAGAATCGGGCAATATCAGCTAGTTGAGGATTAGACAACGCTTCAGCAGATTCTGGTGTAATGCTAGTGACGAATAAATACACATATAAACCAGCCAAAGCAACAAAAGGTAGATAAGATTCCATCACTTTTCGAGTCACACCCCAGTTTGGCAACAGAATCATTAGCGCCCAAAAGGGTAGAACGAATAAATTAGCGCCATTAAACAGTTGAGTAATTGTCATAGCAAAGAGAAGGATGTTGAAAACGTAAATCCCCTTGATTCTACAAACTTCGGAAGATTCAGATTAGGTAGCATCTATACCTGATAGGAGAGTTAAGAGGCAAATCCTTTTGAGAGACTGAAACTACTAAGGTAAACGTGGTTTTAATAGAAAAACGTCAAATCAACTTCAGGAGGAACATTATGGGAATCGGTGATCAAATAGGGGATGTATTTAGAGGTTTAAGGGGTGACGAGCGCGAACGACGCTATGATGACCGGGAACATCGCGATCGCAATGATGACCGTGAGTACAGATACCGGGATGATGATCAAAAGTATCGTCGCCACGATGATGATGATGAACACCGCTCTCGCTATCGGGATGATGATCAAAAGTATCGTCGCCACGATGATGACGATGATGAACACCGCTCTCGCTATCGGGATGAAGATAGAGAGTATCGTCGTAACGACGATGACGATGATGACGAGCATCATTCTCGACACCGCGATCGCGACGACGATGACGATGATGACGATTAAAAGTTTGGGTTTGTAGCAAAAAACTACTGCACATCAATACGTTTTGAGTAGACAGCAGACTCTCTGATCTGAATATTTTGTTAAAGTAGCTTGCTGTAGGCACAGTCAAAACAATTGACTGTGCCGTACTTTTGATCAGGGAACCGATTATCAATAGGGACAAGTTGATGCCGAACCCATCACAGCAGCAAGAGCAAATCCGCGCCCATGTTTTTATTACTGGCAGAGTCCAGGGAGTTGGCTATCGCTTCTCAACGAGGGATGAGGCTAATCGATTGGGTATCAACGGCTGGGTGCGAAATCTTTCGGATGGTCGTGTGGAAGCGCTTTTTGAAGGGAGTAAAGCTGCTGTTGAGGAGATGATTAGCTGGTGTCACCAAGGACCACGAGGCGCTGTAGTTAAAGATGTGGCAGTTGAGTACGAGGAACCGGAAGGGTTGCAGGGGTTTGAAACTAGGCGCTGAGAGCATTTGCTAGGGTGGTTATCATCTCGATTAAAACCTGAGTAGCGCTGGCATGAGTATTGATGATGAACTTTGCGAACTGCAAACGGTCACAGAAGGCGATCGGGCGCTGCAATTATTTATAGACCGCTATGAGTTGACTCGCCTATTTGCAGAGTATCTAAATGATGAGTCACCCCGTAACAAGATTCTGTTCTTTCATGGGGATGGCGGCAATGGCAAATCTTTACTGTTGAAGTTCCTGCGGCAAAGATGTTGCAAGCTATTCTTGCCGGAAACCTGGCAGCAACTCCAAGCTATACCCAAGGCTGAGGTGGCGAAGGTTGCAGCTTATATCGAGAACGCTAAACCAGGAGAGGACTGTATCCCGGTGCCAGCAGTACTCCTGGATTTTAGTCAGAACCTAATCGGAGATAGACTCAAATCTCCTTTTGATGGCTTGTTGATGTTACGGCGAAACTTAGCCGAGGCTTTTGCTGACTTGCCCTACCCCTTGCGCTTCCCTCTTTATGACTTCGCCTGTGTTTGGTATTTCTACAAGACTGGCAACCTGGAACAGGCAAAGGAACTACTGCCATCGGAAGAGATGGATTTTATTACTGGAATTGTGGATGCTGTCAGCGATACGTCTTATGCGAGCATCGCCAAAGCGGTACTCGGTGTCTTTGGCAAGCATTTAGGCGAGAAATTCAAACTCTCCCTCCAGAAACGGGGTTTAAAGGAGGAAGATATTAAAGCGATTCAGGGGATGGAACCCCATACGGAATTAATTGATGCCTTGCCGCGTTTGTTTGCCAAAGACCTCAATGCAGCAATGGCACAGCAAGAAGAGCTTAAAAGAATTGTCCTATTTTTTGACGCCCATGAAGCGTTTTGGGGTCATCAGCGCGACCTGCCGGAGGAGGTGTTTTTCCAACGGGATGAGTGGCTGCGGTGTTTGTTGAGAGCGCTAGACTTGTCAGCAGGAATTGTGGCAGTGGTTGCGGGTCGAGAAAAGCCGCGTTGGGTTGAAGCAACTCGGTTTGCCATTCCCCAGCAATACCTCGATAGTCAGTTGGTGGGGCATTTTTCGCCAACCGATGCCAGAGATTACCTGCAAAAGGCGGATGTTAAAGATGCTGCCTTACAGCAGAGTTTGATTGACTACGCTAGCGTTGCAGCCGACGAGGTGCATCCACTTTATCTGGGTTTGTGTGCCGATGTAGTCCTGGCAGCAAGAGCGCAGGGGAATTTTTTGACACCGGATGACTTCCCAACTGCCCCGGAAACGCTTGACAAATCCAGGGAGTTGATTAATCGACTCTTGAGATATGTAGATAAAGAAGTCGAGGTGGCAGTTCACGCGCTAAGTGCTTGTCGGGCTTTCGATTTTGAGCTTTATCTCAAACTGGGTCAGGCGCTACACTTTCACGCCACTCGTGCAGCTTTTTTTGACATCCTCACGCGCTTTTCCTTTGTGTGGCAGGTACAACGGCGGGGTGAGAATTGGTATCGCATCCACGATTTGCTGCGCCGCTTGGATGATGAAAGCGGCAATGAGATAACCCGTCGCGCTCATGAGGTTTTGGAGCAGCACTATCGGGAACGGGGGGAAGTGGCAGAGGCGATTTATCATGCCAACCGCTTGGATTGGGAGCGGGGTGTGGAGGAATGGGTAGAGGTGTTTGATGCTGCCTTGAAGTTGAGCCGTAATGATCAATGCCGCACGCTGCTAGAAGTTAGGAGCGATCTATTAATTCAAAATGACTTTTATCTGGGCAGAATCTCACAATCCGAAGCCGATTACTTTGCAAGCTTAGCTCGATATGAGGAAGCCAAACAGGAATACTTAGAGGCTATTGCCGCCTATGAACAAGACCTCAGCCTTATCCCTAAAGATACCGCTACCCTTAACAACAAAGGGACTACCCTCTTTAAACTAGGTGAGTTGCAGGTGAGGCTGGCACTGTATCCAGAAGCGTTGCACAGCTACCAGCAATCGCTAGAAGCCTACAACCAAGCCCTTCATCTTACCCAGGATGATGCCGATGCCCACAACAACAAGGGTAATGCACTGCTGGGCTTGGGCAATTTGCAGGCGAGGCTGTCCCAGTATCCAGAAGCGTTGCACAGCTACCAGCAAGCCCTAGCAGCCTTTGACCAAGCTCTCAACTTGGTTCCTAATGACAACTATGCCCACAACAACAAGGGTAATGCACTGCTGGGCTTGGGTAATTTGCAGGCGAGGCTGTCCCAGTATCCAGAGGCATTGCACAGCTACCAGCAAGCCCTAGCAGCCTTTGACCAAGCTCTCAACTTGGTTCCTAACATATCTGGAAGTTTTCAACAACAGGGGGAATGCGCTCGTAAAATTAGGTGACTTGCAATACCAGATGGCCCAGCATACAGATGCCTTGCACAGTTACAGGCAAGCGCTTGCTACCTATGACCAAGCCCTCCAGCTTGCCCCGAATTTAGTGCAATGTCTTAACAACAAGGGGACAGTACTTGCAAAACTATGTATCTTGCACACACAACTGGAACAGTATCCAGAGGCGTTGCACAGTTATGAGCAAGCGCTGGCTACCTATGACCATGCTCTCTACCTTGCTCCGGATGACACCTATATCCACAAAAACAAGGGGTTAGTGCTTCACAGGTTGGGTTTCTTGCAGGCAAGGCGCTCATTACAGGTAAGACTCTCAGAGAACATAGAAGCACTTAAGAGCTGGCAAGGGGCTGTGGCAGCGTTTTCTTGCTACCTGACGATCGTGACAGGCGATGAGTACATCCGTAATTTAAGAGATTTGCTACAAAAATTTCTTGATAATTTATGACTCTTGAATGCGATCGCACCTTTAGTATTAATGAAAATGGCATCGCCTAAACTTAAATAGCAAGTTGTCAGGCAAGAACATTTAAGGAATTAAAAACGATGTCTTTGCAAGAATTACGCGAACAAGCATTGCAGCTATCCGTAAGCGATCGCTTGGAATTGATGAGTGCCATCCTTCAGTCACTTCAACACGAACTCAGACCTCGTCCTGAGCGTAAAGGCGCAGCGCAGAGGATGCGCGGACTACTCAAAACCGATGCGCCCCCTCCAACTGATGCCGAAGTTGAAGCGATGTTAGAAGAACGCTTGGTGGAGAAATACCTGCAATGAGGGTATTAGTGGACACCAACATTATTCTGGATGACTTTCTAGAGCGAGAACCTTTTGTAGAGGATGCAGCAGGTCTGATGGAAGCGATCGAATCCGAGAGAATTGTTGGGTATGTGACAGCAACAACTCTAACTAATATTTTTTACATTGCTAGAAGGCAAACAAGGAGCGTTGAGCTTGCTAGACAAGCAGTTTCTGAGACACTAACGCTGATGGAAGTTTGCTTGGTAGACCGTGTGATTTTGGATGCAGCATTCTCCTCTAACTTGAGAGATTTTGAAGATGCCGTTCAATTAGCTTGTGCAATGGCATCAAGGCTTGACGCCATTATCACCCGTAATGCACAAGATTTTGCGGGTGCTACTTTGCCAATTTTGTCAGCTAGTGAATTATTAGAGAGTTTGTCTTGAACTGGTGGTTGTTTTTTGGGAACGTTAGCCTTTCGTCTATCTCTCGTAAGGGTTTGCACTAATCCGCCCTTTATTGACACTTCTGAGATAGTAGCCCCTCGTTGGTCTATCTTTCAGGTCGAATGTACTATCACTCCCTACTCTCCATATCTTGTAGTTGGAGAAGGTTAGAGGAGTTTGCGGTTCGCAGACTTCAGGCATGTGGTCACCGAGTATGAAGTACGCTGGTCTTTTTCCCATAACCCTAGCTAAACCATTTTTGTCCACTACAACAGACGTTTCCTCGTCTACAGCTATGCCCAAGGCGCTATCAGATAAACCGTCTCTAATTAGGCGAGCAATGAAGGTCATGGTGCGACCCATCCTGTCCCGTGCATCAAAGTGTGTATCAGCAACAGTTCCCTTGAGATTTTCCCAATTGAAGAAATTGTCGGTGAAGCTAATATCCTCGTAAGGGTCTTCTAGCGCCTCTTCAGTTTCAACGGTGTCCGAACAAGCGTTGTAGACAAAATCACTTTGAATCATTGTGCCTGCACTGGTTCCCCCGATGCCGCCTCCTCTTGCATAAACAGACTCTACAGCCGTCTCAACTCCTGTTTTTTTGAAATTCCGGGCATATTCGCACTGGTCACCGCCAGTGAAGAAAATTACCTCAGCATTTCTAACTGTATCTACAACATCAGCTTTATTGGCATCCTCTCGACTCGTGATGACAAGAGTTTCCACGGAGTCAACACCGTTCATTGCAAGGATTGGCGCGTTATAGCTATCATCGCCGGACGCTCGAATGACTACAACATCGACCTTAGTGGCGCAGTTGGTACATCCCCTAACCTGATCGATCATCCACTCAATAGCAGGGTCTACGTCAGTACCACCACCACCCAAATCATGAGCAGGTCCAGCTAATGCCGGATTGACATCGCCAGCGTTGCCCTCCAAATAGCGTGTGACCTTTGCCTCAGCAGGTGATGCCACCAAAACTATGAGTAAAAACAGCACCACCGCAAAACTTTTCAGCATTGTCCTTGTTATTAAATCCTTAGACCACAGACTCATTGCTTTTTCCTAGACCAAAGCAAATCTTCCAAGGCTAAACTTTGTCACACCGCGATCGCACTTGTCTAGATGCCAGGAAAAGCTTGCTGACTAATCACCATGAAAAATGCGATCGCTTCTCTTGGGTTGTGAGTGCGATCGCATTATCTTAAACAAGTTGTTCTACTTCAATTCAAATTAACTTTGTAGTTGTCGCTGCGGAGGCATTACAACCTTCTTCGCTAAACCAAAAGTCTTTAATACTTGAATCGCCCACCAAGTGACATCAACTTCCCACCATTTCCGTCCGGCTGGAGCAACATTTGGCTGAGCATGGTGATTATTGTGCCAGCCTTCTCCATACGTTAAGATCGCCGCCCACCAAAGGTTACCAGAGTTATCATCTACCTCAAAGCTTCGATAACCTCGCATATGAGTTGCCGAATTAATCAACCAAGTGCTGTGCCAAAGTAACACTGTTCTGACAAACATCCCGTAGATGACAAACGACCATCCACCCAAGGCATAGAGCAACACTCCTAAGGGAATTTGCAGTAACAAGAAGTTGCGGTCAAGCCAGCGATAATATGGGTCTCGTGCTAAATCAGGCGCAGATTTCTTATAGTTTTCGTAGTTAAAAAACTCGTCGTTCTTGTAAAACAGCCAAAGCATGTGGCTCCACCAAAAACCCCGACGAGCTGAATATGGGTCTTTTACTTCGTCCTCTGTGTGAGCATGATGCTGACGGTGACCGGATACCCAAAAGATGGGGCTTCCTTGCAGTGCAAAGGCACCGATGGTCGTAATGATATACTCCAACCACTTTGGTACCTGAAAACTACGATGGGTTAAAAGTCGGTGATAACCCAAGCAAATGCCGATGCTGCCAAATAGCCAGTGTAGAAAAATCGTGACTCCCACGGCTGACCAGGAGAAAAACCAAGGAGCCAGTAGTGCTAAAGCGTGAATTGCCGCGAAAAACGTCGCGCTAACCCAGTTAAAAGTTAAAGGCGGTCGAATTTCCGGGACAGCAGAGAGTGAGTTGTTAGTCATGAATCTTCCCTCTTTTGTAGAGAGGTCGTTATAGTGAGGAGATGCAAGTAATACTTGCACTCTTTAAATCTAACAACGGTTTTCTAAAAATGCAAGTGTTACTTACATTTTTATGCCTTTATGCATATGCCTCGAACAAATTCTTCAACTCGACAGCGCTTAGTCAATGCAGCGCTTGAGTTATTTCGCTCTCAGGGCGTTATCGAGACGACAACTCGGCAGATTGCAGAATTAGCACAGGTTAATGAAGTAACGCTGTTCCGCCAGTTCGGAAGCAAGCAAGGGTTGCTTTTGGCCTTGATTGAAGACTCTGCGGTGTTTACTCACCTGGGTGAATCCTTAAGAACGCAAGTAAATCAGACAAGCCATGTAGATGAGGCGCTAAGAAACTATGCAAGCGATCGCCTAAAAGCGCTAGAAAAGATTCCAGACTTACTGCGTTCAGTAGTTGGTGAGGCAGGGCAATACACCGTCGAAAATCGTCGGGCGCTAGGAAGAGGTATCACTCTCGCCAATCGTGATGTTGCCCACTATCTCGCAACCGTTATTGAGCGTGAGCAGCTACACTGCCGTTTACCTGCTGAAAAATTATCTAGCTTGCTCAATGTGATGTTGTTCGGATATTTAGTCATCGAATTGACAAGCGAGTTCCATGAACTTTGGGAGAACCGTGAGGATTTTTTAGAGAGTTTAGTGGAGGTGTTCTTATATGGAGCTGTTTCACCCTTACCAGAATCTTCAGCAGGTGCTGTCAGTCTAGACAAAGAGACTCCTTTAGAAGCAAGGAAAAATTCAAATGAGAAAGTAGCTGATTTACCCGCTTCTTTAGTTCGCTCGATTCTGCTACAAGCGAAAAAGCAGGGATTGCAGGATTATGCTCTCGCTTACGTGCTATTTGGAGCTGGTTTGCGTCCGCAAGAGGTTGTCGCTTTAGAGCGATCGCATCAAATCATTGATGAACACCAACACCTGTTGCAAATCACTCAAGGTGCAGTTCGACAAGTGCCAGTCAATCAGTGGATTATGGGAAAGCGGTATGGCTCCTACATTCGCAATCCTCTAAGTCAGTGGCTCAAGAGTCGTAAAGATGAGCAGTTGGCGATGTTTGTGAATGAGGAAGGTCAACGGTTTTCAGAGGAAGAGTTACGTGCTTTCTGGCAGACATTTACTTCAGGATTATTAACACCTGAAGGTCAACCGCTATTTGTAGAACAAGCACGACAAACTTGGTGCGTAGAAATGCTGATGAAGGGAATTGATTTAGAGGATTTGAGTATCCTCAGCGGTTGGGATACTACGCAATTACATCCCTATGCCCGGAGAGGGAGAGAAAAGGCGGCTTTAGAACGAGCGCTTCGCCTCGATCAAAAAGCTTAGACTAGCTTGAAAATAAGGCAGAAGGAGTAAGAAAAATTTTCATTCCTTTATTGTGAGCAAAACAGCTCATGGTGCCTAGTAGTGCGCCACAAAGATTATGACAGGTTAACACAGGGATATAAATATAAGT